>JBKPRH010000438.1:0-8864 GCA_046765795.1 Acidobacteriota bacterium | reverse complement strand
CTACCATGCTGAGCGGAGCGGCGACCGTGCCGGACAACTCAAACTCCTCATCAGCATTGCCGGCCCATCCATGATGAGCGGCCGCAGAGATCGGCAACAGCGCGAGCGCACATACGACGACGAATGAGAACAATCGCGACTGCATAAGGCCTCCTTCCCTCCACCCGACGATCCTACCAGCCAGGCATCAGATTGAATCCAAACTGCCAGCCCTGACGCGGCCGCTGGAAGGGCTTGGCGATGTCGAGCTCGCCGACGGCGAAGCCGAAGATGTTCACGCGGAGTGCGACTCCGGCCGACGCGACACCGCCCCGTGAGCCACCCAAGACCCCCGGGCGCTCGCCGCTTTGCCACGCCGTGCCACCATCGGCGAAGAACGCGACTTCAACCGGCACAGGCCCATACATGTTGCCTGACACACCAAACGGACGCAGCAGCGGGAAGCGGAACTCGACATTGCCGATCAGCATGCGGCTTCCGGTCAGTTTATCGATCGCCGCGCACGAGGTCGTTCCGTCGCCAACGCACTCGTCAGACGAGAAGCTGCCGACGTCGTACCCGCGCACCAGCCACGGATACCCGATGTAGAGCGGAAAGATGCGCGTGTCGTCGGAGTCGCGACCGTACCGGCCGTAGTGCATCGCACGCACCGCAACCGTGTAGAAGGGCGCCGGCATGAAGTAGCGGCGATAGTCCGCCAGGAAACCGGTGAAGTTCAGTGAGCCGAACGTTGGCGACACTTCAAAGCGCGACCGCTGTCCCTGCACCGGGCTGGTCGCGCCGAAGATCGACGTGTCGAACACGTACGCGGCCGACGATGTGCCGAGAGACAAGGTGTCGCCGAGCGACGTCGTCTCGGTGTCGTTCTGGAACACCTGTCCCGTGATTCGTGAGTACGACTGCGTGGTCACGATCTGATCGAACGAGATCTGACTCGCACCGCCCTGTAGTTCGAGGCGCGAAGCGCGATTGAATGGATAGGCGACGACACCGGAGGCACTGCGTTCGGTCTGGCGGAAGACGAACAGTTGATCGGTCTGAACGACGTCGCCATTGGGTCGCTGACTGAGCGAGCTCTGGAAGCCGCTGCTCAGATACGGCACCTGTCCGCCGACCACTCCCCAATTCCACCGATTGGCTTGATTGAAGTACCCGACCTGCATTCCGATGTCTTTGAAGCTGGTATTTCCCCCCAGGCCCGAGTTGATCTGAAACGCCGTGACCAGCGTGTGGTTCCGCAGCATGTCAGAGAACGACAGCGCGAGACCGCCGCCGAACGACGTCCCGAAGCGGCTGACGCCGACGCCGACGACTGGCTGCGCCACACCTTCGACGTGGAGCTTGGCGCTGTAGGGCACGATCTCCGGCGCTGTCTGCGGCTCGGGCAAACCAATGGTGGACGAAGAGAGCAGCTCCGCCACCTGGCTGGGCTTGCGATCGACCGGTGGCAGTATTGCGGCGTTCTGCGTCACCGGTGCCAGTGGCCGACCGGGTCCGCCATTCGCCGTGAAAATGTCGTACTTGCTGTCCTGATAGACGCTGAAGGCCACGGTGCCCGTGCGCGACGCGACCGACAGTGCCGGACTCGTCGCCGTGATCCCGCTCACGCCCGTCGCGAGGGTCGTCAACTGCGTCACGTTCGATCCAGCCTGCGTATCAAGGCCGACACGAAACACGTTCGGAATGCCGCCACGATCGGAGATGAAATAGAGCGCCTGCGAATCGGGTGACCACTGCGGATTGAGGTGCCTGGCGTCCTCGAATCCCTTGATCGGTTCGATCGCACCGGTCTCCGCATCGATGGCGGCCAGCCGATACGGACCAAACGACAGCGTGGCGAGATCGCTGGTCAGTCGATCCGTGGCAAAGGCGATGCGCTTGCCATCAGGTGACCACGCCGGATGAATTTCGGCGTACGGGTCGTTGGTCAGCCGTCGCAGGCGCTCGTTGGCGAGGTCGTAGATGAAGAGGTCGGTCAGACCACGCTGCATGGCACTGAAGGCGATGGCCTTTCCATCCGGCGACCAGGTTGGATTCAGGATCTCATCGACGTCAGGTACCGGAATCTCGCGCGTGCGTGATCCTTTCTGCGCATCGAAGATCGCCAACGCGGCCCGGCCCGAGACCACGGTGCCCACGGCGATCTGCTTGCTGGCGCTGTCCCACGCGCCCGCCGAGTAGATGAACTGAATGCTTGACGTGTGAGGATCGGTCGCCGTGCTTGTCAGCTTGCGGACGATCTTGCCGGTCGCGGCCTCGGCCAGATACAAGTCGGTCGAAAACAGGCTGCGCGTCGAGAGGAATGCAATCCACTGCCCGTCCGGACTGATCGACGGACCGACATTGAGCTCCTCGCCAATCTTCTGTCCTGTGATCACGGCTTTGCCGGCCTGATCTGGTGGAGTGGCGTCTCTGAGCACGTCGCCGTACGCCAACTGGATGGCCGCGTGCCACTCGGACGAGAGTTCTTTCGACTTCACACCGAGGACATGGTCGAAGGCGGCATCGATATCGCCGGTGGCCGCCGCCGTGAGCAGCAGCTGTGGGATGACATCATCGCCCCACTTCCCGCCGATGTAGGCCCACAGCGCGTGCCCCCACCGGTACGGAAAGTACTTCGGGTTATTCAGATCCTTGATGTCCGGCAACATCTCCTGACGTGCGGCGTCGCGAATCCACATCGCGGTGTTCGAATCGACAGGACCGATCGAGAAGTACTCGGCCATCCCTTCGATGAACCAGAGCGGAAGACGATCGATGCCGCTGCGTCCGGGCGGGCTGTCGGGTCCGGTCGTCATGTCGAACTGAAACGCGTGCACGAGCTCATGACCGATGACGTGATCGGTGTCCGCGAGCGGACCGGCAAGCGGCAGGACAATGCGCCGCCGAATAGGCTCGGTCACACCGCCTGTGCCCTCCCCGATCGCGCCGCCGATGACGTTCGTCTGCTCGAAATCGGTATGCGAGGCGTACAGGACGATTGGCTGCCGGCCGCTCAGCTCGTGCTTCATCAGCTTCTCGAGACGCACGCGCCAGCGCTCGGCCATACGAGCCGCGATGTCGATAGCAGGCCGCTCACTTTCGTAAAAATAAATGTCGAAGTGATCGGTCTTCATGACTTGAAAATCGAACGAACGATAGTGGACCTTGTTCTGACCGAAGTACTGCGCGGCGGCCGGTGCGCTCAGACCACAGATCGCGAACAACGCCAGAACGGTCACAGAGCATCTGAAAGGTAGGAGCCTCGACATGCAGACCTCATCTGTGTAACCCCGCGCCGACAGCAATGGCTCACGTACGTGTTTGTACGTCCTGCGCGGAGGTTGCAAGTGGCGCACCAGTGAAAACTGCGAGAAACCGCATACGGGACTACCCGTATCGGGTTCACACTTCGTGGCCGCTGTCAGCGCCAGGCTGCAGAATGACGCCTGCCGCGTGCACCCGGCAGAGATAGCGCCCTGCTACAATTCACCGATCCATGGCAACGCCAGGGCGACCAACGCTCGCCCCAGAGATCGATCAGTTCAGGAACCAATTCGAACAGCTCTCGGCGGAGGCGGATGCTTTGACCAATCCGCTTTCTGACGAACAGTTCATGTGGCGACCTGTGCCCGAGGGTTGGTCGATCGCCGAGTGCCTCGACCACCTGAACGCGACGGCGCGCGTCTACCTGCCCACGCTCGACGAAGGGATCTCCGACGCCATCCGCCGCGGCGTCTATGGCGAAGGTCCATTCAAATACAACTGGCTGGGACGCCTGTCAGTGCGGTTCAGCGATCTCCCACTGCGACTCAAGGCACCGAACGACGTACAGCCGGCGGCCGGCCGCACGCGACGAGAGATTCTGAACGCGTTTCGTGCGTATCAGGTGCAGTACATCGACCGCCTGCGTCAGGCCAATGGCGTCGATCTCGCCCGGGCGCGCGTCCGCGTGCCGTCGAACGGGTGGCTGCGCATTCCGCTGGGCTCAGGATTCCAACTGATGGTCGCCCACTCCCGTCGCCACCTTGCGCAGGCGAAACGGGTCATGGACGCAGAGAATTTTCCGGGCTAGCGCCGCGCGCGCGGACTCAGATCAGTCCGTCGTAGATCACCACATCGCCGTTGTTCTTCGAGACCGAGGCGTAGAGATATTGCCCGTCCGGCGACCACGACACTTGACGCAGGATATACGTGGGCTCTGTGAAGTCGGTCACCTGTCGCCACGATCCATCCTCCGTTGACAATACCCAGATGTTCGTCGTGGCCCCATCAGTGAGCGCCTGGGCAAGCCATCGCCCGTCTCTCGAGAGAGACGGGTGGATATACAGGGACCAGAACGGCAAGCGATTCGCGGCGATGCGACTCACCAGCTCCGATGGACCATCTTCAGGAGACGCTCGCCGAATCTCCCAGTCGAGACTGCCGAGTTCAGGCGCGACGAGCGCCGCAAAGTACAGGACTCCACGACCAACGGTCGCCGCGGTTGCATTGTTCTCGCCCCGAACCGGCACTGGCGTCCCCCCGCCGATCGGCACCTTCTCGATGGTGTATCGCTCGGCATTCACGTTCGGCGTGTAATACAGCCACGTGCCGTCATCGCCCCAGGATGGCCAGAACCCGCGCTCGACGAGTTTGCGCGCCCCGCGGCCATCGGGACGGATCACCCAGAGCTGCGGCAGATCGCGGTTCACGATGTAGACGATCGCGTCACCCGCCGGCGACCATTTCGGCACGCCGATCGTGATCGCCGGATCGCGCTCGAAGGTGATCTGGCGCGCTCGCGTTCCGTCGGTGCGAATCACCCACAGATTCGCGTGTCCTCCATTGTCGGAGAGATAGACCAACTCTGAGCCATCAGGGCTGATCCACGGCGTCTGCACTTGTCCGGTCTGTCGGGTCACGCGTGTCATCGCGCGGGTGTTCTCGGCGGCTGAACCGCTGACCGGACATTTCCAGATGTCCGATTCAGAGCGAAGGCGGCACACCACGAGCCGGCCGGATGCGTGCACGTCAGGCTCGACGAACGAGACGTCACCCGATGTGATTTGTGTATCCGTCGATCCGTCCTTACTGACGATGCGCAGATTAAATGTCGGCGGGTACGGCAGCGTGCTGCCCTTCGAGGAGCTGTAGACGAGAGCGTCCTGCTCTGGCAGCCACGCGGCGCCCCGCATGAACGTCGCACGCGCGATCGCTCGCGGCTCACCGCCGCGCGCTGAAACGATCCAGAGCACTTCGTCCCAAATCGTCAGTCCCCGGCCATGAAAGGCGAGCCACTCATCGTCGGGCGACCAGCGCGGTGCCTGCCACAGATACCCCCGCGGCACCTGCGCCACCGGATGCGGATCGGATCCATTCCGCGCCACCGTCGTCAACACGGCGCGGCCTTCGTCGGCGCGAAATACCGCAATGCGCCGCCCGTCATGACTGATGTCGCCGCCACCCATGGAGCCGGTGATTGGCCGCGGAAGACCGCCGAGTGCCGATATCTCCCACAGCGCGCCCTCGTCGCTGGGATTGTCGGGTGGCGTGTAGTAGATCAGCGAGCTCGAGTCCGGCGCCCAGCGCGGATACAGATGGTCGGCGTCGTCTCTCGTGATCTGGAGAGGTGCGCCACCCGTCAGCAGACGGAGCCACACGTGCTGCCGCCCGTCCGCAGCGGCGACGAAGGCCACCATCTTGCCGTCGGGAGAAATCGCCGGCGATTCGTTGATACCGACTTCGTCGGTGAGACGCTGGAAATCCACCGCCGGTGCGCGCGTCGCGGATCGCGTCTGAGCGGAGTCGGTCGCCGTCACCGGCGTCAGATAGTCCTGCACGTCGCCGATATCGCGCAGACGGCGACGCACATCTTTCTGCAGACATCGCTCGATGAGACGACGCAGGTGTGGCGGGACGCTGACTGGGAGGGCCTTCCAATTGGGGTCGCGCTCCAGCACCGCTACGACGGTGTGGGAGACGGTTGCGCCACCAAACGCGGCAGATCCGGTGAGCATCTCGAAGATGACGCAGCCGAACGCCCAGATATCGGCGCGCTTGTCCACCGTCTGACCGCGCGCTTGTTCGGGGCTCATGTAGGCGGCAGTGCCGATCACGCGTCCGGCGGCTGTGACCCCCACTGTCCCCGCAAACATCGTGTCGCGATCGTCTTCGACGGTCTCGAGCGACAGTTGCGTGGGCCGGGTCTTCGCCACGCCGAAGTCGAGCACCTTGACGGCGCCGCTCGACGTGAGACCGACATTCGATGGCTTCAGATCGCGATGCACGATGCCCCGCTCGTGAGCCACATCGAGCGCATCGGCAATCTGTCGCGCCAGGTCGAGCGTTTCGTCGATCGACAGCGCACGCTTGGCAAGCAGGCGATCGGCGAGCGTACCGCCCTCGACGAATTCGAGGACGAGCGCGCGCTGTCCATCGCACTCTTCGATGCCGTGGATCGCAGCGATGCCGGGATGATTGAGTGAGGCGAGGACTCTGGCTTCACGATCGAAGCGCGCGAGCCGTTCGGCGTCACGCGTGAACGCCTGCGGCAGTACCTTCAGGGCGACGTTGCGATCGAGGCGCACGTCCCGCGCCCGATACACCTCGCCCATACCGCCGGCACCCACCGGCTCAACGACTTCGTACGCACCAAAACGTGAACCCGGGGAGAGAGTCACAGGTGCGAATTACACAAGGTCAAAGGGCAAAGGTCAAAGGGCAAAGGAAAGGGCGCAACGGTCAAGGCACAAGTCGAACGGCAAAGGCTAGGGGAAAGATCCAGGAATGATGCCTCAGGCTTCGTGCTGGGGCGGCACGACTCGTATCTGGATGCGGCGCAACTCGACGACGGCGCGGTCGCGATCGGATTCGAAGACTTTCAGCTCGGCCCGACGCGGAATGCCGCGGTAGATTCCAGTAGACGAACCGCTCCACTCGCCAGGTACGAACGCCGATATGCCAATGGCCTCGAGCGCACCGCGAGCAAACGACGCTTCGAGCTCGGTTTCGAACGTTGCGATTGTCACCAACGTCTCGTCGCTGCGATCAGACATGCGGGGTCTTCGCCTTTGCCCCTCGCCTTTGCCCTTTTGACCTTTGCCCTTTGACCTTTGACCTTCGTCCTACTGCGACAACGTCGCGCCACCTTCGACAGCGACGGCGGCGTGGGAACGTC
Source organism: Acidobacteriota bacterium (assembly GCA_046765795.1). Taxonomy (GTDB): domain Bacteria; phylum Acidobacteriota; class Vicinamibacteria; order Vicinamibacterales; family UBA2999; genus Gp6-AA40. Next base: position 1,726 of record JBKPRH010000438.1, on the reverse strand, counting down.
GTGGATCGGCGCCGCCTTCGACGCGGCCTCTGAGCGTATCGACCAGCACGCCTGAGGCGTAGCCGTATCTGAGCTCGCCCTTGCGGCCGATCTTCTGGAAGCGGTGGCCGCGCGTGATCAGATCCTGCAGCACCGCTCGCGGGAAGCGGTCCTCGATCTCGACGCGCGCGCCGGTGCCAATCGGATCCGCGGGATCGCGGGAGACGAGGAATCGCGGCGCTTCGATGGCCTGCTGCATCGAGACTCCGCCGTCCACGACCGCGGTCACGATCGAGTATGTGGATGCCGGAATCCACGCGTTGCCCGCTGACGCCACGGCAAAGGCGGGCGTTGCCTGCCCGTCCTGATTGCGGAACGCCAGCACCGGCAGGTTCGCCGTATTCGATCGCGTCCACGGCATCAGCTGCCCGTACGCGCCGGGTGTGATGCGATTCGATCGCAGATGGTTGTTATAGAGGAACCCGAGTCCACGCGTGACGTAGAACGAGCCGCCCCACGTGCTCAGCGTCTGCGTCACCGCAATCATGTTGCCGTCCGCATCGGCGACGACGAACCCGCTCGTGCCGCTGCCAATGCGTTCTGGACCAGCGGCCATTTCCTCAGAGTCCTCGGAGAACCGCGCCGCGTTGTCGCGACGAATGCGCGCGAACAAATCCGCGGCATGCGACGGCTGCAGGTGCTCGTCGTAATCCACCGCCCACTGCGCGGGATCCGCAATACGTCCGATCCGGTCGCGCGCCTTCCACGACTCGATCAGATAGTGCAGGTAGTCGGCGTCTCGCCCGACCGTCGCGCGCGGGCGCGGGCCGTAGTTGCCGAGAATCTGCAGCGCCTCGAGGAGGCTCACGCCAGCGCTCACTGGCGGGCCACCCGTGTACAGAACGTGTCCTCGATATCGGCCGGATACTGGCTTGCGTTCGATCGCGCGATACTGCGCCAGGTCGGCTTCCGTGATCAGCCCACCGTTCAGCGACATGTCTGCGGCAATGCGTTTCCCGATCGAGCCACGATAGAACGCCTGCGCGCCTTCCGTGGCAATCGTTTTCAGCGTCGTCGCATAGTCGCGGTTGAGGAACCTGTCACCCGCGCGAGGAACGCGTCCGTTCGGCAGAAAGATCCGTGACGAGGCGGTGTACTTCTGGAACCACTGCCGTCCTTCCGCGACGCTCGACGGAAGCGTCGCGTCGAGCACGAAACCCTCATCGGCATATTTGATCGCCGGCGCGATCAGATCGGCCCAGGTCACTCGCTTGTTGCTGTACTTCGCGTAGAGGAAATCGAGTCCGGCCACGACGCCAGGGATGTTGACCGACATCGGTCCGTCACTCGGCAGACGCCCGTTGCGCAGCAGGCCCGGCGCGTCGAGCGTCGCAGCGCGCGGCGTCTGATCCTTGAACTCAATCACCGTCGGCTCGGACATACCCTTGAGATAGAGAACTGCTTGTCCATCACCGCCGATGCCCGACGCATCGGGTTCGACAACACCTAACGCAAATGACACCGCGATAGCGGCATCGACGATGCTGCCACCCTGTTCGAGTACCTCACGGCCTGCCGCCGACGCGAGTGGATGCGCCGAGACGACGACGGCTCGCGATGAACTCACCACCGGCTTGACCAGCGGCTGCTGCGCCACCATCTGATCGACGACATCCTCGAGGGCCGCCTGCGTGCGCGACTGCTCGGCGCGGGGACGATATTCGGCGCGCAGCGCTTCCCACTGCGC
>JBKPRH010000437.1:0-9552 GCA_046765795.1 Acidobacteriota bacterium | reverse complement strand
GTTCAGGGACGATGATTGGTCGCCGGTCGCCGGCAAGGTCATCGTGAACCAGGCGTTCGCCCAGGCACATTTCCCGAATGCGAGGGCTGTCGGCCATCGCGTGAAGTGGGGCGAGGCCGCTGAGGTCGAGATTCTTGGTGTTGTTGCCGATACGCGGCAGCGTCCGGACGGCGAGATACAGCAGTCGCTTTACCTGCCGATCGACGCGGGCGCTTTCCTGGGCAACATGGTTCTGCTCGTGCGATCGGAGCGCGAAACCGGCGATGTGGTGACCGCCGCGCGGAGCGTTCTCGCTCGTGTGGACGGGCAGGTGGCGGCGTATAACGCGGCGAGCCTGGAAGAAGTCCTGAGGCATGCTGCTGCATCGCCGCGGCTGTATGGCTTCGTCGCCTTCGCGTGTGCGCTCCTCGCGCTCGCGCTATCCGCGATCGGGCTGTATGGCGTTCTCGCTTACTCAGTCGGATCGCGCACGCACGAATTCGGCATCCGCATCGCGTTGGGCGCTGAAGCGAGTGCCGTTCGGTGGCAGGTGTTGCGACAAGGCCTCCTGCTCTCAGTGATTGGCCTGGCGCTGGGTCTCGCGGGCGCATACGCCGCTGCGCGCACATTGTCGTCGCTCCTTTTCGGCGTCAGCCCCGGCGATCTGACGACCTTCGCCGTCGCGGCGAGTCTGCTGCTGATGACCGCCGTTGCGGCGTGCCTCGTGCCGTCCGTTCGCGCGACTCGCGTCGATCCCGTGATTGCGTTGCGAGCGGAATAGAACCATGTCCTTCACGCTTCCCGGTTCTCGCTTCTCCGGTCGTGTTCAGGTTCGATTCGCTGCTCGAAGCGCGGTGTCGATGTTCGCCGTTGACACCGACGTGACGAACCAGCTCGAGTCGAACGTGAACGCGAACCGAGAACAGAGAACCACGAAGAGTGAACTGAAGGGGTAGCCATCTCGTGTCCACACCGTCCACTCGTCTCCTCATTGCCGACGATCAGCGTGACGTGCTCGAAGCACTGCGCCTGCTGCTCAAAGCTGAGGGCTATCAAATCGACGCCGTCGAATCCCCAGCTGCCGTGCTCAAAGCCCTCGAACAGCGCGACTACGACGTCGTCATCATCGACCTCAATTACGCGCGCGATACGACGTCAGGCCAGGAAGGTCTCGAGCTGCTGACGAAGATCCACGGCGCCGACGAGATGCTGCCGGTGGTCGTCATGACGGCATGGGGCTCGGTCAATGTCGCCGTCGAGGCGATGCGCCGCGGTGCGCGCGACTTCGTTGAGAAGCCCTGGGACAACGAGCGGCTCAAGGCGATCGTTCGCACGCAGGCTGAACTCGGCCGGGCGCTTCGCCGCGCGATTCGACTCGAGGCCCAGTCCCAGACGAGGCAGAACGATGGCGGGCCGCTGTTGATTGCGGATTCAGCCGCGATGCAGCCGGTGCTGCAGATCATTGCGCGCGTCGGTCCGTCGGACGCCAACGTGCTGATCACCGGCGAGAACGGTACGGGCAAAGGCGTCGTCGCGCAGGCACTGCATGCGGTGTCGCCGCGCGCCAACCGTCCGATGGTGACGATCAACGCTGGCGGCGTCTCGGAAGGCGTCTTCGAAAGCGAGCTCTTCGGACATGTGAAGGGTGCGTTTACCGACGCCAAACAGGATCGCGTCGGGCGCTTCGAGCTGGCTGATGGCAGCACGTTGTTCCTCGACGAAATCGCCAACGTGCCGCTCAGCCAACAGCAGAAACTCCTGCGTGTGCTCGAGACCGGCGAGTTCGAGCGACTCGGATCGTCCCGGACACGCAAGGCCGACGTGCGTTTGATGTCCGCGACGAATGCCGACCTCAACGCCGAGGTCGCGGCCGGCCGCTTCAGACAGGATCTGTTGTTCCGTCTGAACACGATCGAGATCCGGCTGCCCGCGCTGCGTGAACGCCGAGACGACATTCCGCGGATCGCCAAGCATTTTCTTGTGCAGCATGCGCAGCGATATCGCAAGGCGATGACGGGCTTCGATCCAGCGGCGCTGCAGGCACTCATCGATCATCCGTGGCCCGGCAACGTCCGCGAGCTCGATCACGCCGTCGAACGAGCCGTGCTGATGGCACAAGGGAATGTCATTCACCTTGGCGATCTCGGACTCCGTCAGACCGGAAGCGGCGACGCCTCGGCACGTCTCGAGGAGATGAGCCTCGAAGACGTCGAAGGCTTTTTGATTCGTAAGGCGATGGCGCGCTATGGCAACGTGAGCCACGCGGCAAAGGCCCTCGGGCTGAGCCGATCTGCGCTCTATCGCCGTCTCGAACGCTACCGGCCCGCGTAATCGATGTGGACCTACGACCGGAAGGTCACGCTGCTCGCGCTCGCGGCGGGACTGCCGGCGGTCGTCGCGTCGTTCGTGCTGCTGTCGATCGGCGACTATCCCTGGCTGATTCGGGTCACCGTCGGCACGATTCTGCTCGGCCTCTGGCTGGGCGTCACCGTTGCACTCCGCGACCGAATCATCAGGCCCCTGCAGACGGTGTCGAATCTGCTCGCCGCGCTTCGCGAAGATGACTTCTCGATCCGCGCTCGCGGCGCGATGGCCAACGACGCGCTCGGGCAGGTGATGCTCGAAGTCAACACGCTCGCCGAAACGCTGCGCAGTCAACGCCTCGGCGCACAGGAAGCGACCGTGCTGCTCCGCGCGGTGATGGCCGAGATCGACGTCGCCATCTTTGCATTCGACAGCGACAAGCGTCTCGTCCTTGTGAATCGGTATGGTGAACGGCTGCTCGCGCGCGAAGGCGGCGACTTGATTGGCCAGATTGCCGACGACCTCGGCCTGGCGCACGTCCTCGGGAGCCCGTCGACGATTCAGGATCTCAGCTTCCCTGGCGGCGTCGGCCGTTGGGAGATCCGGCGCACGAAGTTCTGGCAAGGTGGCTCGCCGCACGAACTGGTCGCGCTTTCCGACCTCTCGCAACCGCTGCGCGAGCAGGAGCGCCAGGCGTGGCGCCGGCTGATTCGCGTCATCGGTCACGAGTTGAACAACTCGCTCGCGCCGATCAAGTCGATTGCCGGCAGTCTCGAATCGCTACTGAGCAACGAGCGCCCGCCCGACGACTGGCGCGACGACATGCGCAGTGGTCTGGCGGTCATCGGCTCGCGCGCCGATGCATTGAGCCGTTTCACCACCGCCTACGCGCGACTCGCGCGTCTCCCCGCGCCGAGCCGCCGGCCGGTCGAATTCAGTCCGTTGATGCGGCGTGTCGTGTCGCTCGAAACGCGTCTGCCGGTTGGCGTGAACGCGGTCGAAGACATCACCGTCACCGCAGATCCGGATCAGCTCGAGCAGCTGTTGATCAATCTGCTGCGCAATGCCGTCGATGCGGCGCTCGAGACCGGCGGAGGCGTGACGACCAGTTGGTTCTCGAGCGACCACGTGCTGGAAGTGCGGATCGATGACGAGGGACCAGGTCTGCAGAACACCGGCAACCTGTTCGTCCCGTTCTTCACGACGAAGGCAGGCGGATCGGGTATCGGACTTGTGTTGAGCCGGCAGATTGCCGAAGGACACGGCGGCTCGCTCACGCTCGAGAATCGCGCCGACGAGCGCGGCGTGCGGGCGACGTTGCGGATTCCCTTGTAGTTCAACTACGTTTTTTTCAGCCGTTTCTCCATGCAATCGGCGAGGGTCTTCATGACTTTGATGCGCGCGAAGTTCTTGTCGTTGCCCTCGACGAGTGTCCATGGCGCCACCCTCGTGCTGGTGCGCGCGACCATCTCATTTACCGCCAGCGTGTAATCGCCCCAGCGGCCACGATTGCGCCAGTCCTCGGGCGTGATCTTCCAGCGCTTGTACTCGGTGCGTTTCCGATCGCGGAAGCGGCGCAACTGCTCATCCTTGGTGATGTGGATCCAGAACTTCACCAACAGAATGCCGTGTCCGACCAACTGCTCTTCGAAGTGGTTGATCTCGCCATAGCCGCGGCGATACTCGTCCTCAGTCGCGAATTGTTCAACCCGCTCGACCAGCACGCGTCCGTACCAGCTGCGATCGAATATCGTGATGCGACCGGAGCGCGACAGATGGCGCCAGAACCGCCACAGGTAATGACGCGCCTTCTCTTCGTCGGTGGGTGCACTGATGGCAATCACCTGATAGTCGCGGGCATCGAGTGCGCCGGTAATGCGGCGAATCGCACCGCCCTTGCCGGCCGCATCCCAGCCTTCAAAGACGAGAATGCTGGAGATGCCCTTCTCCTGGGCCTTGCGTTGCAGCAGATTCAACCGGCTCTGCTGACGCTTGAGCGCTTCATCCACGCGCTTCGGGTCGAGCCGCTGTTCCATGTCGAGCCTATCGAGCACGTTGAAGTCGCGCTCGAGGCGTTCGAGTGCGGGACCGAGTCCCTTGGTCCGTCGCGTGTTCTTCGACGTGGTGATTCGATGTCGTGATTGCACGCGTTCGAGTCCGCGGCGGATCGCGTCGCGCAGCGCGGTGCCGACGGCGACGCTGCGATACCGCTCGTCCTCGCCCTCGACGATCTGCCAGGGTGCTTGATCGGTACTGGTGCGACGGATCGCGCGGTCAGCAGCGGCCACGAACTTGTCGAACTGTTCCCAATGCCGCCAGGAATCCTTGCCAACCCGCCAACGCTGGAGCGGATCTTTCTCCCACGCTTTGAAACGCCGCTTCTGCGCCGCCTTGCCGAGGTGCATCCAGAACTTCAGGATGATTGCGCCGTCGTCGGTAAGCGCGCGTTCGAAGTCCACAACCTCGTCCAGGAGCACGTCAAACTCAGCGGTGGTTATCCGGCGGGCGACGCGGTTGCGGATCGGCGACGAATACCAGGCGCTCAGAAACAAGGCGATGCGGCCCTTCGGCGGCAGATCGCGCCAGTAACGCCACAGCCGGGGACGTTCGAGTTCTTCAGAGGAGGGGTCGGTATAGCCGCGTGTGACGATCCAATGGGGATCCATCCACTCGTTGAGCAGACTCGCCGTCTCGCTCTTGCCCGCGGCATCGACGCCGGCAAAGAGCACGATCACGGGAAACTTGGCGTTCAGCAGCAGCTGCTGCGCGTCGAGGAGCTCGGCACGCAGGACGGGGATCTGAGCCTTGTAGATTTCCTTTTCGAGTTTCCTTCCGACTTCAGCCGCTTCGAACATCCGCCGGGCATGGTACTCGTTGACGCTCTAACGCGTCGAGTCGAGTGGGATCACGCGAGCCGGACCGCTGCGATCCGCGGGACGACCCTGAATCAGCATCCCGGTATCGTTCGACGCGAACGTGAGTGAGCAGGGGTCGCGGAGATCGGTGAGCGAGAACGCATAGCCATCCTGCGCCGCGACGTAGTGAATCTGCCAGCCTGGCAGCGGCTGTTCGGCCCCCCACTGAATCTTTCGCGCGAGATCGCCGCGCGGGCCGGCCATGCCGAGATACGAGGCGACCATCGGCGACTTCCCGAATTCCTCCCACGTTGGATACTCGCTGTTGCGCGGACGCCGATCGATCATCCGGTTGATCAAATCTGCCAAATTGAGCGCTTCGATCCGCCGCTGTCCCTGCGCCTCGGTTTCACCCTCGGCATGCAGACATCGCGGCCCCCGCGTCTGAGCCATTGCCGGAACCATCGACAATCCGACGAACGCCACTAGCAGGCCAAGTCGAGACAGCCCCATCGTCCTCCCCCTCGTCAGATTGGACGCGGCCGGCCGCGCAGTGGTTTGATGGGGATGTGACCATGGTGATTCGCGTCGATCCGGAGACTCCGGAGCCCGCCGCGCTTGCGCCTGCGGCCGAGTGTCTCCGGCGTGGCGGTCTTGTCGCGTTTCCGACCGAAACGGTCTATGGCCTTGGCGCGCACGCGCTCGATAGCGCCGCCGTGCGAAGGTTGTTCGCGGCCAAGGGACGGCCGGCCAACGATCCGCTGATCGTGCATGTCGATGACATCGACCGGATGCAGGCGCTCGTGAGAGACGTGCCTGATGCGGCTCGACCGCTCGCCGCGCGTTTCTGGCCTGGTCCGCTGACGCTGGTGTTACGACGATCAGAACAGGTGCCCGATGAAGTGACCGCCGGGTTGAACACTGTGGCGGTTCGTGTGCCCGCCCATCCAGTCGCACGAGCACTTCTGATCGCGGCGGGTGTCCCGGTGGCGGCACCGAGCGCCAATCTCTTCTCCCGGCCGAGCCCCACTCGTGCCTCGCACGTGATGGACGACCTCGCTGGCCGTATCGATCTCGTTGTTGACGGGGGCGCCACGCAGGTCGGCGTCGAATCAACGGTGCTCGATCTCTCTGGGGAGGTGCCGACGATTCTTCGTCCCGGTGCCGTCTCAATCGACATGCTGCGCGAGATCCTTCCTCGCGTCGAGCGTCGCTCCGTAGACGCGCCTTCGTCCGGTGCCATGAAGTCACCGGGCTTGCTGGAACGTCACTACTCACCGCGCGCGCCACTGACGTTGTACGACGGAAGCGATAGTGTCGCTCGCCTCGTGCGCGATGCGGGTTCGTTCATCGCGAGTGGCCAGCGACTTGGCATCATGGCGGCCGATGAAGACCGGGATGCGCTGTCGATCGTCGAGCGTCACGGTCCGCTCGCAACGATCGTCTCCCTCGGCTCCGAGCGCGACCATGTCACTGTCGCCTCGCGACTCTACGCCGCGATCAGAGAGCTCGATGCGTCCGGTGTCGATCGCATCCTCGTGCGCGACTTCCCGGGCAGTGATGGCCTTGCGGTGGCGGTTCGCGATCGTCTTCGTCGTGCATCGGTGCGTTAGCGTTCCCTGACCTTCGGCCTCCATCCTTCATCGAACTGTGCCCGCAGAATCAGCGTGACCACGAGACCATAGCTCCGCACACCGGCTTCGACGCGGTTGGCCTTCAGATACTGGTCGTACACCTTCCAGCTCGATTGCTGCAGCAGCGGCCACCGCCCGCGACGGAGACGTTCGGCGATGTCGTCGATATCACGACGTGGACCGGATTCAAGCATCCGCGCCAGGAACATGCGGTCGTCGGCGCTTACCTCGCCCGCAAGCTGCCAGTAGAGAAACATCCATCCGCTGTACTTGGCGCGGGCATCACCCTGCAGACAGGTCAGCCAACCGACGAAGTTCGCCTCTGACTCGTCCGCATATCCTGCGAGGTGTGCCCACTCGTGCGCCGCAACGAATGGCAGTTCGATCGGCAGCAGGTCGGGGTTGGCCATGACCTCGAGCGCAAACGGGTTCACCATGCCGTCCACACTCGTCCACCGGAAATACGGTCCGTAGATCGTTGGCTTGAGGCGGCCGGGAACCGCTGTTGGCGCGTCGATGAGAAACCGCTGCGCGCGAGTGAACGCGTTGCGCATGGACTCGTCTCGCCATGGCGCCGTATCTCCGCTGGCGTGCGCGGTCTCATACAGCGCGTTCAACTGCTGGATCGCCTGCAACCCGAGCGCGCGGGCGGCATCAGCGGTCGGCCTCCCGCCTTCGAGAACCAGGCGCTCGGCCATCGACATCCGTCGATAGTTGAAGCCCCACACGAACAGAAAGATCAGATACGCGACGGCCGCGCCACAGACGATGTTTCCGAGGGTCGTGAGCAGTATCGAGAATCGGCGCGTCTGCCGTGCCCGCCGAACCGATCGCACGAGCGAAACAATCACCAGAATGGCAGCGCCGACCGTCAACACATCGAACAACGCAAACGGGATGACATTCGAGATCGTCGTCATCACCTGCTGGATACGGGGATACACGCCGGTCGCATACCACCGTTCGATGAACGACGGGCTCACCGGCACAAAGGCACACAGGAAGGCCGCGATGACGATGGCTACCTTGGTTCGCACGTTTCGATTGTATGGAGTTTACAATTCACCGCATGTCGACCCACGTCGCGTTGACATTCGGCCTTCTGGCCTGGACGCTCCTCGCCCGCGAGGCGGACGCGCAGAATGCCCCGGCGCGAGCGGCGTCCGGCCGCATCTCTGGGCGCGTAGTCTCCATAGCTTCCGGATCGATTGCTGACGCCGTCGTCACGCTGACACAGGTTGACGCATCAACGACTACGCCGCTGACCCTCACCACAGATCGACACGGCGCGTTTACATTCGAGGGCGTGCGCGCTGGCCGCTATCGCGTGTCGGCTTCGAAGCCGGGCTACACGAACCGGCAGCCGCTCCACGCATCCGCTGAACGATTCGACACCGGGCGGGAACTCACGATTCGCGACCGCGAGCCCGCCACGCAAATCGAGCTGACCCTGTACCGCGAGTCGAGCATTGCTGGTCGCGTCGCCGAGCCAGACGGCATTCCTGCACCGGACGTGCAGGTCTTCGCCGCGGTCCGGCGTGGCGCGACGTACGTGCGGCTCGACGACACGCGCACCGTCGCCGAATGGAATGGTCGCTACCGAATTGCCGGCCTTCCGCCCGGCGAGTATCTGATCGTGATTCTGCCAAGCGTCGCGACTGATCCAAACCGCATGCGCATCAACGCCGAACGGCGCGCACCCGAGTCGTCATCGGCGACTCGCCCGTTCTTCGAGCCCACGTTGTACCCCGGTACTGCCAGCGTTGCCTCGGCCGAGAGCGTCACGGTGTTCGAAGGCATTCCCGTCGATGGCATCGACACGTGGCTCGTGCCGGGCGAGCGGCATTCGATCTCCGGCCGCATCTCGTGGCCCGAGAACACGACTGCTGAACACATCGTGATTGAGTACGGGAACCTGACCGCGCAGCGATCCGGCATCTGGACGGTCCCGGAGCCCGGCGACCTGTTTCATATCAGTGGGGTACCGCGCGGCACTGTTGTCCTGCTCGCGCGCGCCGACTCGAATCGCGGTCCGCTCGCCGGTGTAGTCACGACCGAGATCAACGTCGATGAAATTGACGATCTCGAACTCCGACTCGACACACCAGGCATTATCGAGGGTCGCATCGTGTATGACGCCAGCGTGCCGCCGGCGAATCACGCTGCGCAGATTGCGCTGACGCAACAGATCCTTCCTGTCTCACCGTTGTATCCAACCCCGCAGACGACCATCGGCGCCGATGGTCGCTTTCAGATCAGCGGAGCACTCGGCGTGTACGACCTTGTTCTGCCGGGGCTTCGCGTCGTGCGCGTGACGCAGAGAGGTCGCGAGATCCCCAACGGGCGGATTCGCATCGGGCCGCGCGAATCGATCACCGACCTCGAGGTGGTGGCGAGCGGTAAGTAGAAAGTAAAAAGTGCAAAGGGGAAAGTGCGAAGTAAGTGCAGGAAGTGCAACCAGCTAGCTTCCATCTTCAATAAGATAGCCACACTCGTATTGACGCGTTGACGGCATCACGCGTGCAGTCCACTGCACCATGCCGCCAGTCGATCTCCTTCTCCGAACCCGTGCGTTTTCACTCGCTGTTCTGGAATTCTGCCGAACGCTTCCACATACGGACGAGGCCCAGGAAGCGGCTGGCCAGCTGCGTCGAGCGGCAAGCGGACTCCGCTCGAACTATCGGGCCGCCCGAAAGGGTCGCTCACGAAAGGAGTTCACAGCGAAGCTTGGAATCGCATCAGAAGAAGCTGACGAATCAGTGGACTGGCTGGAGTATCTC
>JBKPRH010000436.1:0-13385 GCA_046765795.1 Acidobacteriota bacterium | reverse complement strand
ACCTAGAGCACGTGGGGCACGTCCTTTGGACGTGCCTAATACAACAACGTGTTCGGCTGCAGGCCGCAGAGGATTCGGCCGTAGAGTTCGAGACTCGTTTGCGGATGCATGATGGCGTGATTCGACAGCGCCTGAATATCCCGCTGATAGCGCTGGATGGCCATATGCTCCTGGATAGACGAGGCGCCGCTGGCGTAGAAGAGAATATCCGTCGCTTCTCTCGCCAGCCCCGTCGAATATGCAATATGCGCTCTCGCCTTCACGCGCTCCTGCATCGTCAGCGATCCGGTGCTGGCATCGTCGAGGAGAGCGGTCGCGAGACCGACGTGCGCCGCTGACGAGTCGATCTTCAGCGACGCTTCGCCCATCTGCAGATGCGTCACCGGTGCTTCGGCTTTGTTGGTGTAGTTCGTGTAGGTGATGCCGCGGCCGGGCAGGCGTTCCATGAACATGTCCCACGCACCGCGCGCGATGCCGAGCGGCGTGCCGCCGGCGTTGACGGTAAGCACTGGCGCCAGCGGATATCTGAAGTACGGGTTGTCGGCGTTGTGGCGAGCTGGATACTTGCCCTCCAGCATGGCGGGCAACGGCATCGTGCGGCGAGCCGGCACGAACACGTTCTCGGCAACGACCGTGTTGCTGCCCGTCGCTGACATCCCGGTGGCGTACCAGTCGTCGAGGATCTTGAGGTCAGCGCTCTTCGCGATCATGCACGTCGGCATTTCGCCGACGAGCACGTTGATGATCGTCCACGTGGCGCCATGACAGCCGGTGTTGAACGCCCAGCGTCCATTGACGACGAAGCCATCATCCTTGCGCACCGCGGTACCGGTGGGGGAGAACACTCCGGCGATGCGTGGATCGCGGTTCGCGAAGATCTCTTCCTGCGTCTCGTCGGGGAAGGTACCGACCAGCCAGGACATCGCGCTGTAGATCGTGGCTACCCATGACGTCGAAGGACAGCCGCGTGCGATCTCGGCGAGCACGTCGCACTGCGTTCGAAAGTCGGCCTCGACGCCACCGTACGCCTTCGGCGCTGTCATCCGGAAGATGCCGGCCGCCGCCAGTGCGTCGTAGCTGTCTTGTGGGACGCGCCGCGCTTTCTCGGCGGCTGGTGCGGCCTTGCGCAACATGGGGATGAGAGCGGTCGCGTTCGCGACGAGACCTTCGCTGAGGGTCGCCATACGGCGATCCTAAACTCCCAACTCCCAACTACCAACGCCCAACCACTCCCAATTCCCAAATCCCAATAACTCCCAATGCTCCCAACTCCCGTTGGGAGTTGGGAGTTGGAAGTGGTTGGAAGGTGGGCGTTGGTCGTTGGGAATTGGCCAGCGTCAGAACGATAGCTGAGCGCCCAGCTTGAAGAAGCGGCTCTGCAGTACGTTGGTCGGACGCAGCCACGCCGAATTCGCCGCCGTTGAGTACGTCGAACTCACCGTGAATGGCCAACTGCTGTTGAAGATGTTGTACGCGTCGAAGTCCACGCGCAGTCGATAGCGTCCGAACGGGAGGCGCTTGCTGGCGCGCAGATCCAGCTGACTGAGGTTGTGTTGGCCGAAATCCAGCCCTTCGCGAATCAACTGGATGGTGCGCGATGCCGTTCCCGTCCAGTTGCGTCCGATGTACGGGTTCGCGACGGCGCTCGTCACCGCCCAATTTGCCTGGATGCTGGGACCCGCGCCGCCAGTCTGCACGCCACGGCTGAACTGATAGGTGCCGGACAGCTGGATGTCGAACGGCAGCGAATAGGAGCCAGAGAGCTTCACATCTGGCCGGTACGGATACTCGCGATGGCAAATCTTCGAGCCGTCCGCGTACGTCTCGGTGCCCTGGAACGTCGGTGCTATGAGGTTCGGCCCGATGACGGCGTCCATACCCGCGGCGAGCAGGTTGCAGTTGTCGAACAGTCGCGAGGTCGCCGCGATGCCGCCTTTCAGGAACGATCCGTTTCTGAAGCGCCCTTCGATGTTGATGTCGAAGCCCTGATAGCGGTTCGTCTCGCCGCCGAAGTCGTCAGAGAAACGAATCAGGTTGTTGGCCGGTAGATTCTGTGCGAACACCGCCGGCTTGAGATCCATCACGCCGCAGACGTCGTAGCCGCCGCCGCCCGGCAGATCGGGATCAACTGGCGCCTTGATGCAGAACGAATCGTAGCTATTGACGTCGTAACGCAGATCGTCTGTGAACGTCTGGTTGCCAAACGATCGGCGGTAGTAGCCACCGTTCACGGACACGCGCTCGGCGATTTGATGCTGCGCGGCCACGGTGTATTCCCAGTTGTAGCCGCGTTTGCCCCAGCCGTTCAGTAGGGCGGGATCATAGTTGGTCGTCGAGACATTCCGGCCAAACGTCGGCGTGGACGTGGACGCTGAGAGTTCGTTGAACTGAATGTTGCCGTCGGCATCGAGCGGCAGGCCGTTGCCGTCGAGGTCAGTCCATGGACGCGTGTCGGTCAGGCCAAGCACGGTAACGGGATTGGCGGCATTGGCCGTGGCAATCTGCTGACCGTTGACGTACTTCGCGACGCTGGCTTTGATCGCCGTTCGTCCGTTCCCAAACAGATCCATCGCGACGCCCACACGCGGCGAGATGTCCTTCCAGTTCTGCACGGTGCCGACACATCCTGCTCGAGTGTCGTTCTTGCCGTCGGGACACTTCCCAAACTTGAGCCCGCTGTTGAAACGACTCGGCATCACTTCGCTTTCCTGTGTCTCGCCGATGAACTGGTCGTAGCGCAAACCCAGGTTCCACGTCAGACGGCTCATCGTCCAGCGATCCTGCAGGAAGATGCCGGTATCGGCCTTGATGCCGTCGTTGCGGTCGGTCGGCAGACGCAGTGTGACTTGGATCGGCCGGCCGGCGTTATACGTGATCGGCTGCATGTCGCCGGTCCACTGTTCGACCAGGCGCCGGTCGCCTTCGCTCACGCTGGCACCGATCCGGAAGGAATGCGACCCGGTGACATAGGAGGCGGCGCCCATGTAGGTGCGCAGTTCGGAGAAGTGATCGGCGGGGGCGTTCCAGGCGTTTGCGATCTTGTTGTTCGACTGATCGAGCACCGTATACACACGCGCGTTGCTGATCACGGCCGAATCAAAGACCTTGTCATTGGATCCGGTCACCGATGGCTGATAGAGCTCGGTGTACTCCTGGTTGTAGTAGCCGAACCCGCCTTCGAGGAGCAGACGGCTGGTCTGCGTGCGCGTCCACTTGCTCACGTTCACGAAGCTTGTGGGCGTGACTTGCACGCCGGCCGCCTCGGGCGGGACCGTCGAACTGATGCCCCAGTGATCGCGGTACTTCCGCTGGTTGTCGTGATAGACCGACACCTTGTCCTTATTGCTTCCCTGCCACGACAGCCGTACCGCATTGCTGACGATGTGGCCGTCGTCGACGCCTTTTCGGTCCGTGTCTGCGTCGTAGACGAATTGCGACGGGTTACGATCGAAGTAACTGTCGGCCACGGTCTTCTCGACGCCCTGGTGTCTGAAGGTGTAGTGGAACCAGAGTTTGTCGCGGAACACCGGACCGCCGATTGAAGGGTTGAAGTCCCAGATCCGCCTGATCTCCGAGACATTCGTCAGACGATTGTTCGGATTGAACGTCGTGCTGCCGGTGAGATTCGAGCGAGTGCACGGCTGACCGACACCCGGTGAACCGCAGTTGTCTGACGCCCAGCTCGCATCGGTGAAGTTGCCAAATGCCTGTCCACGGAACGTATTGCCGCCGTCTTTCGGCACCATGTTCACGCGTAACCCGCCCTGGCCCATTTCCGCCGAATCGGCGCCGGTGATGTAGCTCAATTCCTCGAAGCTCGCGTCGTTCCAGTAGACGCCGCTGAACTGACCCTGTGCTTCGAGGTTGTTGAGACGGAGACCCTCGATCGTCTGCACCGTGTCGCCAGAGCCGCGGTACTGAAGCGGTGATTGCTGAAGCGAGCCGGAACCGCCAACATCGCGTGACAGCGCGCCGCCGCCACCGAGACTGAGTTGCGTGCCGGGAATCATGATGCCGATCGCTTGAATGTTGCGACCAGTGGGCAGCGCATCCATCACCTCGCGCGTCATGACCGTACGTGAGGTAATGCTCTGCGTGTCAACGATCGGCGATTCGCCGGTGACGGTGATCGTCTCGTTCAGGGCGCCGACCTTCATCTCCGCGTCAACTGTCGCTGCGAAGTTCGAGGTGAGCTCGATGCCCTCGCGAACGACAGTGGAGAAGCCAGCGAGCGTGAACGTGACGGTGTAGACGCCGGGACGCAGGCTGATGATGCGGTAGTGGCCGTCGCCGTCGCTGACGGCGGCGCGGGTTTTCTCAATGAGCGCGGGACTGGACGCTTCCACGGTGACGCCGGGTAGCACTGAACCCGACGCATCTTTCACGACGCCGGCGATCTCGCTCTGCGCGAGCACGTCTACCGGCACTAGCACGAGACAAGCGAGCACCAACATGAACCCGAAGGCGGACGTTCGCATCACCATCCTCCATCCGTTCTAGGTTTTCCGCTCCGCGTCCCCGCGTCACTTCCCTACGATAGGTGTCCCCTTTGACTCGACTCCGATTGGCTGTCCCCTAAGGTTTCGGTTCTGGCTTGCTGGATTGAATTCGAATCTGCTTCAAGGCCCCGAGCTCCCGCGAGAGCTCGGTCGTACCGGCCGGCCACTGATTCGCCTTGAGCAGGAAGGCGACAAGGTCGGCGTTCTGCTGCCGCGACAACGTGCCGGGTTTATCGAGCGGCATGGTCGCACGGATCCGCTCGAAGAGGTCACCGAGGCTCAGGTCATTCCAGTTGGCGGTGAACGTGCCGCCGGTGAGCGGTGGTGTCATGTCGGCCCCTTCGAGTTCGGGGCCGTGACAGTTCACGCACGCCTGGCGGTACGCGGTCTCGCCGCGCTGTGCCTGTGCCTCCGAATACACGCCATCCCACACCGAGGCCGTCGCGTCCTGCCGCGCTGCTGCGCCGCCAACAATGGTGAGCGACGACAACACGGCGACGATCGCGACGTACCTGCCATTCACCTAGCGCGTGCCTCCACCTGTATCTCGTTCCGCCGCAGGTAAACCAAACGCGATGTACTCGCCGGAGTAGTTGCCACCGCTCACGGCGATGACGATGAACTGCCGGTTGCCGACGCGATAGGTCATCGGCGATCCGCTGACTGGCGCCGGCATCCAGACGGCACCGACTTCTGCGCCCGTCTGCTTGTCGTACGCGCGCATCATCGCGCCGCGTGGATGATCGGGCGTCGTCGTGACCAGCGGGTCGCCGGCGATGACCAACGTCTTCGTGACCAGCACGCCGACGCTGCCGCCTTGCCCCGTCTTCGGGATCTGCATCCCTTTGAGCTTGGGATGATTGCGGACGATGTCGGGCGTGTCGCCGTGCGGCACCTGCCACTTCAGTGCGCCGCGCGCGAGATCGATCGCCGCCATCACGCCGTATGGCGGCTTGACCAACGACAAGCCTTCGACGGCATTGAAGGTGCGCGCCGGCTGACCGCCGCGTCCGGCCGCCGCGCCTTCAGCGGCTGCTGGAGCTGCGGCTGCTGCCGCCGCCTGACGCTGCACGTCTGCATACGTGCCAGTACCGGCTGCTTCGCGTATCCGGAACGGTTGCCCGACGACACCAGCCTGATACGGAATGTCCGAGAAGCCTGGAGGCGGTGGTGCGACGGACTCGGGTGAGAACGCCGACATGTTCGCTTGCGCGTACACGATTCCCGTTTCGGGATCGGCGCCGGCGCCGGGCCAATTGGTGCCGCCGCTCGCGTTGCCGATGTTGATCGCTCCGAGCAGGCCGTTCACGTTGCCGACGATCGGCGGGTTGTAGAGCGTGCCGCTGAACGGGAAGTTGCCGCCCCACTTGTATCGCTTCAGGTTCTCCATCGCCTGCGCGCGCATGTCGGGCGTGAAGTCGATCACTTCTTCAGGAATGCGGAGACCGGGACGGCCGTACGGCGCCGGCTTGCTCGGAATCGGCTGCGTCTTCGCATACCACTCGCCCGGCACATCGCCCGGTGGAACCGCCGTCTCGTTGATCGGCCAGATCGGCTCGCCGGTCGCGCGATCGAACACGAAGAGGAACGTCTGCTTCGTCGGCTGCGCGACGAGCTTCCGCATGCGACCATCGATCATCACGTCGAGAAGGATCGGCGCAGACGAGATGTCGTGATCCCAGATCGGATGATGAACGAGCTGGTAGTGCCACTTGCGCTGACCGGTCTTGAGATCAACCGCGACGAGGCTCTCGCCGTACAAGTTGTTTCCCGGTCGCTTGCCACCGTAGTAGTCAGACGAAGGCGATTCGACGGGCAGATAGACGAGACCCAGTTCTTCGTCAACCGTAATCTGCGTCCACACACCGGCGTTGCCATTGACCGCCCACGACCCATTCAGCCACGTGTCGTTGCCGAACTCTCCAGGGCGAGGAATGGTGTTGAACGTCCACAGCACCTTGCCCGTCCGCACGTCGTAGGCACGCACGAGCCCCTTGGTGTTGTTGTGCGTCGTGATCGTCATGCCTTCCTTCATCGACGACCCGACGAGGACGACGTCCTTGACAACGGTGGGTGTTGAATGGAGGCCGATTTCACCGGTCTCGAGATCGATCTGCTGACCGGTGCCTGACACCACGCCGACCTTCATGTCCACCACGCCGCTCTTCCCGAACGACGGAATGGGCACGCCAGTCTTCGCGTTCAACGCGATGAGGCGATAACCAGGTGTGACGTAGAGCACGCGATCGTCGCCGCGTCCGTCAGTCCAGTACGCCACGCCGCGCCCGGACAACTGACGTGGAGCATTCGCGCCTCGCGTCCCTTCGGGATAGCGGTGCACCCACAGCAGTTCGCCGGTGCGCGCATCGAGCGCGACGACCGAGCGACGCGTGCCGCCTGTCGTGTACAGCACGCCGCCGATCATCAGCGGCGTACCTTCCAGCTTGTATTCGGGACGTGTGCCGAGGCTGTCAGTTTTGAAACGCCAGACGACCTCGAGGTCCTTGAAGTTGCTCGCGTTGATCTGATCGAGCGGCGAATATTTCGTCCCACGCAAGTCGGCGGTGTAGTGCGGCCACTCGCCGTTCTTTGTTGAAGGCGTAGTGTCCGGCTTCAGGCGGACCTGAGACGGTGTGGTTTGACCCGATGTGCCGATGGTCATCCACAGCACACCCAGGACGATTACCGCGAGCGGGATACCCAGTTTCGGTCGCCACATAATCCACACTCCTGAGACTTGCGAGTCTCGCCTCAGACCAACGAGCATGCTCGCCTCGCTAGTCTGCAGTGTTGGCTTTGCCCCGCTTCGCGGGGCGAGCCGTCTTGACCGGGGAAAACTTGACGTCGTCGTCAAGAATCTGGGCGGTCAATCCGGCTAGTGGTCCGTATCCGCTGAGACGTGCCAATAACGCGGGTTCGCCGACGGCGAGAATATATACCCACACGGCCTGCGAATTTGCCCGGAAAGAGGGGCAGACGCAATTTTGATCAATCAGTGCGTTGACGCCCGCCTCGGGCAGGCGCACAATTCCCGGGAGCTACTCACGGGGGAACCCCTGTCCTTTTGCTGGAGGCCCCTACGATGGTCCGCACCACGCATCGGCTGGTGGGTTGCGCGGCACTTGCCGCCACCCTTGTAATGCCGCGACTCGCTGCGGCTCAGCAGTCATCGCCGACCCCGGTTTTCACCAAGGATGTCGCGCCGATCCTGCAGGACAAGTGTCAGGCCTGCCATCGCCCCGGCTACATCGCGCCGATGGCGTTCATGACCTACGAGCAGACACGTCCGTGGGCGAGTTCGATCAAGGCGCGCGTCGCGGCGCGGCAGATGCCGCCCTGGCACATCGACAAGACGGTCGGCATTCAGCACTTCAAGAACGATCGCTCGCTGTCTGACGCCGAGATCGACACCATCGTTCGGTGGGTCAATGGCGGCGCGCCGCAGGGCGATCCGAAGGACATGCCGCCGCCGAAGCAGTTTGCCAACGACGACGTATGGAACTTCGCCGCGCAGTTCGGCGCCCCGCCTGATCTCGTCATCAAGTCGCCAGCGTACACGATGCCTGCGCAGGGGTTAGATCAGTGGTACAAGCCCGTCGTCGAGACGGGGTTGACCGAGCCGCGCTGGGTCCGCGCGATTGAGATTCGGCCGTCGACCGTGAAGGGCCGCCGCATCACGCATCACGCGCTGGCGCGTCTGCAGCAGGACAACGATCCTGAACAGAACCTCACGTCTGATGGTGGCGGCGCAGGACTGTTCATGGAATGGGCCGTCGGCAAGCAAGGCGAGATCATGCGCGCCAACAGCGGCAAGCTGATGCTGCCTGGCTCGAAGATCATCTTTGAGGTCCATTACCACGCAGTCGGCGAGGAGATCACCGATCAGGTCGAGCTCGGGATCTATTTCTATCCGAAAGGACAGGAGCCGAAGTATCGCCAGGTGCTCGCATCGCTGAGCAGCATCGCCGGTGGCGCACGCAACATCGACATCCCGCCGAACGGGACGTTCGTGAGTCAGAACTTCCACGTCCTGCGCCAGGCCGGACGTGTCGAGAACTTCCAGCCGCACATGCATCTGCGCGGCAAGGCGATGTCGATGGAGGCGATTCTTCCGAACGGCACCACCCAGATATTGAGTTACGTCAACAATTTCAATTTCAACTGGCACAACAACTACGTCTACGCTGACGATGCCGCGCCGCTATTGCCGAAGGGCACGATCCTGAAGATCACGTCGTGGTACGACAACACGGTGGCAAACAAGAACAACCCCGATCCGAACCAGTGGGTGGGATGGGGCGATCGCACTGTTGACGAGATGGGCCACGCGTGGGTAAATATCACTTACATGACCGATGAGGACTACCAGGCGGAACTCGAACGCCGCAAAACCCCTGTTCCGAGTTCAGCGGGCGCCCCCTGAACAGATGCGACGCATCGCAGCTTCGCTGCTCGCCTGTGTCGTCGTAGCCGCCGGATGGTACGTCGTTGTCCGCGCTCAGGGCGCGTCGACTCTTCCCATTGAGCCCGTGAAGGAATCGGGGCAGAGCGTCATTGGTGCCTTCGAGGGGTGGTACGACAACCCGGACGGATCGCACACGCTGCTCGTTGGCTATTTCAACCGCAATTCGAAACAAGCCCTGGACATTCCAGTCGGTCCGAACAACCGCATAGAGCCGTCAGGTCCCGACTACGGTCAGCCGACGCATTTCGATCCGCGGCGGCAGTGGGGTGTGTTCACCATCGTCGTGCCACGAGAGTTCGGCGAGAACAAGCTGACGTGGACGCTGGTCGCCAACGGTCAGACCACGGTCGTTCCGATGAGTCTCAATCCGCTCTGGGTTGTCGCGCCGTTCAAAGACGTCGCGCTCGGCAACACGCCGCCGGTGCTGCGGTTTGCTCAGGATGGCCAAACGTTTTCAGGCCCGCCGCGAGGAATCGCGGCGACGTACAACACCGATCTCTCGTTTCCACTACGGTTGGACGCATGGGTCACTGACGACGGGATCCGCGCGCCAGAAGCGCGAAGGCCGGCGCCGTTGGTGACGGTCGGGTGGAGTATGTTCCGTGGCCCCGCGGACGTGAGTTTCAGCAGTGCCGCCCCGTCGGTGAACGAAAAGACGGGGCAGACGACGACCAATGTCAGGTTCAGGACGCCAGGAGAATACATCCTGCGCATTCAGGTGAACGACGCGACCGGCGATGGCGGCGGCGGCTTCCAATGCTGCTGGACCAACGCCCACGTGAAAGTCTTGGTGCAGTAGAAGTAGAGCCGGTCTCTCCGCACCGGCCACGGAACAACTCACCCTCCGGGACAGTCTTAGTCCCATCATGGCCATCGACCACGCTCGTGTCACTCTCGAACGCCCGCCGCTGCGTCTATGGCCGGGCCATGTTGCGATTGCGCTTCAGGTGCTGCTCTGGATCGTGGCGCCGCTCGTGGTCGGCGAAGGGGTCCTCATCGCGGCGGGGGGAAGTGCGCTAATCGGTCTCGCCGTCGTCGTGTGGTGGCTGTTCTTCAGCCGAGCCGCATGGCTCGAACGCATCGCCGCCATCGCACTCATCGTTGTCTCCGTCTGGGCGACATTTGGGCTGGTACACGAGTCCGTGTCAAACGGAATGATGGGCGGGATGCTGCCGATCTATTCCGTTGCGCCGATGTGCATCGCGCTCGTCGGATGGGCCTCAATCAGTCACATGTTGGACGGCGCGCTCCGGCTGCCGGCGATGGCCGTCGCCATTGCGTTGGCGTGTGTGGTGATGACGCTCGTGCGAACCGACGGCATCAAGAATGGGGGCGCGCAACTGCAGTGGCGATGGACACCGTCCGCCGAAGAGCGGCTGCTCGCGCGAGGCAACGAGGATCCGACGGTAACGCCGGCTGCCGCGGTGACGAAGACCAGCAAGGAAACTACCAGCACGCCAGCGGTCGCGACCGCTCCTACAATCGCAGAACCCGTCGCGCCGAAGGCAGCCGCGGCGACGCCAACAACCGAAGCCACGGTTCCAACGGTCGCGCCACAGGTGACGGTGGCCTGGCCCGGCTTTCGCGGACCTCAGCGCGACGGCGTCGTTCACGGCGTGCGCATTGACACAGACTGGGCGCAGAAGCCGCCGGTGGCGTTGTGGCGACAACCGATCGGTCCGGGCTGGTCGTCATTCGCCGTACGCGGCGACGTGATCTTCACACAGGAGCAGCGTGGCGATGACGAGCTCGTCGCGGCATACAGCCTCAAGACCGGCGAGCCGGTGTGGAGGCATCGCGATGCGACACGGTTCTGGGAGTCGAACGGCGGCGCTGGTCCGCGTGGAACTCCTACCTTGAGCAGCGACGGCCGCGTGTATGCGTTTGGCGGCACAGGCGTGCTGAATGCGCTCGACGCCAGCAGCGGCAAAGTGATCTGGTCGAGAAACGCCGGGACCGACGCGAAGAAGAGCATTCCCGAGTGGGGCTTCTCCAGCTCGCCAGCGGTGATCGACGACCTCGTCGTGCTCGGTATCGATGGTCAGCTCATCGCCTACGATCGTGCGACTGGCAAGCCGCGATGGTTTGGTCCGATGCACGGGTGGAGTCACAGCTCGCCGCACATCATGACGATCGATGGCGTGGCACAAATTCTCTACATCAGCAACGCGGGACTGACCAGCGTCGCACCGGATGGCACGGTGCTCTGGGAGCACAAGTGGCCCGGCGCCGCGATCGTCCAGCCAGCGCGAATGAGTGAGAGCGATGTGCTGCTCAGTACGTTGGGCAGCGCGATGGGTAGCGCGGGCATGCGCCGCCTCGGCGTCGATCATTCAGCGGGAAAGTGGAATATCGAAGAGCGTTGGACTTCGACCGCACTGAAGCCGTACTTCAATGACTTCGTCGTCCACAAGGGCTACGCGTTTGGTTTCGACGGCAGCATCCTCGCGGCGATCGATCTTCAGGACGGCAAGCGTGTGTGGAAAGGCGGACGCTATGGCGAAGGTCAGATGGTCCTTCTGGCGGACCAGGATCTGTTGCTCGTGACGTCTGGGGAAGGGGAGATCGCGTTAGTTCGCGCGACGCCCGATCAATTCACCGAGGTCGCGCGAGTCAAGGGAATCGAAGGCAAGACCTGGAATCATCCCGTCGTGGTCGGTGACGTGCTGCTCGTGCGCAACGGCGAGGAGATGGCGGCGTTCCGCTTGCCCGTCGTGCGCTAAGGGGTCTGAACTATTTACCTTGCGGCCAGGGCACGCCTTGCTGCTTCGCGCGAACAGGGGCGATCCCTTTGTAGACGAATCGCTGCACGCGGCGTCCTTGATACGTCTCGACCGTGTAGAGGTTGCCCTTCGAATCGGTCGCGATGTTGTGCAGCGAATACCACTCGCCTGGATAGTGGCCGCCCTTGCCGAAGTTGGTGAGTTCTTCCATCGATTGCCGATCGAAGATGCGCAGTTTCTGATTGCGGCCGTCTGCCACGTACAAGTACTTCTGCTGTGGATCGCGTGAGAACGCGGTATCCCAGACTGCGCCGTCGGCACGCGAGTCGCGCGCGATGTAGACCTCCTTCACGAACGTCCCGTCGGTCTTGAAGATCTGCAGGCGATTGCTGGTGCGGTCGCACACGTAGACGAGACCGTCGTTCGAGACGTCCGCGCAGTGCACGGGTCCGCGGAAGTGCTGATAGGTGACGGTGGGATCGTACGGGCCTTGCGCGAGTGCGGCCTTGTCGTCGGGCGGCTTGCCGTACGCACCCCAGAAGCGCTTCATCTTTCCTGACTCCGCATCGATCACGGCGACGCGGCGATTGCCGTAGCCATCCGCGACGAAGACTTCGTTCGTCGGGCCGTAGAAGAACGTCTTGGCGACCTGGAAGAAATGATCCTGCGCGAGGCTGTCGCGCGTGACACCCTTCTTGCCGACTTGCATCACGAACTTGCCATCGAGCGTGAACTTCAGGACGTGACCATCCATCGCGCCGTTGCCGCCAATCCAGATGTTGCCGCGGCTGTCGATGTTCAGTCCGTGATTGCTGTCCGGCCACTGATACCCGGGACCGTCCTTGCCGCCCCAGTGACGCAGCAGATTGCCGGCCTGATCGAACTCGAGGATCGGTGGCGCCACGTTGCAGCACTCGCCGGTCGGCGGCGTCTGGCTCGACGCGCCCTCGGCGGCATCGAGGACGTCAGGGCGATGCACGATCCAGACATGGTCTTGCGCATCGACCCAAAGGCCGATCGTCTGGCCCTGATACCAGCCGTTCGGCAAGGGCTTGGGGAATGTCGGATCGACTTCGAATCGCGGCGCCATGACACCGTTCTGCGCCTGCGCTGCGGCCACACGCTGCACTGCACTCTGCGCGACAGCAAGCACCACGAGTAACGCCGCGAACGATCCACCGATCAGCAGGTTGCGTTTCATGCTCTGCTCCTGTCGCCACGCGCGGTACGCGCGCGCCTACTTCGTCACGAACTTTTGCACGCGCTTACCGTGATGTTGCTCGCCGGCGTATACGTTGCCTTGGGCATCAACCGCGACGCTGCCGACGGCGAGGAACTGTCCCGGGTAACGTCCACCGCTGCCGAACGTGCCGACCGGCGCGAGCGTGTCGCGCTGCAGGATGTGGATCTTCTTGTTGTGGCCGTCGGCGACGAACACATAGCGCTGCTGGGCGTCATTCGAGAACGCGAGATCCCACGCCGAGCCCTGGGAAGAGACAACGCCAAACTGTCCGGTGACCGTCGCGCCAAGCGTGTTCTTCGAGACGATCGCTTCCTTCACGAAGGTGCCGTCCTTGCGAAACACCTGTATCCGATTGCTGCTGCGGTCGCAGACGTACACCTGGCCTTCGCGTGCGAAGTCGATGCAGGAGAAGTGGCGGAATGAATTTGACGGCGCATCGTGCGGAGCCGGCTCAG
>JBKPRH010000435.1:0-13628 GCA_046765795.1 Acidobacteriota bacterium | reverse complement strand
AAAACTCACCCGCCCCCCACCGAGAACTACACACTAGAACTTTCGTCGGCAGCGTCAGATGTGTATAAGAGACAGGCCCAAACCATTCGCCAACTGTCACGCGACGAGCTGTCTGTTGAAGAAGGCTCGCTCTACCCCGCCCTGCAGAAGCTGTTGATCAAAGGGTGGGTCAAGGCGTCGTGGCGGGAATCCGAATCAGGACGCCAGGTGCGCGAATACCGCATCACCGCCACCGGCCGACGGCAGCTCGAGGAAGAAGTGGCCGAATACCGGCGGATGTCGAGCGCCATCGACGTTCTGCTGAAGGAGGCGTGACGAGCCATGGGCATCATCGGTGAGTGGTTCCGTCGTCTACGCTTCCTGCTCCGGCGTCGAGCGATGGAAGACGAGCTCCGTCGCGAGATGGAGGCGCACCGCGCGATGATGGCCGACCCTCGCGGGTTCGGGAACACGCTGCGGCTGCGCGACGAAGCGCGGGACGCGTGGGGATGGCGCTGGTTCGACGACCTGGCGCAAGACACGCGCTTTGCGTGGCGAACCCTGCGTCGTAGTCCGGGATTCACGCTCACCGCGATCATCACGCTGGCGTTTGGCATCGGCGTCAATATCGGCATGTTGCGGGTCGTCAACGGTCTGCTGTTGCGACCGTTGTACGAACGTTCCGATCGGATCCTCGACGTGCACGCGCGGAGCACGAAGTCGGACGGCGGCCTTCGCGGCCTCTCCTACGCGAATTACCTCGATCTTCGCGACGGCACAACGACAGTCTTTGCCGATTCCGCAGCCTCGTCGTTTCTGCTCGTCGGCCTGGACGCGGGAGACGGACCACGCCGCGCCATCGCGTTCGCCGTGACGGCCAACTACTTTGACCTGCTGGGTGGAGGGCTGGCGCTCGGCCGCGGGTTCGCCCCGAGCGAAGAGCCGCCTGGCGCGAACGCCCGGCTTGTCATCATCAGCCATCGGCTCTGGCAGCAGCGTGGGGCTGATACCAACATCCTTGGACGCACGGTGCGAATCAACGGTGACTCCTTCACCGTGATTGGCGTCGCCGCTGAAGGCTTCACTGGCACGGGCATTCCCGGACCAGAGGTGTGGCTGCCGCTCAGCGCCGACGACCGGCTCAGTGCGCGCGATTCGCACGAACTGGCTGTCATCGGACGCGTGCATGCTGACGTGCCTGTCGAGCATGTCGGCCCCGCACTCGCCACCGTTGCCCGTCGTCTGGAGCAGGCGTTTCCGGACGTGAATAGTGGCTATACGTTGACGGCGTCAGCACCGTCTCGCCTGCTGTTCATGCCGGGGGCTGGCAGCGGGGTCAACGCACTGCTCGCGGTGCTGTTGATGGTCATGCCGACGATCGTGCTGCTCGTCGCATGTCTCAATCTCGCAGATTTGCTACTCGCCCGTGGCCACGTGCGCCGGCAGGAACTCGCGATCAGGTCATCGCTTGGCGGAGGCCGTTGGCGCATCACGCGGCAACTGCTCACCGAAGGGCTGCTGCTGGCGTTGGCCGGCGCCGCACTCGGAACGGTGTTGTCATCCTGGGCAACCGACGCGTTGATGACATCGCTCCGTCCAATGCTTCCCGTGGCCTTGAGCCTTCCACCGCTCGATACCGACTTGCGAGTCATTGCCGGCACAGTCGCGTTCAGCATGGCGGCCCCGCTGGTCTTTGGCGCGTGGCCGGCGTGGTCGCTGACGAGTCGCGCCGTCGTGAGCGATCTCAAACGTCATGTCGGCGAGGAAGGCCGACAACCTGGCGGGATCCGAATCGGCAAGACGCTGGTCGTGTGTCAGGTCGCGCTCTCGTTGCTGTTGCTGACGACGGGTGGACTGTTCCTGATGAGCGCGATATCGGCGGCGACTGCTCATCCCGGCTTTGACGTCAATGGCGGCGTCCTTGCGGAAGTCGATGCGAGCCTCGCCGGATACGACGAAGCCCGTGGACGGCAGCTCCAGCTCGCGATG
Source organism: Acidobacteriota bacterium (assembly GCA_046765795.1). GTDB lineage: Bacteria > Acidobacteriota > Vicinamibacteria > Vicinamibacterales > UBA2999 > Gp6-AA40. Next base: position 11,660 of record JBKPRH010000435.1, on the reverse strand, counting down.
GTCGATCGGCTTCGCGCAGTGCCGGGCGTAGAGGCCGCAAGCATCGGGTCGAGTTTTCCGTTCAGCGGATTTAATGACAGCCGGCTGGTCGCCCCTGTCGGCGGCGCTGATGCGCAATCTCGAACGGTGGACGCGGTGTTCACCGTGGTTGGACGTGACTACGCGCGAGTCCTCGGACTGCCAGTTCTCACGGGACGTGATTTCAGCGACGCTGAACTGCTCCCAGGATCGGCAGAACGCGTCGCCATGATTGATGATGCGCTTGCGCAGAAACTCGGGTTTGGTACGAATGCGATCGGACAGCTGATTCAGTTTCTCGACGAAGAGGCATCAGATGCGAAACAGCCGCTCAGAGTGATTGGCGTCGTGCCGGCGATCAACCACTCGCTCGGGAACGCGCATCCATTCCCTCATGTGTACGTGCCGCTCGGACAACGCTACCAGAGCGCCATGACGCTGCACGTTCGCATCAGCCGGACGGAGGCGGAACGCACGATGTTGGGAACCATCGGTCGCGTGATCCGAGACGTCGATCCGCGCGCGCCGGTGCTCCGGCTCGCGACATGGCGAGACCATCTCGACAGCGGCATCGAGGTCGTGATGTTTCGTACCGGCGCTCGTGTATTTTCCGCCTTCGGCGTCATCGCGCTGTTGCTGGCGGTCATCGGCGTCTACGGCGTCAAGTCCTACGTGGTCTCTCGCCGCACGCGCGAGTTCGGCATTCGAATCGCCACCGGCGCTCAACCTCGCGCGCTGTTGTGGCAGGTCCTTCTCGAAGGCGGCCGTACGACCACGATCGGGATCGCGATTGGTCTGCTGCTCGCAGTCGGCGCCGGGCGGATCCTTCAGGGGATGTTGTACGGCATCAACAGCGTTGAACCGCTCGTACTCATCGCGGCACCGCTGATCCTCTTGGCGGCGTCACTGCTCGCCTCCTTTATTCCGGCGCTTCGCGCCACCAGAGTGGACCCGACTATCGCGCTCCGGTCCGAATAGGGACTGTCGCGTGTCGTGCAAGTCATCTTTCGTTTGTCGGTGCGGTCTTTGCGCCGGGATTAGCCGCCGGTATCACCGTGCGATGTGCGGATGTGAAGGATCTGCACGCGCTTCGGCAGCTCGATCAAGAACTCCGCGTCGCGATCGAGATGATGGATGCGCGTCGGGTCTCCGCTGGTGAAGCGCGACATCGCTTCGACGCTTTCCCAGTATGAGATGGTGACGAACTCGGTCTCGTCCTCGCGGTCCTCGCGCAATGTCTGTACGCCCATCGCTTTCTCGATGAGGGGCTTAATCCCGGCTTCGTAGTTATAGACCTCGTACTCGTCCGCGCGATCGCGGCGCGTGCGTCCGCGCCAGATGCGCGCGATACGCGGACGGTTCGATGCATGACTCATGACGAATTGCCTCTCGGTGGGACCGATCGTTTCAGTCCGCGCTGGGGCGTTCTGCCCGGTCCATTGTCCTGCAATTCTCCGCGTGAGCCGTTTTGATCGGCTTCGGCACATTTGAAGTCGGAGGCCGTGATGAACCGACTCATGACCCTGGCGCTGATGACCCAGATGCTGACCGGCGCGGCCGAATACGCCGCGGCGGCGAGCTGGCAGCTCCCTCAGCCCTCAGGCGGAAAGCTCACGCTGACGGTTACCGACACCGTGATCCGGATTGTCACCAGCACCGAGAGGATCGAAATCCCGGTGACGCAGGTGCAATCCCTGCATGTCACCACCCGCCATCTCAACCCAGTTGAGAAGTGGGAATCGTGGCAGCCCGAAGGTCATGACCGCCGCGATCCCGGCATCGTGCTCGATGCCATCGCGGACAACGGTGGCGAGGGCTTTATCGTGTTGCTTGGTGCCGGCGCGCTTGGCGTCGCCGGCGTAGCGTCGCTGCTGGATCCTGAGGCGTTCATCCACATCACCTGGCTGGTCGGAGATGTGTCGCGCTCGACGAGCGTGCGGACCGGTTTCTTTACGCCCTTTGTCGAACGGCGTCTGCGAGATGCCGGGATTCGCTAGACGAGGACAGCAGTCGCGAGCGCGCCTCGAGTCATGGACGCCCCTGTGCGTCCTTGAGAATCGTGGAGTCGATGAAGCCGGCGAGCTCGGCGCGGCTGCGCGGCGCACGCTTCTGCTGCGCCGCCACCCACTTCTCTTCTTCCGTAATCAGGTCCAGGAGATCGGGCGCCACGCGAAGTGGGAAGTCATGGTGTTCCCAGCTGCGCGCGATTTGGTCCTGCGGATGCTTGGTCATCTCGCTGATCAGCGGGAAATACCGCTTTGGATCTTTCTGGAGATCCGCCGCAGCAGACAGCGTCGCGCGCACGAAGGCGACGAGTTCCTTGCGGCGGCGCGGATCGTTCATCACGTCGGTGGTCGAATACACGCTGTACAGCTCGCGATAGACCTTGTTGTCCTGGAAGATGATGGCGTCCTTGCCAATCGCCTGGGCAGCGTTCTCCGACTCGGGCTCCCACATCGAGATCGCGTCCGCCTCACCCTTCACCATCGCCGCCGCCATCGCTGTGGCCGGCGCCGACACCAACGTCACATCCGATTCCTGCAGGCCCGCCGTACGCAACATGGCCACCAGGAAGTAATTGGCCGACGTGTCGCGCGGGACGACGACCCGCTTGCCTTTCAGGTCGGCGAGGCGGGTGATGCCGGCCGAGCGCTTGGCGACGATCCGGTAGTTGCCGTTGACGAGCGTGAAGAGCAGTCGCACGTTCGGGTTGTCGCCGAGCACGCGCAGCATCTGCGTGGTGGCGTTGCCAGCGGCATGAGCACCCTTGAGCGCCACCGTCCTCACGCCGCCATTGATCACCTGGAAGCCGGCGCCAGAGGGGCCTCGATCGGCGATGTGGATGGGCGCGGCTTCGAGGACTGGCATCGCGACGGCGACGGTGAACATCGCGTCGGGTGCGAGCGGCGTGATTGCTCCCTGACCGGCGGGAACCGGTGCGGGCGCCTGTCCACGCTGCGCGAGCACAACCATCGGGACCACCGCGACAAGCAGACCGACACGAATCGCGAACGACATCCGCACAGCGCCTCCAAGATGAACCAGCTCGTAGTCAGTAGCCGGTAGCTACGAGATAGCGGATTGTAGTCGGAACCTGGTCCGTGTCGATGCGTGCTCCAACGCGGATCACCCGTTTGAGTCCCGCGGCCTGTCGTGGGATCACACGGACACTGCATCGAGCTGAAGGCGAGATCACTGTGGGTTCCGCCCGTTGGCACAAGATGCGCACCCGCAGCGACCGTGACACCCAACGGCCATTCTGACTGGGACGTGTATCGCTTCGGACTCGTCGTTGGCGCGCGCGCGTTTCCAGTCGCTCCACGTCACGCGGTCAAGCGCCTTCTCCTTCCCGTCGAATACATCCGGTGCGCGGAGTTCCGGTACGTACTCGAGCACCTGAACGTGACGGCCGATCACCGCGTGCTCGATATCGGAAGCCCGAAGCTGCTGTCGTTGTTCCTGGCGTCGCGTGTCGGGGCAAACATCTGGGCGACAGACCTCGTCGACGACTTCTTTCCGCCGTATGCCGCGTATGCCGCCAGCATGCTCGGGTCGAAGCAGACGCGGTACGTGATCGAAACGCAGGATGCACGGACCCTCACCTATCGCGACGAGTCGTTCGACCGCGTCTTTTCGGTCTCGGTTGTCGAACACATCCCGGACGACGGAGACGCACGTGCGATGGAGGAGATCGCGCGTGTGCTCAAACCCGGAGGAATCGCCTGCCTCACCGTGCCGTGGAGCGACCGCGGCTACCTCGAGGAGTTTCACGCCCAGGGCCCGGACGTCTACTGGGTCAGGTCATCCGAACGAGAGAAGGTGTTTTACCAGCGAGCCTACGATCGAGGCTCACTGCAGGCGCGCCTGCTCGAACACGATCGCCTCGAGCTCGTCGATCTGAGTTTTTGGGGTGAGCGTCGCATCGCCGTCGAATCAGCCATCCTCAACCGGCGCCTGCCACGGCTTCTTCGCTACGCGATGCTGCCCGCGCACTATGCGCTGAACCGCCTGTTCCTGAGCCCGCTCGGGGAAACGGAACGCTCGCGCAAGAAGGTGGCCTGCCTCACCCTTCGCAAGCGATCAGCGTAAGGAGGACGCGTCAGGCTACGTCGGCTTTTTCATCAGGCGTACGACGCCGGAGGTCACGGAGATCTCATTTCCAGCGGCGTCCTTCCCGCTGAATCTCGACTCAGCCGTGTGTTCAACGCTCGTCGCGCTGCACCACCGCGTCCTCAGCGTGATCGACCCGTTTGCGGGCAGCTCGATGTTCAGGTCGCTGCGGTCATTTGTTCTCGAGTTGTCGAACAGATCGATTCGTTGCGTGAACGTGACCGTCGACCCGCCCGTCTCCGTCAGAATCTGGTCGTAGAACCAGGTGTTCTGAGACGTCACACACCCGGGCACGTCGGCAATCCGGTCCCCGCTGTAGGGCACGGGGTTCGGGACGACGCTCATCTCGACGCGTCCTCGCGCCGGCGTCGGTGTTGGTGTTGGGGCGGGTGTCACGACGGGTGACGGTGTCGTTGGCGCGGTCGACGAGGAAGACTCGCTACCGCAGCCGACGGCAACGAATGCGATGAGGCCGGTCAACAGCGTGAAGAGGAACCTGGCCGACATCTGTGCCTCCGCTTCAGCGTCAATTCACGGTCATCGATCACAGGCGTGCACCCGCCGCGGGGAGTCGTGACTTCTCGAAGCGGCCGCGTCTTGTCGTGACCTCTGGGCGCATTCGCGCGGCCTGGTGACGCGTGAACAGGCGCGCCACGCCCTGCCGCCGTTCGCACACTCGTTTCTCTGTACGTGGCGGTGCAAGTCGCGAACCACGCGACTGGTCGGAGTGAACGCGAGAACGCCACCCGCTATCGCGTCGACCCGCTGCAAAGCACGGCCCTTCCGGACGAACACGCGTCATCCACACACGCCCGGCTCGTGTGAACGGTTTATGCATCGCTGCGGATGCGATTCCGGTGATCCGGATCGCAGGCAGGCGGGGTCAGCTGGACAGCGCGTCACGCCGCGTCCATCTGCATGCAAGACCCAACCTCGACCGGCTCTCTTGTCGCGTTCCGCACGCGTCGTGTTGCACCGACCTGAGTAAAGCGGTGAGTCGGTGTTGTCAAAACCGAAGGGGGCGAAGCCTTGCCAAATGCCGGAGTACAGCCGCCAGCGGGCGGTGCGTGGTACGCAGTCTGGACGCACAGTCACTGCGAACATCAAGTGCGACAACAACTCGACGCCCGGGGATTTCACTCGTTCCTTCCCGAACTACAGACATGGTCAAAGCGCCTGGGATCGATGCACCTGATTCGCACACCGATGTTCCCGGGCTATCTCTTCGTGCGCGACACCATGGACAGACAGCGTTATCTCGCCGCGCTGCAAGTCCGCGGCATCGTCCGGATTCTCGAGCAGGGATGGGACAAGCTCACTCCAGTTCCCGACGATGAGATCGATGCGATTCAACAACTCGCGCGCGCTGACGTGCCGGTGCTGCCATGCGCGCACCTTCGGCAAGGCGATCGCGTGCGCGTGCGCGAAGGCGCCCTCACGGGACTCGAAGGGTTCTTCGTGCAGGACAAGCCAACCAAGGGCCGGCTCGTCGTGTCGGTGACGATGCTCGGCCGAAGTGTGGCCGTCGACGTCGAATGCACGTCTATCGAATCGTGTGGGCTTCGGTCCGCGAGGCCTTAGTGGTTGTGACTCGTACTACATCAGCGCATACGGACCACTCGTGATGCTCACCAAAGCGGCGATCGTGGTGAGCGCCGTGTTGACGATGGTCTCAGGGGGATATGCACAGTCACGAACCTGGTTCGTGCCCGCGGTGTCAATGAGTCTGTCGCACGACACCAACCTGTTCCTGACCGGCAACGCCGGAGACACGCTGGCGCACGTGAGGCCCTCGTTCGACGCGGCCTACGAATCGCCGAATCGAGAGTTTCATGGCTTCGCAGCGTTCGAGGCACAACGGTCGGCAACGTATCCAGCCCTGAATATGCTCGGTGAACAGCGGACCGCGCTGATCGATGCACGCGTCAACACATCGCCACGAACGATCCTCGGCCTCAGCGGTCGCCACGATCGAACGGATTCGCCCTCCGACCTCAGCCTCGAGAGCGGCATTCTGCTGGGTCGTCAGATCGCGACGCGTACGCAAGTGACGCCGTCGGCCTCGTATCGCCTGAAGCCACGCACGACGGTGACGGCGCTGTACAGCTGGACGCAGGAGTCGCTCTCGGGCTACGCCGAGCAAACGCTCCATGCCGCGCGCGCCGGTATGGACTACGCCCGGTCGCCGCGAACTCAGTGGGGTGGGCGTTACGTGGTCCGAGCCTTCGTGGGCTCCCTCGAACACGAGTCTTCACACACACTCCTCGCCTCGTGGTCGCGCCAGGTCACGCCGGCCACGAACGCGTCGGTCCAAGTGGGTCCTCGATTCAGCTCGTATGGCGGACCCAGCTCGGAAGTGCTGGCCACGCTTCTACGCCGCACACCGCATCAGCGGTTTCTGGTCGACTACTGGCATGGCGAGACGATCGTGCTCGGCGTCCCCGGACCGGTCGGTATCCACAGCGGCACGGCCAGGACGTCATGGCTGCTGCGCAGCGACGTCGAGATCAGCACGGTGATCGGTGTGTTTCAAAGCCTGTCGCTCGCCGACCTGCGAGCGACCGTGTATCACGGAGGCGTCGGTGGTGCGTGGACGGTTCGAGAGATGTACACGTTGACGGCGTCTTACCGCGCCGATTACCAGCGCGGTGACCTGCGAGGCCAGCTGCCACCCGATGGACATGTGACGCGCGGCGTCGTGGCCGTCGGCGTCACGATCGCTCCGCGGCTGAAACGAACCTTCACACCACTCCAGCGCGATCCGGCTCTCCCGATGACTGGAGTGCAATGGCCATGAAACGTGTGCTGGCATTCGCAACGATCTGTCTATTCATCGCTGGCCTCGGATCGGCGCAGGAGCGGGCGCGACTCGATCCAGCCTCGACCGAACGGCCTGCAGCAGCGACGGTGCCGGCCGCCACGGCGCGTGTCGCTGACGACAACGGCTACAAGATCGGTCCCGAAGACGTGCTGGACATCTCCGTCTGGAAGAGCCCGGAGTTGAGCCGTTCCGTACCCGTTCGCCCGGACGGCAAGGTCTCGCTGCCGCTGGTCAATGACATCAAGGCCGCGGGCCTGACACCTGAGCAACTGCGACAAGAACTCACGACGCGGCTCTCCGAGTTCGTTCCCGCTCCAGAAGTCGCGGTCATCGTTCGCGAAGTGCACAGCGCAAAGGTCGCCGTCGTCGGCGCCGTGCGATCACCGGGCCGATTCGAACTGCGCAGCCCGGCCACCGTGCTCGAGATGATCGCCATGGCACAGGGATTTACCGACTTCGCCGAGCGCGACCGCATCGTCGTGCTGCGCCAGAACGGCCGCGCGACGGTCCGCATTCCCTTCCGATACACGAAGGTGGAAATCGGCACTGACCAGGACAACTTCTTCGTCCAGACCGGCGACATCATCGTCGTTCCGTGAGGTGTAGCATGGCCGACACACTCTCGACGACAGACGAATCCTTACTGCTGCAGGCAGGCGACATTCTCCGCCGGCGACGTTCGACGGCGATCGTGGTGTTCACCACGGTCATGGTCACGTGCCTCTCTCTCGCGGCCTTTCTGCCGGATCTGTTTCGCGCGTCTTCGGTCGTGCTCGTGGAGAGACAACTCCCCGACGGAGTAGTGCGATCGGCTCCGGGCGGCGAGCTCGAAAGCCGTCTGCACGTCATCCAGCAGGAGGTGCTGAGCCGGGCCAACCTCACCAGTCTGGTCGAACGGTTCAACCTCTATCCTGCTCTACGCGCGCGCGGTGATCGCGACTCGGCGCTCGCGCAGTTGCGAGACGACATCAAGATCGAGTTGACGGGACCCGAGCAAGTGACCGGTCGCAGCAAGACCGTGGCATTCCGGCTGACGGTGACCGGCGAGCATCCCGAGACCGTCGCCAACGTGACGAATGCGATCGCGGACTTCTACGTGGCCCAGAACGGGCAGATGCGAGCCAACGAAGCCACACGCGCGACGCAGTTCCTGAAAGCGCAGCTCGACGAGGCGCGACGGCAACTGACCGGTCGTGAACGTGACGTCGCCATGTACACGACAAAGCACGCCGGCGGTTTGCCGCAACAGGCCGAAATGAACCTGGCGGCGCTCGAGCGGCTCAACGTGCAAGTGCGACTAAACGGCGAGCGACTGCTCCGCGCGCTCGACCAACGCGCGACGCTGTTGGCAGACATGCCTCCGGATGCGGCGGCCTCTCTCGGCGATTCGGAATCAGCGACCTCCCGTCGATTGAATCAGTTGCGGCGCGATCTCGCCCAGTGGGAAGGATTTCCAGAGAGATATCCCGACGTCAAACGCATCAAGGAAGAAATCGCTGCGTTGGAGTCGCAGTCGTCCCCAGCCACACCAACGAGATCGGCTGCAGGCGAGCCACGACCCGGCACGCGCACGCTCGAAGCTCTCAACGCAGAGATCGACAGGCTGAAAGTGGAGGACGAGAGTCTCCGCAAGTTGATCGCCACCGCCGAGCAGCGTCTCGAGGAGGTTCCGTATCGCGAGAACGAGCTCGCGCTGATCGTACGGGATCGTCAGTCAGCCAAAGAGCTCTACGACTCGTTGCTCAAACGCTACGAGGATGCGCAGCTGGCGCAGAGCATGGAAACTGCGAATCAGGGTGAACGTTTCCGCATTCTCGAGCCAGCGGTGCCCCCGATGGGACCGAACGCGCCAAACCGCTTTCGTTTGCTCGTCATGGGACTCCTGCTCGCCGCCTTGCTCGCCAGCATCGCTGTGCTGATTCACGAACAGCTCGATACGTCGTTCCATAGCGTCGATGAGGTGCGGCGTTTCACACGCGTCCCGATACTCGCCTCGATCCCGTCGATCGAGATGCCGGCGTCCAGGCGTCTCCCCCGTGCGTTGGGCGTCACCGCCTGTGTCATCGGCGGACTGACGCTGGTCGCAGCGTTTTCGGCATATGTCGCGAGCGGCAACGAGCAGCTCGTCCGCTTCCTTATTCGAGGTACCTGATGCGATCTGGATTTGATCACACTCTGGTGAGTCTTCGGACACCGTCTTCCTTCGCCGCCGAGCAGTATCAGGCACTGCGTCTGCGAGTCGAACGCCTCCGGACTGTGCGCGATGTACGGGTGCTGGCCATCAGCAGTCCGGGACTGGGAGACGGCAAAACCGTCACGGCGATCAATCTGGCCGCTGCGCACGCCGAAAGCGAGCGCGTGTTGCTCATCGACGCCGATCTGCGGCGTCCGTCGATCGGTGCTCAGCTTCGACTCACTGACGCAGGTGGGCCCGGCCTCGCCGATGCGCTGGCAGACGAGCGGCTCGAGCTGGCGCATCTCGTTCGACAGGCGGACGACATTCCTTTCGCCGTGATCCCGGCCGGCGTTCTTGGGGGCCGGAGCCTGGGCGAAGGCGGACCGCCCGCGCCGGTTCACGAACTGCTCCGATCGCCTCGACTCGATCACCTTCTGCAGGAAGCCCGTCGACAATTCGATCTCGTCATCGTCGATACGCCGCCGCTGCTCCCCGTCACAGATCCGGTCGTTTTGGCGCGGGCCGTCGATGGCATCGTCGTTGTCGTCGCTGCCAACGATACGCCGCGCAAGTTGCTCGAGGAGTCGCTCAACCTGCTCGATCCGTCGAAAGTCCTGGGGATTGTCTTCAACAAAGACCACCGCCCGCTGTACGGGTACTACAACGGGGATTACCGCAGTCGCTTCGCGAAACGGCCGGCGTGACATGAAAGCGCGTTCACTCGAGGTGTTCGTGTGTCCCGCGTGCTACGGAGCGTTACGGCTTCGTCAGAAAGGCCGCGGTGCGGAAATCCTCGAGGGCGATCTGACGTGCCTGACCTGCGGTTCCTCGTATCCGATCACGAACGGGATTCCGCGATTCGTGCGCACGGAGTCGTACGCGCAAAGCTTTGCCGCCCAATGGCAGTGGTTTCGTACCGTGCAGATGGATTCGATCAACGGCGCCTCGACGTCCGACGCGACGCTCAGTGCCACGACCGGGTGGCGTGATGACGAGTACGCAGGCCGCCGACTGCTCGACGCCGGAGTGGGTGCCGGACGCTTCGCCGAGAGAGCGGCCGCGAAAGGCGCCGAGGTCTTCGGCATCGATGTCACGACGGCGATCGATGCCACGTACCGCAATATCGGTGGTCTCGACAACGTGCATCTAGCGCAGGCCGATGTCTTCGCGTTGCCGTTCCGCGACAACACCTTTGATCTCGCGTATTCGATCGGCGTGCTGCATCACACGCCTGACCCGCCGGCGGCCTTTGCTGCCGTGGCCCGGGCCCTGGCACCGGGCGGCAAGCTCGCGATCTATGTGTATGCGCGATACGGGCCGTCTCATCGCTTCTCTGATGCCATTCGTCTCGTCACGACTCGTCTCCCTCTGCGGGTGATGTGGGTGTTGAGCTCGGTGGCGGTTCCGCTCTACTGGCTGTATCGCATCCCGGTTGTTGGACGATTGTTCAGCGTGATGCTGCCGATCTCGATGGAGCCGAAGTGGCGTTGGCGATGGCTTGACACGTTCGATTGGTACTCGCCGGCGTATCAGTCCAAATATCTCTACCCGGAAGTCTTTCGCTGGTTCACAGAGAACGGCTTGACGGTGGTCGACATTCTTGACGGCCCAATCCGCATGTCGGGCGTGAAGAATCAGGAGCGAGCGCATGCACGTACTCGACGCAACACCGACCTGGTGGCGTCCTGAGTCCGTCACGAGCCGTCCTTCCGGCTCGCAGGGAAGCGCTGCGTTCGCGGCACTGGTCACGTTCACGGCAATCCTGTTGCTGTCGCCTCAGGCGTGGTTCCCGGTACTTCAACACTTCCGCATTGCCTTTCTCGCGGCGGGCTTCGCGATCGTGATGTACCTGCTCGAAAGCAGTGTGCGCCGGCAAATGGTTGGTCGGTTACGCCAGGAATTGGCGATCACGCTGGTCCTGGTGCTCTGGGCAGCTCTGACAGTGCCGCTCTCGTATTGGCCGGGCGGCAGCGTCGAGCAACTCATCGATCCGTTTCTCAAGGTTGTGGTCTTCTTCTGGCTCGTTGCTTCGCTGGTGACCTCGTACCGCCGGTTACGACTGTTCATGTGGGTGCTGGTGCTGTGCTCGATTCCCCTGTCGGTGTCGGCACTTCAGAGCTACTGGGCTGGCAACTTTCTCGTCTCACCGGACGCCTCCGCGCCGCGGATCAGCGGCTTCAACGACGGCGGGTCCGGCCTCGCAGGGAATCCCAACGATCTGGCGCTGACGTTGAATCTCATGATTCCCATCGCGATTGCGCTGTTGATCATGGAGAAAGCGATCGCGGCGCGGGCAGTGGCTGCACTCGCGCTGTTGCTCGCAGCCAGTGGCGTCATCGTGACGTTCTCTCGAGCCGGCTTCGTGACGCTGATCATCATCGCCCTGTTGTCAGTGGTCCCGATGCTCCGTCGTGCACCGGCCGCAGTGTTGCTCCTGCTGCTCGGGTTGGTGATCAGTACGCCGTGGATGTTGCCGACTGGTTATACGCAGCGGCTCACGACGATCACCGACATCGCAAGCGACCCGACCGGATC
>JBKPRH010000434.1:0-3671 GCA_046765795.1 Acidobacteriota bacterium | reverse complement strand
GTTGTAGGCCTTGTTGAAGTCGATCTCGTAGATGCCGGTCGTCGTCGGCGGAATGTCGAGATAGCGTCCGGCCGGATACGTCTCTTTTCCTGACGTCGCATCCACGAACGGCACGAACAGTCCGTCAATCTCTCTCGCACCTTCTTCGACGAACGCGCCCAGACTCAGCTTCTCGCCTTTGAAGGTGAACTCGAGTACGCCAACGCGCTGATAGTTGCGAATGGTGCCGGTGGAGGTGGGCATCGGGACGACTGGACGTTCCTGACCGAGACGCAGCGCCGCGGCGACGCTGTAGCTCGGGTCGGGGGGGTAGTAGCGAAGCGGGAGCAGCGCGCTCCGCTTGTTCTCCGGGATGGGATCTTTCTCCGCGCGGAACGCCTGATCGCGTGCCTCGCGTCTGGCGATCTCTTTCTGAACGAAGTCCGGCTCAGGCGCGCCAGGTCCCGACGAGCAGGCGCACGCCAATGCCGCAATGAGAACGAATCCTGCGCGCATCAAAGGCCACCACCAACCACTAAGCATCAACCACTAACCAACAATATAACCGCCTCGCGCGACGACCGCGTCGGCGAGCGCTCGACGCATCACGACGGTGTTTGACGGGTTGGCTTTCAAGATCCGGCGAAGGGCAGCGAGCACGGTGCGCAGCGTGTCGCCCTCAGCCATTGCGGCGAGCGCGTTCTTGGCCGCCGCTTCGATGCGCTGCGCCGCATCATTCACGAACACGCGCGCGGCCTGCACGTGGAGATCGGCCGCGGGCTGTCGAGACGAGGAGACCTCGCGGGCGCGCAGCACGGCACTTTCCGACGCATAGATGTCGATCAGGATGTCGGCCGCGAAGCTGACCACTTCCTGCTCGTCGGTCAGCTTTTCGCCGTAGGTCTGCATCGCTGTGCCGAGCACCATCAGCGCCACCTTCTTGAACGCAGAGACGACTCGCATTTCTTCGTCGAGGACGCCCTGATCTCCAAAGCCGCCAGTGGCTGCGGACGCCGAGAGCACCTCGTCCTGCAGACGCTTCGCCGCGGGAATCAGCGGCAGCTCGCCTTTGAGCGCACGCCGAATCAACATGCCTGGAATGAGGAGGCGATTGATCTCGTTCGTGCCTTCGAAGATGCGATTGACGCGTGCGTCGCGGTAATAGCGCTCCGCGGGGTAGTCCTTGACGAAGCCGTTGCCGCCGTGAATCTGCACGTTCTCGTCGAGCACGTAGTCGAGGATTTCGCTGCCCGCGACTTTCGCGATTGAAGCTTCGACGGCGTACTCCTCGAATGCTTTGGCGACCGCGGCGCCATCGTGCGGGGCGGGACCCAGCGTCGCATCGATGAGTCCAGCGGTTCGATACACCAGGCTCTCGAGCGCGTAGGTGCGCGCCGTCATCTCGCCGAGCTTGTGCTTGATCGCGCCGAAGCTGGCAATCGGCACTCCAAACTGTCGCCGTTGTGCGGCGTACTTCGCGGCCGCGCCGATCGCCGCACGGCATCCGCCGCTGCACATCGCGCCCAGGCTGAATCGGCCGTAATTGAGCGTGTTCAGCGCGACCTTGTGGCCCTTGCCGATCTCGCCGAGCACATTGCCAGCCGGCACACGCACCTCCTGCAACAGGATAGGTGTCGTGGATGAGCCGTGCAGGCCCATCTTGTGTTCCTCATTGCCCGAGCTGATACCAGGAAACGCTCGCTCGACGATGAACGCGGTGAAGTGCTCGCCGTCAACCTTCGCGAAGATGATGAAGAGATCGGCAAAGCCACCGTTGCTGATCCACATCTTCTCGCCGCTCAACGACCAGCTGCCATCGGGAAGCTTCGTCGCGCGCGTCTTCGCGGCCAACGCATCCGATCCCGAGCCCGATTCGCTCAGCGCGTAAGCGCCGATCAGTTCTCCGTTGATCAGGCGCGGAAGGTACTTCTGCTTCTGTTCCGGCGTGCCGAACAGGACGAGCGGCAGGATGCACAGATTCGCCTGCCCTCCGAACGTCGTTGCGAATGAGGCAGATGGTCCGATGCGCTCAACGACTGCGAGCGAGGACGCCTTGTCGAGATCGAGTCCGCCGTATTCTTCCGGCACGGCGATGCTCAGCAACCCGAGCTCACCGCATCGGCGAACGAGTGACCTCGCCAGTTCCCAGTCCTTGCTCTCGAGGCGTTCGAGGTTCGGCAATACCTCGTTGTCCACGAACTCCGTCGTGGTTCTCGCCATCAAGCGATGCTCTTCGGAAAGCTTCTCTGGCGTGAAGACATCCGACGCCGGCGTCTCGTCGAGGAGCCACGATCCACCCTTGCGCGAAAGGGACGTTGAAGGAGGTGCAGTCGTCATAGCCGTTCAAAAATTCCGGCGGCGCCCATGCCGCCGCCGACACACATCGTGACCAGGCCGTAGCGCGCGTTTCGCCGACGCATCTCGTAGAGCAACGACGTCGTCAGCTTTGCGCCGGTGCAGCCCAGCGGATGACCGAGCGCGATTGCGCCGCCGTTGACGTTCAAGCGATCGGGATCGATTGGCAGTTCTCGCAAGACGGCGAGCACTTGCGAGGCGAACGCCTCGTTCAGCTCGACGAGATCGATCCGATCGAGCGTCAAGCCTGCACGCTCGAGGACCTTTCGCACGGCAGGAACCGGGCCGATCCCGAAGCGCTCCGGAGCCACGCCGGCCGTCGCATACGCAACGAAACGAGCCAGCGGCTGGAGTCCACGCTCTTTGGCTGCCGCGGCCGACATCAGCACGACAGCCGCCGCGCCATCGCTCGTCTGCGAGGAGTTGCCGGCGGTGACGGTGCCACTCGTATGAAATGCCGGTCGTAGTTTCGCGAGCGCCTCTGCGGACGTATCGCGCCGGGGCCCTTCGTCCTGCGCGAACCTCACGTCGCGCAAATCCGCGGGCCCGCCGTTCTGCGGCAGGGCCACTTTGAACGTGAGTGGCGTGATCTCGTCAGCGAACCGGCCGGCCTCGATCGCAGCGACGGCGCGCTGATGACTGCGCAGCGCGAACGCGTCCTGCTCCTCACGCGAGATCGCGTAGTCGCGCGCGTGATTCTCTGCGACCAGCCCAGTGCTCAGGTAGACGTCCGGATATTCATCGACCAGCGTCGGGTTCGGGCACACCTTGTTGCCCCCCATCGGCACGAGGCTCATGGACTCGGTACCACCGGCCACGACGATATCGGCAAAGCCGCACATGATGTGCTCGGCACCGGAGGCAATGGCCTGCAGTCCTGACGCGCAGAAGCGATTCATCGTGACCGCAGACGCGTCCACGGGCACGCCGGCCCGCAGGCTCGCGATGCGCGCGACGTTCAGGCCCTGCTCGGCTTCCGGCATCGCGCAGCCCATGATCACATCGTCCACGTCGCGTGGATCGATCCCGGGCGCGCGGCGCAGGGCTTCGCCGATCACGGCGGCGGCCATTTCGTCCGGCCGTACGGTTTTCAAGGTGCCGTTCGGCGCCTTGCCGACAGCGGTGCGTGTGGCGGCGACGACTACAGCGTCTTGCATGAGTAGTCCGATAGCAATTCTTCGATGGCGTCGCCCACCTCGCTGGCCTGACCATCAAAGAGGTGGTTGGCGCGGTCGATGATGACGAGCTCCTTCGGTTCGTGCAGCTGTGCGTAGAACTCGCGCACCGCCTTGAGAGAAATCAGCTCGTCGCGTTCCCCGTGGATGATGAACTTCGGT
>JBKPRH010000433.1:0-13319 GCA_046765795.1 Acidobacteriota bacterium | reverse complement strand
GCGTCGATCCAAAAACCGGCCAGAACGTCTACGTGATGAACGGGCGCTTCGGCGCCTACGTGCAGCTCGGAGAAACACCGGAGCCTCCGCCCAAGAAGAAAGGGCAGAAGGCGGTGCCGGTAGAGAAGCCGAAGCGGTCGTCGCTCCAGGGCGGCATGACCGATCAGACGGTCACGCTCGAGGAAGCGCTGAAGCTGCTGTCGCTCCCGCGCATCGTGGGCCTGCATCCGGACGACAACGAGCCGATCACGACAAACTTCGGACGCTTCGGCCCGTACGTCAAGCACGGCGACGAGTTCCGCTCGCTCGAGTCGGAAGACGACGTGTTCAACATCTCGTTCGACGCCGCACTCGAGTTGTTGCGCGCGCCTAAGCAGACACTACTTGTTCTGGGCGCGCTTAATAAAACGCTGCGCGAGCTGACGCACGACGGTACTACGCTCAAGTTGCTCGCTGGACGTTTTGGTCCTTACGTCACCGACGGACGTACCAACGCGTCGCTGCCAAAAACGATGAACCCCGACGAGCTGACCTACGCGCAAGCAGAGGAGTTGATCGCCGCGCGCCGTGGCGCTGCGCCGTCGCCGCCTCGCGGTGGATCGAGACGACGCTCCGCGGGTGCGGCGAAGTCATCGCGTCGCGGGGCTCGAAAGTCGGCACAAGCCTGAGCGGCCGCGAATAGGGCACAATGCCCTTGGACCGTTGAAGACCGTACACATCATTGGCGGAGGACTGGCCGGAAGTGAGGCGGCGTGGCAGGCCGCGTCGCTTGGCGTACGCGTCGTCCTGCACGAGATGCGGCCAGTGCGCGCCACGGCCGTCCACAAGACTGATCGACTCGCTGAGCTCGTCTGCTCCAATTCATTACGCGGCGACAAACTCGATAACGCCGTCGGCCTGCTGAAAGAGGAGATGCGTCGTCTTGGCTCGCTGGTGATGCGTGCCGCTGACGAGCATCGCGTGCCGGCAGGTGCGGCGCTCGCGGTCGATCGCGACCGGTTCTCGCAGGCGATCACCGACGCCATTCAGTCGCATCCGTTGATCACGCTGGTCCGCGATGAGGTGCCGCGCGTTCCCGACGATCCGTCGATGTATCCGCTCATCATCGCGACGGGGCCGCTGACGTCGGAGACGCTCTCGCAGGACATTACCGCGCTCGTCGGCGCGCAGCATCTGTATTTCTATGACGCCATCAGTCCCATCGTCCTTGCCGAGACGCTGGACATGACGAAGGTGTTCCGCGCATCGCGCTGGGGACGCAGCATTCGTCGCGACACGGACGTCGCGTCGGACGCTCGTAGGGGCGGGTCTTTAGACCCGCCCGAGGGGCCTGCCTGTGGCGTTGACGATGGCGAGGGCGATTATCTGAATTGCCCGATGACCGAGGACGAGTACGCGCAGTTCTACGACGCCGTGGTCTCTGCGGAATCGGCAACGGTGCACGACTTCGATAAGGAGAAGTTCTTCGAAGGCTGTCTGCCCATCGAAGTGATGGCCCATCGTGGCCGCGACACGCTCCGCTTCGGACCGATGAAGCCCGTTGGCCTCGTGGATCCGCGAACCGGGCGCACGCCGTACGCGGTGGTGCAGTTGCGTCAGGACAACATCGCCGGCGATCACTTCAGCCTCGTTGGGTTCCAAACGCAGTTGAAATGGGGCGAGCAGGGGCGTGTCCTCTCGCTGATCCCTGGACTCGAGCATGCGGAGTTCGTTCGCTTCGGCATGGTGCATCGCAACACGTACATCAACGGTCCAACGGTGTTGCGCGAGACCTGGCAGACTCGCCAGCGGCCAGATCTGTTCTTCGCGGGCCAGATTTCCGGGGTCGAAGGCTACGTCGAATCGGCCGCGTCGGGTCTGATTGCCGGCCGCAATGCCGCCGCGATCGCGTGTGGCGAGGAGCCGCGAGTGCCGCCGCGGACGACGGCGATCGGTGCGCTTGCGTACTATGTCTCGCACGCGGATCCGCGCAACTATCAGCCGACCAACATCACGTTCGGCATCATGCCGCCTCCGGATCCACCAGAGGGCAAGCGGAGGTTGAAGCGCGATGAACGGAAGACGGCCACCTCGGAGCGCGCGCTGCGCGCGCTCGACGAATGGATCGCGCCCGCGCTGACGCGATGACGAATCAGCTGCGCGACTTCCTCGAATACCTCCGGCTGAATCGCAACGCCTCCGCCCACACCTCCGCCGCCTACGAAAGCGACTTGACGCAGTTCTTTGGCTTCACCGCACACGCGCGTGGCGTCGCGGTCGAGGCGCTCGAGCCGTCACATCTCGACCTTGGAGCGATCCGGGCGTTCATGGCCGATCTGTATCGGCAGGGCCATGCACGTACGTCTGTTGCGCGAAAGCTGTCGGCGCTGCGTGCGTTCAGCCGCTATCTGCGTCGCGAAGGGTGGATTGAGAACGATCCCGCGGCGCTCGCCGTCGGTCCGAAGCGCGAACAGAAGATTCCGGCGCATCTCTCCGTGGACGAGATGTCGCGGCTGCTCGAGATGCCTGATGTGTCACGCGCGCTGGGTCGCCGCGACCGGGCGATCCTCGAGCTGTTTTACGCGTCGGGGCTGCGACTGAGCGAACTGGTCAGCCTCGATCTCGAGGAAGTGAATCTGCGCGCGCGAATGGTGCGCGTGATGGGGAAGGGCGCGAAGGAACGGCTCGTCCCGTTCAACACAACCACTGAGGACTCGATTCGCGCCTGGCTTGCCGACCGCACTGTATTTCGTCAGAGCCCGAAGCCAAAAACCCAAAGCCCAGAGCCGAAAGCCCAGAGCTCAAAAGCGAAAGCCCAGCGCGAGCCGCTGTTCGTCAACTTCCGCGGCGCACGTCTGACAGGGAGAAGCGTGCAGCGTCTCGTGGCGCGGTACGTCGCCGCGTGCAGCACGCGTTTCGGAATCAGCCCGCACGCACTGCGGCATTCGTTTGCCACGCACCTCCTCGAGCGCGGCGCTGATCTTCGCGCGATTCAGGAACTGCTCGGTCACGTGCAGCTCTCGACCACGCAGCGCTACACGCACGTCAACTCGGCGCAGTTGCTCGACGTCTATCGAAAGGCGCATCCCCGCGCGAAGCGCACATGACGCGGTACGTCGCGTTCCTGCGGGCCATCAACGTGCGCGGTCATGCGCTCGTCAAGATGACTGACCTATGCGCGGCGTTTCAGTCGGCCGGATGCAAAAACGCGACCTCGTTCATCCAGAGCGGCAACGTGATCTTCGATTCGGCGACGACCGATACGACACCGCTGTTTCGCAAGATCCAAAGCAAGGTCCGCGCGCTTGCCGGAGGCGATCCGCAGATCGTCTATCGCTCCGTCGATGATCTCGAGGCCCTGGCTCGTACGAACCCGTTCGACGGCCTCGAGGGCGATCGGCTGCTGAAGTTGTACGTGGTGTTCCTCGCCGCGAAGCCGTCCAAGCGGCCTCGGCTGCCGATCGAGGACGGGAAGGAACGTCTCGAAGCGATCGGCAGGACAGGGCTCGATGTGATGCTCGTGAGCCGCCGAAAGCCGAGCGGGATGTACGGCTTTCCCAATGCGTTCGTCGAGCAGGCGTTCGGTGTGCCGGCGACGAGCCGGAACTGGAACACCGTCAGGAAGATTCTGGAGCGCGCCCGTGTCCGCGGAGGCTAAAGCCTCCGCGCTACGACGTTCGCGTTTACGCGCTCATCGCGTTTGGTTCGTGGTGCTGCAGCGCCGCGCGCCGGCCACGCGGGAAGTCGATACCGAGTGTCTTGATCTTGTAGTTCATGACACGCGGGCTGATTGACAACAGTTCCGCCGCATCCTTCTGGACCCAGTTCGACATCTTGAGCGCTTCGATGAGGGCGATGCGTTCGACCTCTTCGAGCGGAATGCCCGTCGGCGGAATCTTCACGACTGATGCGTTGTCTCGCGGCGCACCGCTCGGTCCGGTGTCGCCGAGCCGTAAATCGTCCACGGCGATGTGCGACCCTTCAGCCAGGAGCATGGCCCGCTCGATCGCGTTTTCGAGTTCGCGGATGTTGCCTGGCCACTGATAGCGCATCAACAGCTTGAGCGCTTCCGGCTCGAGCCCCTGAATCTTCTTCTTCAGTTCACCGGAGAAGCGGCGAATGAAGAAGTTCGACAGCGCGGCGATGTCGTCCTTGCGCTCGCGCAGTGGCGGCATCTCCATCGTCACGACATTCAAGCGGTAGTACAGGTCTTCGCGGAACTGGCCGGCCTCAACCATCGACGGCAGGTCGCGGTTCGTTGCCGCAATCAGCCGCACGTCCACCTTGATGGTTCGCGTACCGCCGAGGCGCTCGAACTCGTGCTCCTGCAACACGCGAAGGATCTTCGCCTGCGTGTTCGGACTCATGTCGCCGATTTCGTCGAGGAACAGGGTGCCGCCGTCGGCCTGCTCGAAGCGGCCGATGCGCTGTTTGTCGGCGCCCGTGAACGCGCCCTTCTCGTGACCGAAGAGTTCTGATTCGAGCAGGTTCTCCTGCAGTGCCGCGCAGTTCACCTTGACGAAGTTGCGCGCCGCGCGATGCGAATTATGGTGAACCGCTCCGGCGATCAACTCCTTACCAGTCCCCGTTTCGCCGCGGACCAGCACCGTTGTGTTGCTCTTCGCCACCTTGCGGACGACCGCGAGCACTTTCTCCAGTGCGCCGCTCGATCCGATGATGCGGTCGAAGTCGTAGATGTCGCCCTGCGCGTGGCGGAGGTAGTCGATCTGATTCTGCATCCGGCGCATCTCGAGCGCCTTCTCGATCTTGACCTCCATCTCCTCGATCTCGAACGGTTTCTGCACGTAGTCGAATGCGCCGGACTTCATCGCTTCGACAGCCGTGGAGACAGAGCCGAACGCGGTCATGAGGATGATCGCTGACGAGGGATGCAGAGTCTTCGCGGTTTTCAACACTTCGAGGCCGGTACTCCCGCCCATCTTCAGGTCGCTGACCACGACATCGAAGAAGCCTTCGTGGAGCTTCTCAATGGCGGCGTTGCCGTTCGGTGCTTCCTCGACGTCGTGGCCAGCTTCAGATACAGCCTGAGCCAGGCCGCGGCGCAGAGAATCGTGGTCATCGGCGATCAGAATCCGTCCCATACAGCTATTCCTCGTTCCCGCCTGTTACCGGCAGGGTCACCCGAATCGTCGTGCCCTGACCTGGGGTCGTCCGCAGGTCAATCCGTCCGTCATGCGCGTCCACGATCTTCCGAACGATGGCCAGGCCGAGACCGGAGCCCTGAGCTTTCGTCGTGAAGAACGGGTCGAATACCTTCTCCGCCACGTCGGGCGGAATCCCTGGTCCGTTATCGGCGAACTCGATGAGCACAGCTTCACGGCCGTCGCTGCCGTCTTCGATGCGGACCATTTCTGCGGAGATGGCGACCTGCCCTTTGCCGCCCATCGCTTCATAGGCGTTCATCAGCAGGTTGGTGAACACCTGCGTGATCTGATGCTGGTCGGCGTTGATGTGTGGCAAGCCCTCGGAGATCGCGACGTTGACGTCAACGTTCCCGCGCTTGCCCTTCGAGTCGGCGAGCTGAATCGCGCCCTGTACCGCATCGGTCACCGCGGTGTGGTCCACTTGCAGGCGGATCGGGCGGACGAAATCGAGCACTTCCTGGACGATGGCGTTGGCCATCTTGGCTTCGCTGATGATGTCGGTCAGCACCATCTGCGCATCGGGCGCATCGGGAATCTTTCGGCGCAGTAGACCGGCCATGACCTCGATGCCGGCGAGCGGGTTCTTGACCTCGTGGGCGATCACGGCGGCCATTTCTCCAACCGCGGCGAGTCGATCGCGCAGGCGTTCGCGCTCCTCGAGCTGTTCAACGCGGGTCAGGTCTTTGAAGAACATGGCCGCGCCGATCACTTCGCCATCGTCGGAGCGGACGAACGCGAGCGTGTAGCCGATCACTTTGTTCGATGGCTTCAGCCGCATCTCGACGCGGTTCGGCAGATGGTGCAGGTCGAACGCACCGGCCAGCACGCGGACGACGTCCGGGTGATCGCGGAGCACCGTTGCGATGGGCTGACCGACGTCGTCAGGCTGCGCCGCGACGCCGAATATCCGGTAAGCCTCGTCGTTGATCAGAGCCAGGTGGGCGTCGCGCGTAATCGCCAACACGCCGTTCCGCATGCCGGCGACGATGTGCCGATAGAACGCGTCTGTCGTTGCCGCGGAACTTGCCGGCCGCCGTCTATCGGGGCGCACCTCCTCCGTGCCGGCGGTTCCCCGTCGAGCGGAGCGTGGACGCGACTTGGCGATCACCGCGGACTCCATGAAACAGACCTCAACCCACTCAACAAGGGGCAAAGGCTGTGCCCGATGCTGAGCATTGAAAATGGCCACCAAGTGGCTGATTCCGCAGGGGTAAGAGTCAAGAAACGGAACAGGTCGATTACGAAACCGTAAGTGTATGACGCCTTTCGTTAGTCCTGGGGGGTGGACTTACGATTCGGATGGGCTCTGAACTTACGATTCGGATTGGGCCGCGTGTTCCTGTAGGGCTTCCCACTGAGCCATCAAGTCGCCGACTTCCCACATCAGCGCTTGATGCTGATCGACGACACGCTTGGACGCGTCGCGATCGTCGTAGAACCCCGGCGACGACATCGTCGCCTCGAGGTCCTTCACCTTGGCTTCGCGCTCGGCGATGCGGCCTTCGAGGTCGGCGATGCGCTTCTGGAGAGCTTCGGCAGCGCGCTGCTGCTTCTTCCGCTCCGCTTCCTGGCGCTTGCGAGCCTCGCGGTCGGGTAGGGCCGGTCCTTTCGGACCGGCCTCCGGGTTCTGGGCTTTGGGCGCTGGGCTTTCGGCCTTGGGCTTTTGGGGGTGCTTGGCGGTTGGGCTCTTGGGCGTTGGGAGATCACTTGCAGGATGCTCCTTATGCCAGAGAAATTCCGTGTAGCTCCCCGGGTAGACGACGGCTTCGCCGTGACCGATTTCGATGATCTTCGTGGCCAGCTTTTCCACGAAGTAGCGGTCGTGCGAGACGATGATCAGGGTGCCGCCGTAGTCCTCGAGCGCGTCGAGCAGAACGTCCTTCGAGTCGAGATCGAGGTGATTCGTCGGTTCGTCGAGGAGCAGCGTGTTCGACGGACGGAGCAGCATGCGGGCGACCGCGAGGCGCGTCCGCTCGCCGCCGGAGAGCACGCCGGCCTTCTTGTAGACGTCATCACCGGAAAACAGAAACCCGCCGAGGATGTTGCGAATCGCCGGCACCATGTCATTGGGCGATCCCGAGGCGAGCGCCTCATATACCGTCAATGTCGGATCGAGGCGTGTGGCTTCGTCCTGCGCGAAGTACTCCATCACGACTTGATGGCCCAGCGTGCGCGTGCCTGAGTCAGGGGCTTCTTCACCCGACAGCATGCGCATCAACGTGGACTTGCCGGTGCCATTGGGACCGACGAGTGCAATGCGATCGCCGCGTTCGATGTGCAGCGAGACGTCACGGAATACGGTGAGACGGTCGTACGCCTTGCGCGCGTGCTTCAGTTCGAGCACGGTACGGCCGCTTTTCACGCAGTCGGGAAATCGGAAATGGATCCGCTTCCGCTCGGGTGGCACTTCGATCGGGACCACCTTCTCGAGCAGTTTGATGCGGCTCTGCACCTGTGCGGCCTTGGTGGCCTGGTAGCGGAACCGATCGATGAACATCTTGACGCGTGCGACTTCCTCGTCCTGTTCGCGCTTTGCCTGACGCAGCCGCTCGAGCATCGCGTCGCGCTGCTCGACGTACTTGCTGTAGTTACCGACGTAGTCGGTGAGCCGTCGCAGATGAACGTCGGTGATGCGCGTGACCACCGCGTCGAGGAAATAGCGGTCGTGCGAGACGAGGATGACGGCGTACGGGTACGCGCCGAGATATTCCTCGAGCCAGTTTCGCGCCTCGAGGTCGAGGTGATTCGTTGGCTCGTCGAGCAGCAGCAGGTTCGGTCGCCCCAGCAGCAGCTTGGCGAGCGCGATGCGCATCTGCCATCCCCCCGAGAACGTTTCGCAGGGTCGTTCGTTGTCTTCAGGTGAGAAGCCCAGGCCGCGCAGCACGGTCGCGATGCGCAGATCCATGCTGTAGCCATCGGCGAGGCGAAAGCGATCCTGGAGTTCGGCGTAGCGCGACAGCATCGCATCGTGCGCGTCTTGCGGAATCGAGGTGTCCGCAAGCTTGTGCTCGATCTCGTGCATCTCGGTCTTCATGTCGAGCAGGGGCTGGAACGCGCTGCTGGCCTCCTCGAAGACGGTGCGCCCGCGGTGCGCCAGGCCGTCCTGCGGCAGATAGCCGATGGTGAGATCGGCCGGTTTGGCGATGATGCCGGAGTCGGCTTCCTCGAGTTCGGCCAGCATTTTGAGCAGGGTCGTCTTGCCGGCGCCGTTGGGTCCACAGAGGCCGACACGATCCCCGTCGCCGATCTGCCAGGTGACGCGATCGAAGAGCGTGCGATCGCCGAAGGTCTTGGTCAGTTCGCTGAGCTGAATCACGCGGCTGGTGTGTCGGGGGGTCGCTTGGAGGTCAAGGCTCTGCTCGGCTGTAGCTAACATCTATTATACAAAAGACTTAGGTCCTTTATTATGGAGATCACGGCCGTCAGCGCCCGTCGGCCGTCTTAGTAAACGAACGGGGCCGGTTCCCGAGGAATGACAACGACCGACGAGGAGCTCGTTGCCCGCGCGCAGGGCGGCGACGTCGAAAGCTTTAATCAGCTCATCGTGCGATGGGAACGGCCGATCTATGCCTTGGCTTATCGGGTCATCGGCAAGGAAGAAGATGCCCGGGACGTTTGCCAGGATGCTTTCCTTCGCGCCTATCGTGCGCTACCCGGCTTCAAAGGACAGGCGAAATTCTCGTCGTGGTTGTATCGTATCGCGCTCAACCTCTGTCGCGACTGGATCCGTCGGCAGCGCCGCGCGCCGGTGTCGCAGCTGCCCGAAGATGCGGACGCGATCGAGATGGCCTCCGAGACAGGGCCGGTCGAATCGATCGAGGATCTGGTCGCGAGGCGCGAGCTCAGCGCGATCGTGGAGGAAGCGATGTCTGAGCTGAGCGAGGAGCAGCGCACGGCGATCATCCTGAAGGAGTACCACGGGATGACGTTTCAGGAGATTGCGGACATGCAGGGCTGTCCGCTCAGCACAGTGAAGACGCGGCTCTATCAAGGGCTGTCTCTCTTACGTCGACGTTTGGAGCAACAGGGGCAATTGACGCCCGAACTGGTGAAACGCGTATGAACGACATCTTCCAGTGCGGAGATTCGGCGGCGCTCGTCGCATACCTCTACGACGAATGCGCGCCTGACGAGCAGGCGTTGATCGCGGCACACATCAAGGGATGCGCGGCCTGCGCGAGCGAGATCGATGCGTTGAGTGCCACACGCCGAACGCTCGCTGCGTGGACGCCGCCCGACTTGGCGCTCGGCTTCCGCATCACGCGTGAGCACGAGCCGCGTCCGGCGAAGATCCTCGAGCCAACGATCGCGTGGTGGCGCGCGCCATTGCCGGCTTGGGCACAGGCTGCGGCGGCACTGGTGATCTTCGGCGCTGGGTTGTCAGTGGGCGCCATTCGCAACACCAACACCGCGCCGCTACAAAACGCGCCGGCGCCAACGGTAGCAGCCGCGGTGAACACGCAGCCAGCCACGGCCAGCGTCACGCCGGACGATCTCGCCAAGCTGGAGAAGCAGCTCAGGTCGGAGATGGCGCAGCGAACGTCGTCGAGTCCTGCAACACAGGTGGCGGCCCGCGGCTCCGACGACGCCTTGTTGCAACAGGTGAAGGGATTGATCGAAGAGAGCGAAGCCAACCAGCGCCGCGACTTCACGCTGCGCATGGTCGAACTGGCTGGCAACGTCGAGAATCAGCGGCGCGTCGATCTCGCTTCGGTGCGTCAGCAGATGGGGCTGCAGCAGGGTGCGATCGGCACTGAACTGCGTCAGCAGCGCGAAGTGTTAGGTCGGTTGGTTTCAGAGCGAACACGGTGAGTGCACGAAGATGCTGAGAAAGAACTTGAGACATTGCCTCGCGGGCTCGGCGCTGGTGCTTCTGGCCGGGTCCATCACCTTTGCGCAGCAGCAAAGCGAGATGGATCAAGTCAAGGCGCGCCAGCGCATCTCGATGATGGAAGGCGTCCTCGAACGCGCGGTCTCGAATGGCGCCGACAGCATGGTCAGACAGATGAAGGCGGTCATGGGCGATGCGCCGATGCTGACCGGTGTGCCTGAAGTCAGAGGGTTCCGGCTCGATGGCTACGGCGTGTTCTTCGACGTCGAAGTGCCCGCGCTGCGGCTGCCGGTCACCTGGCCGCTCCGCTACATGTTCCGCGACAATCGCGAGACGATGCGGATCATCAATGACCTCAAGGCGATGATGAGCGAGGCCGAGCCTCGTCAGCGTGAGCAACTGGCGCAAGTCATTCGTCAGCTGGAACAACAGTCACAGAACCCCGCGGCACTGCGCAGCACCAACAGCACGAGAATCGGCGCGGCGACAGCGGCGGCCGTGCCAGTTGGGGGCGGGGCTCAACCTCAACTCGATCCCGCTGCCTACGACGATCCCGAAGAGCACTACACGCGCGAGGTGAAGGCCGCGCTCGTGGACGCGATGATTGAGAACAGCGGTCCCATTAGTCTTGGTCCTGAGGAGTTCCTCACGATTGCCGCACGGGACAACGTCCCACGCGACCCGCTGATTCCGACCGATGCCGCCGATACGCGCACGGTGATCTTCCGGATCAAGGGCAGCGACCTCGCGTCGTACCGCGCCGGACGGATGACACTCGACGAAATTCGCAAGAAGGTCGAGACCCGCGAGTACTGACAAATCCTCGGTCCGGTCCGGGAACCCGGCATGCCGTCTGGTGTCCTATCTAGTGCTATGTACAATTCGGCCATGAGCACTCGCCTGACGACGTGCCTGCTCCTTGCGCTCGTGATCGCGGGATGCCGCTCACGCGACGTGGAAAAGGACCTGACCATTACCGATGTCCATACCGGCTGGTACGACGTCGGCATCGTCAATGGCCAGAACAAGCTCGTGCCGAGCATCTCGCTCAAGCTGAAGAACGTCTCGCCCGAGGGGATCGCCCGCGTCCAGATTAATGCGGTGTTCAAGCGACTCGACGGCGAGAACAAGGAATGGGACTCGCACTTCGTCCGCGGGATCGGCCCCGACGGTCTGGCCCCGGGTGCGAAGGGCGGCGAATTGGTCCTGCGTTCCGACCGTGGCTACACCGGAAGTGAGCCGCGCCTGCAGATGCTTCAGAACAAGGCGTTCATCGACGCCAAGGTTGAGGTCTTCGGCAAGCACGGCTCGAATTTGTGGGTGAAGCTAGGAGAGTTCAAGATCGATCGCCAACTCCTCACCGAGTAACTCCCAACTACCAACGCCCACTCCCAGCCACTTCCAATTCCCAACTCCAACGAAATTCACACCTTTGGGATCAGGCGTTGGGAGTGGTTGGGCATTGGTAGTTGGACGTTGGTAGTTCGTCCGGTCCACCTATAATCCCGGACGTGTCTGACACGACCACCACGTCTTCGACGCCAGTGCTCGAGCGGCGACTCGGTCCTTTCGACGCCGCAGCCATCATCATTGCCAACGTCATCGGCGGCGGCATTCTCTTCCGTTCACCAGCGGTCGCGGCCGCGATCCCGGACGCGACATGGTTTCTGTTGGCGTGGGTTGCCGGCGGGGTCCTCGCGTTCATGGGCGCGATGGCCTACGCCGAACTCGCCGCGCTACGGCCGAAGGCAGGCGGCGAATACGTCTACCTGCGCGAGGCCTTCGGTCCGCTTGCTGGCTTCCTGACCGGATGGACATCGTTCGTCGCCGGCTTCAGCGGCGCGATGGCCGCCAGTGCGGTGTTTCTGATCGTGACGCTGAATCGCTTCATTCCCGGCATTGCGAATGACACGCCGTTCCTGGCGATTCCGATCCCTTTGACGTCCACCGCGGTGACGTTCTCCATTCATACGCTGGCCGCGAGCGCCGCGATCATCGTCGCGGCTCTCATTCACATTCGCGGCGTTGGTCCCGGGCGCGCAGCCAGCAACATTCTGACGACGCTCAAAATCGTGTCGCTCGTCTTCATCATCGGCCTTGGATTGACGGCAGGAACCGGGGCGCCGTCGAATCTCACCGAGTCGGCCGGAACCGTGACCCCCACTGGATTTCTGTTCGCATTCATTCCGGTGATGTTCACGTACTCGGGGTGGAATGCCGCCGCGTACATGGCCGAAGAGATCCGCGAACCAGGACGCAATGTGCCGCGCGCGCTGCTGATGGGCACTGTGGCGGTGATCGCGGTGTACGTCCTGATGAACGTGCTGTATCTCTACGTGATCCCCATCCGCGAGCTGATGACGCTTGGCGGCAAGAGCGTGCTCGATGTCGTCGGCGATCGACTCTTCGGTGCGCGCGCCGGCGACATCATGGCCCTCGTCGCCATCGTCAGCCTCGCCGCTGGGATCAACGCGTGGACGTTTGCCGGGCCGCGCGTGTATTTCGCGATGGCGCGTGACAACGCATTCTTCAAGAGTGCCGCGCGCGTGCATCCGAAATACAAGACGCCGGCCGCGTCGATCGTCGCGCAGGCCGCGCTCGCGATTTTGCTGATCCTGACCGGCAGTCTCGATTCGATTGCCAACTACGTCGGCTTCGCGATCACGCTGTTTGCGGGTGCAGCGGTGGCTGCAGTATTCGTGCTGCGCGCGCGCGAGCCGAACGCGCCGCGACCGTTCAAGGCACTCGGCTATCCATGGACGCCGGGACTCTTCGTGCTCGTCAGCGCGGCGATTGTGCTCAACGCGTTCTACTCGGATCCGAGGGTGAGCCTGACGGGAACAGTGATCATTCTCGCCGGGATACCCCTGTATTTCTTCTTTACCCGATCGCAGCGCGGGGCGTGACCCGCGCTACGGTCGGACGTTGTCGGGAAGCTCGGGGATGAGATCGCCCTCGTAGGTCGTCTTCTGGCCCGGGAAGATTCGCACGTTAAAGGCCAGCGGCTCGAATCCCGGCAGCACGATTTCCACTTGATACTCGCCTTCCTCGAGACGGAGCGACTGGAAGACGCCGTCGAAGTCGTCGACGCGTCCGGCGTACGAGCCGTCGATGAACACCTGCGCATCAGAGGGATGGACCTTGAGTCGCAACTCGCCGACCGGGTAGCCGTAGGTGCCGTAGGTGTCGTAGCGATAGACGCTGTACGGATGCCAGATGTACGAGTTGTAATACAGGTCGAAGTAGAAGTGCCCTCGCCCCGCGGGACCGTACCCGAATGCATACGGGTTGTAGTAGTACCCCGGGTAGTAGTAGTAAGTGCGTCCGCGCGGAACGACGTAGAC
>JBKPRH010000432.1:0-6722 GCA_046765795.1 Acidobacteriota bacterium | reverse complement strand
GGAACCTGGAACCTGGAACCTGGAACCTGGAACCGACTATTTCGCTGTATCCGATATCTTCAACAACAGATCCTGCGCACGCTCGAACGACGGCGCGATCTCGAGCGCGGCAAGCGTCTGCTTCTTCGCGTCCGCATACTGTCCCGCTGCGAGATGTGCTTCAGCGAGTTCGACATGCGCTTGAGCGCGATCGGGGGGATTTGACCCGAGCACGCTCTTGAACGACCGCACCGCCGTGAGCGGGTCCTTGCGTTTCAGCGCGAGGCGACCGAGCTGCGCTTCGGCCTCGCGGTCGAACGGATCGATGGCGACGAGGCGGCGATAGGCGTCCTCGGTGCGTGTGGCGTCGCCAGTCGGCGTGATCAACTCAGTGAGCTTGCGCGCGGACTCGACGTCCGCGTGGTCGACGCGCATCACGTCTTCGAGCGCCTTGATGGCGCGAGCCGTGTCCTTCTGCTCGAGGGCGATCTTCGCGATCATCGTGTTCGGGTTGTTCGGCCCGGTTGCGCTCGGAATGATCTTCGAGGCACGCTCGAGCGCGGCAATCGCGCCGGCGCCGTCCTTGGCTTCATTGAGCGCCACCGCCAGCCGCATCTGCACGGCGAAGCTGTCGGGATTCGACGCGGCGAGCGCCTTCAGGTCCTCTACCGACGTCTTCTCCTTCAGCTCCGGGGTCTTCAGCGCGCGGCGAAGGCTGGCGTACTGCTTGTCGAGCCGCGCATCGAATCCCGTCTGCAACTGCGCCAACGACACGCCCAGGCCTTCCTTGATCGCGGTCTCATCCTCGAGCCCTTCGCCGTAGGCGCGCAGCAGGGAATGCAGCTTGGGCTCGCCGTAGGTTTCCACGATGTGATCGACGACCAGCGAGGCCTGGTAGTAGGCCAGCGAGATCATCTTGGGATCCTGGAAGCCTTGATTGAGGACGTCCAGCTTCATCACCTTGCCCTCGTTGAGGGCGTGCGCGAAGGTGATGTCCATCTCGCGGCCCCACTCGGGACGCGCGCGCCTTTCCTCCCACACCGACGTACCTTCGGTGAGCCATCGCGGCACGCGCTGCTTCGACATCTGGATCGTGAAGACGTGCGCCAGCTCGTGCCACAGCGTCTCGCCCCAGTTGAAGTCCCCTGGCGGCCGCGCCTTCGGCGAATCGAGCGTGACGACACGGCCGAAGCAGGCACCGAGTGCGCCGATCATGCCCGGCAAACCGATCGTGCGCACGGCGAAGTCGTCGTGCTTCGGGAACATCTCGATCAGGATCGGACCCTGCGGCGTGAAGTTGTATTTCTTCGAGAGTGTGGCCATCGCTTCCTTGGCGAGCGGGATGGCGTGTTCACGCATGACTGCGGCTTCACTCGGATCGAATCGGAAGATCAAATCGCCGTCGGTGATGGTCTCGAACTTGTCGAGCGTATCGAGCAACGTGAGCGAGTTGAACGTTTGCTGATCGAAGGGATCGTCTTTGAACGCGCGCTCGAGGGCACGGCGAGCGCCGGGCTCATCACCGGTGCGCAGCAGGTGCTTGCCGAGATCTGCATGCGCTCGCGCATTCGCATCGTCAAGCGCCAACCCTTTGCGCACCATGTCGACGGCCTCGTCAAAGCGGTAGTTGCGCGCGAGGTGATCGCCGGCAACGCGGTAGACCTCACCGTAGACCGGATTGACCTTGAGCACCTGCTGAACCTGCGCTTCGAACGCGGTGGTCTTGCCCTCGAGGAAATCGATGGCGGCCTCGAGCGAATGCGCCTCCACGCTGTTGGGATTCACCTTCAACGCGCGCTGCACGCTCGCTCTCGCGTCATCCCGCTTGCGATCGTCGAGTGAGATCTCGGCGGCCAGCAGATGCGCCGGCACCGAGTTGGGATTGACCTTGAGTGCGCGCTCGATGGCAGTCTTCGCGGCCGGCGGATTGTCCTCCATCGCGACACGGGCGATGCCGAGGATGGCCGGCACATAGTTCTCGTCCGCCTTGATCGCGTCCTGGAACGAGCGCATCGCTTCCTTGCGATCGTACTTCTCGAGGAAGAGTTCGCCCCATCCGGTGTTGATGTAGATATCGGTCGGCGCAAGGCGATTGGCCGCACGGAAGAAGCCGTTGGCGTCCTGGAAGGCGCCAAGCGCCCGCGCCGCGAGACCGAGACGGAGATTCTCGGGCGCGGTCTGCCCATCAACGCGCGCGACGATCAACTTCAGCGTGCGGACGGCATCGTTCCGGCGGCCAAGTGTCCACTGAAGCAGTCCGAGCTCGAGCGCGGCATCGCTCCCTGGCTGGGCCGTAGCAACCGGCGTCAACAACTTCTCGGCCTCCGCGTACCGGCCGCGCTCGGTGAGCGCGCGAGCCCGAATCGCGACTGACCGCGGATCGGTCGCCGCTTTCAGGATCGTCTCGACCTCGTCGTACTGACCGGTGTTGAGCGCCTTCAGCGCGGCGTCGGCGGGCGTCGCCGCCGCTGATGGGCGGGTCTGCGCCAACGGAACCTGAGCCGCGCACAGCAGCATCAGCGCAAACACGATGCACACGCGTCGAATCGTCATCAGGGGTCGCTCGGCCATATCAGTCATACGACGATGGAGGACGATGGTATTGACGAGGGACGATTGACGATTGACGAATGGAGCGCGTTTCCCCGCATCTCAGCCTTGCCTAAATCCGTCAATCGACCACGTCAATCGTCAATTCAGACTCGCCCTGAGTATAGTTCGATGGCTCGTTCTTCAGCGGTGATCCGCCGCCACAGCAACCACCCAAAAAAGAGTGTCCCAATCGGACCTGTGACTCGAGCGTGGGTCATGAGCGCCATCGCCACCAGCTCACCAACAACGGCGACGTAGTTGGGATGACGGATCCATTGATACGGGCCGGCCGTGACGAGCGGCAGGGCCGGCATTACGAGCACCGTGTAGGTCCATCGCCTGCCGAGCGAGGCGATCGCCCAGAACTTCAGTGCCTTCGCCACAAACATCAAGGCGACACCGGCAAATGTGACGGGGCCCAGTTCCACCCCAGTCATCAGTCCCTCGAGCGCCATGGCGATGAAGACACCTGGATACGCGATGCGCATCACGCCGTACACCGGGTCATCGGCCTGGACTGCGCCATTGGCAAGAAGCACACGTTCGTTCGTCGTCGAGAGCCACAGCTCCGCGAGCATCATCGCGACGACTGAGGCAAGGACAAGAAGCGGAACCGCAGTAGCGGCTGTCATGCTCGCTCGTAGCGGCGCGCGAGGCCCACGTCACCGGCGAGTTGAATGAGATACTCGACCGGCCCGGACCACCAGTTCGATACCAACGAGGCGAGCCCAACCGCTCCGGGCGATCCAACCATCACGCGCAGCGCGCGATTGATGCGCCACTTGCCCGAGAACTCGCGACGACGTAAGGCCGCCAGTCGCGCGTAGCCGGGCCGGCCGGATGCAAGTTCGTCGAGCGCCGCGTGCGCGGCCAGCTCGCCGCCGCGGAGCGCAAAGCGAAGACCGTCGCCCGTCATGGGATCGACGAAGCCTGCCGCGTCGCCCGCGAGCAGCAGACCAGGACATCCAACGGCGCGTGCGTTCACGGCGAGCGGACCGAGCACTGTCACGGGCGAGACCTGCGTTGCCGCGGCGAACCGATCCCGCAGTACGGCGTCCGCACTCAACGCACGGCGGACAATCGTCTGCTGATCAGTCTTCTTGTAGTGTCCGGCTCTAGCCGGACCATCCAGCACCACCGACACATTAGTCAACCCGCCAGGCAACGGCGCGACGCCGATGTAGGCGCCACGCCGGATGTGCATCTCGCCGCGCGCGCTCATGCGCGTGACGTTCGCGAAGTACGCGCCGAATGCCCATCTGCGCGGCGTGCTCGCGTATGACGACAGATTCACGCGGCCGGCCAACCGTGAGCCGCGTCCATCAGCCGCGATCACGATTGGCGCGCGCAACACGTCGCCTCCTCGGGTTGCGAGACGCACACCGACCACGCGGTCTTTGTCGATCACCGGCTCGCTGATGCCAACGCCGGTCTCCACACTCGCACCCGCGTCGGCTGCGGCATTGAGCAGCAGTTGATCGAGACACCGTCGGGTCACCGACATGCCGCGTAGTCCATCGGGATAGTCAGCCGAGACCTCTGCGCCCGGTCCGGTGACCGTCATGCCCGTAATCGGCAACGCACACGCGCGCACATCGTCTCCGATGCCCAGCCGATCGAGGATCGACAACGCTCCCGGGTTCAGCGTGTCACCGCAGAGTTTGTGACGGGGAAAGACGGCGCGATCGATCACGCGGACGCGCGCACCGGCACGCGCCAGCGTCACCGCAGCTGCACTGCCTGCGGGCCCCCCGCCGATGACCAGCACGTCGGCGTCCTTAGAAGGTCTGTCGTTCACGCTTCTCTGTTCTCTCTGCTCAGTTCGTGTTCAGGTTCGGTTCTCGATTCGACGTTCGGGGTCGGGGTTCGGGGTTCCAGGTTCCAGGTTCCAGGTTCCAGGTTCCAGGTTCCAGGTTCCAGGTTCCAGGTTCGAGAATCAACGCCGCCGATGTCGATACGTTCCGGGCTCGACCGAACGCCGAACCGCGAACCGAACTTGAACGCGAACACGAACCGAGCAGCGAGCACGGAGAAGTGAGAACGACGATCTCCATGAGCCCCAGATCCTCTACCGGGCTCGTCCCAGCACGAGCGCGCTGTTCTTCGAACCGAACCCGAGACAGTTGCAGAGAGCGGCGTCGATGTCAGCCGGCCGCGCGGTGTTCGGGATGAAGTCCATCTCGCATGCCGGATCGGGATCGTCGAGGTTGATCGTCGGCGGGAGGACGCCGCGGCTCATCGCCAGCGCAGTGGCGGCCACGCCGGCCGCACCGCTCGCACCCTGCGGATGCCCGATCATCGACTTGGTGGACGAACCCGGCACGTGATCGGCGTGCCGGCCAAACACACGGCGCACACACTGCGCTTCGATGCGATCGTTCAGTTGCGTCGATGTGCCGTGATAGTTGATGTAGCCGATCTCTTCCGGCGTGCGCTGCGCGTGGCTCAACGCAGTCTCGATGCAGCGGACGATCTCGACGCCATCCGGATCCATCTGCACGCGGTGATAGGCGTCGCAGGTAGACGCGTACCCGTCGATCGACGCATAGATCTGTGCGCCTCGGGCTCGTGCGCGATCTTCACGCTCGATCACCAGCATCCACGCGCCCTCGCCGAGCACAAAGCCGTCGCGCCCGCGATCGAACGGCCGTGAGGCACTGGCCGGGCGATCGTTGTAGCGCGTGGACACGGCGCGCATCCGCGAGAAGCCGAAGATCATCCCCGGCAGCACGCAGCCGTCGGTGCCGCCCGACAAAATCACGTCGTACTCACCCGAGCGAATCAGCGACGCCGCGTAGCCGATCGCATCGGTCGAACTGGTGCAGCCGCACGACAGCACGTGGCTCATCCCGCGCAGACCCAGTGAGATCGAGATCTCACTCGACACCATCCCGCAGATGCCGACCGCAATCGCATACGGCGTCACGTGACGGCCGCCCGTCGTGAAGAAGTCCTCGTACTGCTTTTCACCGACGTCGATTCCGCCGCCACCGCTGCCAATGAGTACGCCTGCGCCGGCCTCGCCTGCACGAAGTCCGGCATCGCGCCACGCTTCGCGCGCAGCGATCACCCCAAACATAGCGGCGCGCGAATAGCGTTTGGGATCGGCACGTCCATCGTGATTGCCATCACCGTCGAGCTCGCACGCGTCAGCGATCGAGACGGGAGGCACCCACGCGGCTACCTGACAGGGATAGGTCGAGACGTCGAAGTGCGTGATCGCGCGCGTGCCGCTGCAACCGCCGCTGACGTGCTGCCAGAACCGCTCGCGTCCAACTCCGAACGGCGACACGACACCGATGCCGCTGATAACGACGCGAGGCAGCCCGGACGAGGGCATGAGGCCCATATAATACCGGCCCGTGCACGATTCAGGCCGCGCCGCATCGCCAACGGCGAGGCTCTTCGCCTGGATGGGTGCCGGCCTGTTTGTCCTGTCGCTCAGCTATTTCATCTACAGATACTGGACGGTGTTTGGGATGCGCGCCGACGGCCCGCTGCGCCCGCCGGCGGTCGTGTGGAATGTGGTGCTTTTTTCAGTGTTTGCGCTGCATCACTCGGTGTTTGCCCGCGAACGGATCCGCCATGCGCTAACTCAGGCATTGGGTCCCCTCGAACGGTCGTTCTATGTGTGGCTGGCCAGCCTGTTGTTCATCGCCGTGTGCTGGCTGTGGCTGCCGTTGTCGGGGGTTATCTGGGATGTTGGAGGAGCCGCGCGATTAATCCTGCTGTTTCTTCAAATCGGAGGAATTACTTTCTCCGTCTACAGCGCTGCCGCGATCGACATTTGGGAGTTGGCCGGGGTGCGGCAGCTCGACTCCCAACCCCCAACGCCCAACGCCCAACCACTCCCAACTCCCCCGCCTTCGCGCCCTGAGACCCAAGCGCGCTTCGGCGAGACCTCGCCGGAGCTTGTCACGCCTGCCCGACAAG
Source organism: Acidobacteriota bacterium (assembly GCA_046765795.1). Lineage (GTDB taxonomy): Bacteria > Acidobacteriota > Vicinamibacteria > Vicinamibacterales > UBA2999 > Gp6-AA40. Next base: position 218 of record JBKPRH010000432.1, on the reverse strand, counting down.
CGGCGGCGGGCAATTCCCAAAAGGAGTTCGAGTTTAAGACCACCGGCCCCTATGGATTGGTACGTCATCCGATTTATCTGGGTTGGTTCTTGATCGTCTTCGCGGTCGGCACGATGACCATGACCCGCTTCGTGTTCGCAGTCGTAAGCTGCGTGTACCTCTTGATCGCGATACCGTTCGAAGAGCGGTCTCTGCGCACCGCTTCGGGAGGTGCGTAC
>JBKPRH010000431.1:0-39895 GCA_046765795.1 Acidobacteriota bacterium | reverse complement strand
TTCTTCCAGTGGGGAGTCCTGCTCCAGGTGTTGGCGGTTCTGCACTTCCTTCGCAGGCGTCCTGACACATTCTGGCTGTGGATCATCATCTTCTTCGGGCCGCTTGGCGCCTTCATCTACATCCTGATGGAGGTCGTGCCGGACCTCGGACTGCTCCGCCACTCGTTTGAAGGCTTCGGCCGTCGTAAGCGAATCAAGTACCTCGAGGGGCTCGTGCAGCAGAACCCGGCCGCCGGGAATTACGAGGAACTCGGCGACCTGTATCTCGACGAAGGCAAGTACGCGAAGGCGCGCGAGTGCTACGACAAAGCAATCACTCCGCGGACGATGCACGCCGACCCGTTCTATCGCCGCGGTGTGGCCGCGATTCAGTTGGGTGATTTCTCGGCTGCTGCCGCGGACCTCGAAACCGTCACGTCGAAAGAACCGAAGTACGACTCGAACCGCGCCTTGGGTCTGCTGGCGCATGCCTACGCCAACACTGGACAGCCAGCTGACGCCGAGATGTTTTTCCAGCGAGCGCTCGAGTTTTCCACGCTGTCCGAGACGTACGTGAACTACGCGACATTCCTTGCGGCGCAGAACCGCCCCATCGAGGCGCGCGAATGGGCCGAGCGCGTGCTGGCGAACAAGGCGGCCATGCCGCGCTACTTACAGCGTCGCGAGCGGCCGTGGTTCAGGAAGGCCAACGCATTGTTGAAGCGCCTCCCGAAGGCCGGATAACGTACGTAACGTAAGGTCAAAGGGCAAAGGTCAAAGGTCAAAGGCAAAGGCGAGGTAGGAAGTTCATGGCGAAGGTCCTGGTCGGCGGTGCCGTTTGTCTGTGCAATGGCCGCGCTGCTGTCGGCGCAGGAGCCTATCTGGAACGTCGGCGCGATCAAGGAATGCGATCGCGCCTGTCTGGTCGGCATTCTCGAAGTCGCAGTTGGCGTTCAGCATGCTGACATGCTCGCAACAGATCGACACGAAGATCTTTGCCTACATGAAACGTATCCGTCCGCGACGCGCGCTGATCCTCGATGAGCAGAAGCAACAGTCGGGACGTTCCCGCTCTTCATTCACGACGGCACGCGACGAGGCGCTGCGCCTGATGCGCCTCGAGGAATGCTGCAGAATCTCGTGACGATGGAGACGTTCTGGCAGCGCCGTTCGTGACGCTCCCGTACGGACTGGGCAACGGATGGACACCAGACTCTGGACGCTGATCGTCCTTGCGTTCGTCGCGGTGGCCATTCCAAAGGGACCGGCGATGTACGCCGAGGACCGTTTCAGGATCGTGCCGGACGCATCAGGCGAAATCACTTTCTTTATTGCGGACGCCGCCGATAGGTCCGGTTATCGATCGGGCGATGCCGATCTCATGGTGTGGGCGCTGCAGGAATGGCAGCGGCGCGTCGACACAGTTCGGTTTCGTCGCGTCGACGAGGCGCCGCGTGCCCGACTGCGTGTCCGGTGGCTGCCGTGGTCGGAAGATGCCGCGCTCGGCCGCATGCAGCCGTCGACGGAGGACGGTCACCCCGTGGTCTCGCTCGACATCCGGCCGGATGAAAACCGGTTCCGCCCGACCGTCTGGCGCCGCGTGAGAGAAGATCCGCTCATGCGCGACGTGGTGATTTACTACGTGTGTCTTCATGAAATCGGGCACGCGCTTGGCCTCGAGCACAGCGAGAACGCGCGCGACATCATGTGGCCCGGCACGAACGGCGTCACGCTGCCGATCTACGACCGATATCGCCATCACCTGATGACGCGAGACGACATCCCGCGCGTCGATTGGCTCTCGGATCACGACGTCGCCCGCGTCAAGGCCCTCTACTGATAACTGTGCGGTTGTTCGCCTGTGGGACTGCTCCGTCCCACACGCGAACGGCGTTGACATCTGTGTGCTAAATTCTCAGCACAATCGCGACGGCACGTCACTTGATTGGTGATCCAACCACGAACCACCAACCACCAACCACGAACCGGGTGATCCAATGGATTTGCTGATGCAGGACGTCCGCTACGCGGTGCGTCGGCTGGCCGCGTCGCCACTCTTTGCCCTGATGGCCATCCTCATCGTCGGCGTGGGCATCGCCGCCAACACGACGGTGTTCAGCGTGGTCAATGCGGTGCTGCTGCGTCCGCTGCCGTTTGCGAATCCTGACCGCGTTGTGAACGTCTACCAGGACTCCGACGAAGGTGCGCCAGAGTCGAGCTCGTTCCCTGCGTATCGCGCGATCGCTGAACGCCGCGAGGTGTTCGCGAGCGCTGCCGCGGTCTTCAACACCACAGTCACGGCTGAGACCGGCTCGGGAGTCAGGCCGTCGTTCGTCGAGTTCGCGACCTCGTCGTACTTTCCGGTGCTCGGCTTGAGCGTGTCGCGAGGCCGTTGGTTCTCATCCGCCGAGGATGTCGCGGGCGCGCCGGCCACCGCGGTCGTCAGCGATCATGCCTGGCGCACGCGCTTCGGTTCCGATCCGAACATGCTCGGTCGCACGATGCGGCTCGGTGGATCGGCGGTGACGATTGTCGGCGTCGGGCCGCGACGCTACAACGGCACCGTGAACGGGACCGCTGTGGATTTCTGGCTGCCGCTCGCCGCACTCGGTCCGGTGGCGGGTTCGTTTGCCGCGCAAACGCTCGAGCGCTCGCAGGATCACTGGTTCCAGATCCGCGCTCGGCTTCGCGAGGAGGTATCGATCGAGCAGGCGCGCGCGGCCATGGTGGGCGTGTCGAACGAGCTCTCGGAGCGCTTTGCCGGACTCGATCAAAAACGGCGCATCTCGGTGCTGCGCGCCGGCGCCGTTCGCATTCACCCATCACTCGACGGCTCGTTAGTGCCCGCCGCAGTGCTCCTCATGGCCGTGGTCGGGCTCGTACTCGTGCTGGTGTGCAGCAATCTCGCGATTCTTCTGCTGCTGCGCGGTGCGGCACAGCATCGTGACGTGTCGATTCGGATGGCGATGGGCGCTGGACGAGGGCGGATCTTGCGGCAGTTCCTCACGGAAAGTCTTGTGCTCTCGCTCGCCGGTGGCGTCGTTGGCACGGTCGCGGCGCAGTGGCTTGTGCGGTTCCTGTCGAGGATCGACCTGCCGGTGCCCTATGGCTTGATGGACGCCTCGATCGATTACCGCGTGCTGGCATTCGTGACAGCACTGTCGGTGATCACTGGCATCGCGTTCGGATTGGCGCCGGCGCTGCGCGCGATGCGCACGGACCTCACCGCTGCCATCGTCGGTATCGCGGCAGCCAGGCGTCACGTTGGCGTGAAGTATGGAATGGTCGGCTTCCAGGTGGCGTTGTCGCTCGTGCTGCTGATCGGAACAGGTCTCGTGATTCGCAGCATGATGCAGATGGAGCGCGTCGATCTCGGTTTCAACCGCGAGCGACTGACGCTCGTGACGACGAGCGCGTTCCAGGCTGGCTATACGCCCCCCAATGCTGCGCGTGTGTATCGGGAGATCGCGAGTCGTCTCGCGGCGGTTCCTGGTGTTCAGTCGGTAGTGAGCACGAACCGGTTGCCGCTCGGTCGTGGTCCGACCAACACGTTGGTGATTGCCGGGTACGTGTCGCCGACCGGCACGAACACGACGGAGGTGTCTGGCGCTGCCGTGTCTGCCGACTACTTCGACGCGCTTGGCATTCGTCTCCTTCATGGCCGCGCGTTTCGTCCGCAGGACAACTTCACCGCACCGCCTGTCGCGATCGTCAACGAGGCGATGGCGCGCCGCTACTGGCGCACAACCGATGTCGTTGGTCGCCGATACAGCCATGACGGCGTTCCGAATTCATCCGTGGAGATCGTCGGCGTCGTGAAAGACGTCAAAGTGGCCACCCTCACCGAAGAACCGCGTCCGCAGTTCTATCGACCACTCGATCAACAGGGCGGCTTCGTCGTCTCCTACATCGTCCGGAGCAACGGAGATCAGACGGCGATGGCCGGTACGCTGAGTCGCGTGGTGCGAGAAGTCGATTCGAAGCTGCCGATTCTGCAGTCAACGACGCTCGAGGATTATCTGACGCAACAGTTACTGATTCCGCGCATCGGCACGAGCATCCTGGCCGGATTCAGTGTCACCGCACTTATCCTCGCGGCGCTTGGGTTGTATGCCGTTGTCGCCTTCGCGGTGGGAGAGCGGGCCAAGGAAGTCGGCATCCGCATGGCGCTGGGCGCACGAGGACCGCATGTGATCTGGATGACCGTGCGAGGCGTGATGATGACGGTGGCCGCAGGACTCGTGGTCGGGCTCATGCTATCGATCGCGGCCGCGCAGGGGATGAGCAGCGTCCTCTTCCACGTGTCGCCGACCGACCCCGTGACACTGATCGTGGTCACCATCGTCCTTGCACTGGTAGCGCTCGTCGCGGCGCTCGTTCCGGCTCGCCGCGCGAGTCGTGCGAACCCGTTGGTCGTGCTACGGTACCAGTAGCATGTGCCGAAACATCAGGACCCTCGCGAATTTCGATCCGCCCGCCACTGACGATGAGATTCGGGCGTCAGCGCTGCAGTTTGTCCGCAAGCTGAGCGGGTCGACGCATCCCTCACGCACCAACGAAGCCGCATTCAATCAGGCCGTTGAAGAGGTCACCACCGCCGCAGAGCGGTTGATTCACTCCCTCCAGACGGCCGCGCCGCCGCGCAATCGCGCAGAGGAAGCGCGCAAGGCGAAAGAGCGCGCGCAGAAGCGCTACGCCTAGTCGTGTCGGAGCGCGGCGATCGGATTGACTGTGGTCGCGCGTCGCGCAGGAATCACCGACGCAATCAGCGCAATCACCACCAGCACCACGGACACCGTGGTGTAAGTCGCCGGGTCAGTGCGTGTGACCTCGAAGAGCGACGCCTGGAGCACCCGGCTCACGACGAACGCCGCTGCCAGACCGATCACCAATCCTGCGCCGACGATACGAGCGGCGCGAGCCAGCACCATCGTGAGCACATCAACAGCCCGTGCGCCAAGCGCCATGCGCACGCCGAACTCGCGCGTGCGTTCGGCGACAGAGTAGGACATCACGCCGTAGATGCCGACGCTCGCGAGCAGCGTTGCCACTGCACCGAACGCACCCAGCAGGAGCATGTAAAGCCGCAGGTGGCGTACCGAATCATCGAGCGACTGCTCGACGGTTCTCGCACCGGCCACCGGTGTCGTCGGGTCAACTTCAGCGACGGCGCGTTTGACGGCCGGCACTAGTGCCATCGGATCTCCTGCGGTTCTCAGCACGAACGACATGCCGTTGCGCAGGTAGACATAGGGACCGGCAAATGTCGGTCCCTGTTGCAAATGAGGCACGTAGACGGCAGGAGAGCTCGAGGTCTGCAGTGGTCCAACCAGCGTGTTGCCGACAATGCCGACGATCTGCCGGGGTCGCTCGTTGGGGACGAAGTCGAAGTGGATGTATTGGCCGATCGGATCTTCGTTCGGGAAGTATTTGCGCGCCATGGCGTCATTGATGACGACGACGTACGGCGTGTCGGCGCGATCGTGATCGTCGACATCGCGGCCGCGTTGAAGCGGGATGCGCATCACGCTGAAGTAGCCGGGGGAGATCGCCGAGTAGTCCGCGCGCTGATCGGACTCTGCTGAACCTGAGGTTGCCGATGGCGGAAGCGGACGGCCGTCGACGATGAACGGCATCGCCAATGCGATTCCTGTACTGAAGGGCGACGCGGTAACGGCGGCGACCGATTGCACGCCGGCGAGTGTCTGGAGTCGCTGCCGAACCCGTTCCACCGTGTCGCCTGGTACCGGACTGATCTCGAACAGACCCGAGCCACGATAGATGCCAGCGGCCTTGAAGGAATCGCGCGCCGGCAGACGGAAATCAAACGTGAGCACGTTTGTCGGGTCTGCGCCGAGCTCGTTGTCGAGCACTCGGACGAAGCTGTGAATCATCAGGCCCGCGCCGATCAGCAGCACGAGCGCCAGCGCGATCTGACCGCACACGAGGAGGCTTCGCAGACGCAGACGCTCGGCGCTGCCGGTGGCGTTTCGATTTGATTCGCGCGCCACGGTCAGCATCCCGACGCGCGACGCCTGGAGGGCCGGCACCACGGCGAATAATGCCGCCGTCGCCAGCACTACGAGGGCGGTGAATCCCAGCACACGGACGTTGAGGGCCAGTTGCTCGAGTCGCGGAAAGTCTGACGGTGCCATGCTGACGAAGACCTTCAATCCGATCCACGCGATCGCGACGCCGACAATCGCGCCAAGAACAGCGAGCGGCAGGCCCTCCGTCAGCATCTGTCGCGTGACACGCCAGCGGCCGGCGCCAAGTGTCATGCGAAGTGCCAGTTCGTTTCGCCGGCTGGCGCCGCGGGCGAGCAGAAGACCGGCAACGTTCGCACACGCGATCAGCAGGACCAGGCCGACGGCGCCTTGCAGGATCGTCAGTGACGAGGCGTAGTCGCCGGTGGGTTGCCCGCTGCTGTTCAATGTCCGCGCGCCGGATCTGGTGAGCGATTCGACGCGAGCCTCGAGGCCTTGATGGCGGCGGGGATCTTCCGCGGCCAGCCGAGTGGAGAGCGCGTTCAGCTCGGCTTGCGCCTGCGCGATCGTCACACCAGGCCGGAGTCGCGCGACGATGCTGTTGCCCCCGCTGCGGCCTTCGACCTGCGCGCGCGTCAGGCACAGCGGCGCAAAGAATTCGCGATCCTTACCAAAAAAGTCGAAGCCCTCCGGCATTACGCCGATGATCGTCGTGGGAACGCGGTCGAGGGTCAGCGTCTTGCCGACGATGGCCGGGTCGCCGAGGAAGCGGCGCTGCCACATGAGATGACTGATGACGACAACGGATGCCACCTGATCGACCACGTCCTCGGCGTCCGAAAACGTGCGACCGACGATCGGTTGCACGCCGAGCGTGTGAAACATGGCTGGTGACACGGTCTGACCGAGAATGCGCTCGGGCGCGACGCCGTCCTGGTCGAAGCCGAGTGTTTTCACGCCACAGGCGATGCCGTTGTACGCGGCGACTGACTCGAAGGACCGCGTCTGATCTCTGAACGACGTGAACCGGGAGATGCTCGATGTGCCCAGCACATCCGGTCGATCGGAGGTCACCGTCCAGATCGCGACCAGCCGATCCGGCTCTGGCAGCGCGAGCGGCTTCAGCACCGTCGAATCCAGCAGACTGAAAACCAGCGTGTTCGCGCCGATGCCGAGCGCGAGCGAAACGCCCGCGGCAAGCGTAAAGCCTGGTGCGCGACGCAGTGCACGAAAGCCAGTGAGGAGATCGGCGATCGCTTCATCGAAGAGTCGCAGGCCGCGTGCGCCGCGGACTTCCTCTTTATAGCGCTCGACAGAGCCGAACTCGACGCGCGCCGTGCGTCTTGCCACGTCCGGCGTCATGCCCCGTGCCATCAGATCGCGTACCCGCGTCTCGATGTGGAAGGCGATCTCGTCGGCCATGTCGGCTTCGACACGTCCACGCCGGAAGAGGCCGGCGACCAGCGAACGCAGCTTCGCCCAAGGCACGGCTCACACTCCTTCAGCGCGAAGCGCCCGCGACATGGCGATCGCCAGGCGGTCCCAGCGATCGGTCTCGGTCTTGAGACGACGGCGGCCGGCGGCGGTCAGGCGATAGAACTTGGCGCGGCGGTTATTGTCGGATGTGCCCCATTCGGATCCGAGCAGTCCCTGATGCTCGAGTCGCGCCAGTGCCGGATAGAGCGCGCCCTGCTCGACGAGCAGCGCGCCGCCGGTGATCTGCTCGATGCGCAGCAGCACGCCGTAGCCATGCTCCGGTGCCAGCGAGACGGCCTTGAGGATCAGCAGGTCCAGTGTCCCCGGCAGCAGCGACGCTTCTTCCGCCATCTGCTCTCCTAAATCAGTTAGGTGAGGAGAGCGTAGTCTCGTCTCTCCTAAACTGTCAAGGAGAGCAGAGCTCGGGCGACGGTTCGTCCGGCATCGCGACCGTTCTGTTGTGCACAGATTCCTGTTGCACGATGTGTCATCGTGAACCGATGGGCCTCGTGTCGGTGTCTCGTTGTCCCGCAACATTCGGATCGAAGAAGACCTGGGCGATCAGCTCTTCAACTCCAGCCGAGAAGTGTCTGAACACAGTCCGCTGCTGAGCGTCGTCCTGCACCGTTTGAAGCGGCGCTTCACGGTCGGCTCCCAGCGTCCGTCGATCTGCGGCGATGGTGCGGTTGCGCGGTCGTTGTCGAGCGACATGACTTAGGGGATGAACTCATGGCAGTGCGTAAGGCCGAGCAGAACGACGAATCGAAAGCCTTGGAGAATCGTATGAGACCCTCCAGTCGGGGCTCCGTCGATGCGCCAGGAAAGCGTCATCGGACACCCCAGCCGAACGAGCCGATAGACAAACGGATGGGCGAACGCAGAGGCAAGCAGATGGGCCAGAAGAGCGTCAAGAACAGCCCGAGCGGGCGACGCTAGGAGAGGCCGGTTGTCACACGGCACACGGTTGGCATAATCCCGCGACTTGACCCGTCGAGGCCGACGCAGGATCTGGAGACACCGAGCATCCTGAACGAGGCCGGAACCTCGTGGTGAGTCCGACGATGATCATCGCAGCGCTTCTTCTGGCTGTCCTTTCCGAGCCGCAAGTATTTCATGAGCCCCTGTGCGACAACCTCCCCGAGGTGAGGCCCGAGGTGAAGGCGTGGGTCGCCCAGGTAGCTCCAGAACTCGCCCAGGTTAGTGTCCGGGAGCTGCCCGAGAAGACGGCGCTCGACGTGTTCGGTCGCGCGGCGGCGGCGGGATGGGGGAGTGTCGACGTGCTTACCCAAGGCGTGTTCCGGGAACCGTGCACGTTCTATTTCTCCCGAGAGGCGCTTCGCGCCGTGGACGCGGCCTTCGAGCTGGACCTCGTCACCGTCATCCTCGGACGGGACACGATGGGACACGATTTCGAAATGACCGCGCTCCTCGCCGGCCGCGGCAAACTCGTCGTCCTCTACAACCGCGACGGGATCGAGTACAGGAACGAGAAGCTGGCCCGCAACTTCAAGCTCGACTCTCGCGTCGAATTCGAAACACCGGCCACGGGTGTCCTCGAAAATGCCCAGGGGCTCTGCGCCAAGGTCCGGCTGTTCGGTTGCGTCCGCGTTCGCTCCCTCGTGAAGGTCGGCGAGATGCTACAAGTGCGGGCCGGGGCCTTCACCTCGGAGACGCCCCTGAAGCCGATCCTGGCGCGGGAGCGCAGGTCCGGTCACGCCCGCGACTCATTTGATACACGCGAGTCGCTTGTTCCTGATCATCTTCTTGCCATCTGTTGCGATCGCTCTTCGTACCCGTGATGGCTAACGCGGCACGACCCAGGTCCCGAACAGCCAGTCGTGTGGCCCTCGCTCGGGGCGGACTATCGTGAAGACCGCGCCAATGCCAAGCGCGGCGAGTGTCAGGAACATGCCGAGCAGAGGATTCGGCGGCATCGGCACGAAGCCCTGCACTTTCGGCGACGAAGCGAGATAGATCAGCCACGCAATCGCCGGTGCCCAGGCAACCAGCACGCGTCCAAGGGAGAGCATCCGGCCGATCTCGTGACCGTTGCGCGTGACGACGGCGTGTCCGAGCATGCGCGTGAAGAGACCGCCCGGCACGATCAGCGACGAGACGAAACTGAGGAGAAGAATCAACAGCAGCATCCCGCCGATCACAGTCGTCACGATGGGTCCAGTGAGGTCGGCGAAGTTCTGGCGCCGCTGTCGCTCGTGCAGACGTGTGAGCTCTGGTGCGATGGTCGTCGTCGCCCGCGCCAGTTCCTCCGGCGACACAGTTGGATGCCGGGTGGCGACGCTGTCCGCGGTTGGCTGCAGCCGTTTGGCAAGGCCTTGCTGCATCACGGGGCTGTTCCAGAACCCGGTGTCTCTGAGTCGGGCGCCATGCGTTCCGGCGACGTAGATCTCCATCGCCTGCCGCACGGATGGATCGACGAGCCGGCTGCCGGGGCGTGGTTGAGACAGCGACTCCAGCAGACTCAGCATCTCGTTCGTTTGACGACCAAAGAACCGTTCCATCGTTGGTATGGCCACGAGAGTGATAAAGCTGGTGATGCCGAGCAGCGGAATCGCCGTCAGCACCATCGGCAAGGCACGTCGTGCTCGCTTCACGCGATCGAGTCCCGCCGCGACGCCTACGAGCTCGACGTGCGCGTCGGGCAACGACGGCGGCGTCTGATGCGACCACGAGCCGAGCAGCAGGCGAGCCGACAGTGGCATCAACGCGGACGATCCGCTCGCACCTTGTCTGCTGCGTTCGGCGACAGCGGACAGCAGTTGCACCGGTGCGAGGTCGGCCAGCGTTGGACTCGCAACATCACCGCTGCTGCCAGGGGCGGGGAAGTCCAGCAGCACGAGACGGCCGTCATCACGAACCCAGAGACGATCGAGTCGAAGCACCGGCATCGAGTCGTCCGCGGCGGCTGCGACGAGCTCTGTGGACAGATCCAGCAGCCACGACTTCAAGGTGATCCACTGCGGAGTGCCGTCGCGAAGCGCGGCGAGCAACGGTTGTCCGTCCGGCGCCTCGAACGCGTCCCAGTTGTCACTGCCGGTCCGCCTGCCGGTGAGCCAGTGCAAACGTCCAGGTCTCGACAGATCGCGGCGGACGGGACCGATCGAATCGGTGCGCGGTGGCACGAGGTGAATCCATACTCGGCGGCGCAACACGGGATCGAACGCGACGACGAGATCGGCGTCTATGGCGGGGGAATCACCGGAGGTGATGAACGGTCCGTAGCGCGTTCCTCGGGCAGCAGAGAGGTCATCGGGTGCAAGCGCCGCACCGGTCGAGCGTCGAGATCGAATCTGCACTGCGGCTCGCGAGACAACGCGTGTGCCGCTGGCGAGCTCATGAAGACCCGCCCAGCCGTTGCGGCGCCGTGCGGTGAGAAAAAGTGCGGCGATCATCGTCAGCGTCATGACGCTCTGGATCAGACTGCGCGTGTCCGCCGCTTTGAGCGTTGAGTTCGGGCCGAGCGGGACATCGGTCATGGGGCCAAGCGGCCCCACCGACAGCAGCAACGCGCTGAACACGATCCACGGAATGTGGAAGACGATTGTGCGGCGAGCGACGCGCATCGCCCAGCCGACCCCGCCTGGCGATGCCAGATGCAGGCCGAACAGCCGTTTGCCTAGCGACGCGCCCCACCACGCTTCGAGTACGAAGAAGTACGAGAGGTTCACCAACCAGGCCCACGGCAGCCATGGCGGATCCGCCGTCACTCCGTTCGTCGTGATGTCTGCCCTCACCGCTTTCCAGATCTCGAAAGGCGCCGACAGCAACAAAAGGTCCACGATGGTCGCCAGGATGCGCAGGCGTGGAAGCGCCGGCATCTCGCCGATTGCGGAGAACGGTCGCAGCAGTTCGGCGAGTGCGGGATAGGACGCTGGACGCTGCGCCGGCGATTTGGCGAGACACCGCAGGATGACTGCGGCCAGTCCGGCCGGAATCTCGGGACGCAATGCGCGCGGCGATTTCGGCGGCTCGTGAATGACGCGATCAACGAGCTCGCGCAAGTCGCGAGCCTCCAATGGTGGCTGGCCAGTCAGCAAGTAGTACAGCGTTGCGCCGACGGCATAGATGTCGGCGCGCAGATCGAGGGGCTCACCGCGCAGCTGTTCGGGTGCGGCAAATTGCGGCGTGCCCTCGAATCCTGTTGCGAGCTGTTCGTGAACATCGCGAGCCAGCGTCGAAATCGACAGGCCGAAGTCGCCGACCTTCACAGACCCGTCGGTGTCGACGAAACAATTCGACGGCTTGATGTCACGATGCAGGATGCCGACCGCTTGTGCGGCATCGAGCCCGCCGATGATGTCGAGAACAGCGGAGACAGCCACGGCTGGAGGCAGCGGCCCTTCGGCCGCGACGCGATCCTTCAGCGTGCCGCCAGGCAGCAGCTCCATCGAGATGACGGGAGCACCGGCGATTTCCTCGCTGCCGAAGATGTAGACCGTGTGCGGATGGCTGATCGAGGCAGCGAGCTGACCCTCGCGCAGAAAGCGTGCGCGCTCGTCCGCATCCTGCAGTCGGCTGCGCAGTACCTTGAGCGCGATGCGGCGTCCGCTTTCAACGTGCTCGGCCTCGTGGACCTCACCCATGCCACCGCGACCGAGCAGACGCCCGATGCGATACTCACCCCATGACTGACCTTCGGCGAGCTGCGGCGCGGCGGCGTGAAGCACGGCCGCTCCGCCACTCGAGACGACGGTGAGTGCATCGTCGAGCGTCGCATGGGTGATCGTTTCCGTCGCCGCGGCGAGGAGACACGCCCCGCAGAGATCCTCGGGGGCGTCATCGGCCAACGTCTTGCCGCACCGGGGACACAGTCGTGGCAGGTAGGTGACGTCTTCCATACGGTGATTAGACAGAATCGCGCGACGGGGTTACGCGCCGAGTGCCCGCACGAGGTAGCGAATTTCGTCGTCCACGTCGCCGGGATCCGAGACGGTTTCGGCGATGTCCTTGCGAAGCGCGTTCTGAAACTTTCTGCGCAAACGGTGCACCGCCGTCTTCACTGCGCCTTCACTGGTGCCGAGACGTGCGGCGATCGCCGCGTAGCCTCCCGACGGATTGACGCCCAACAGGCATGATTTGAGTTCGGCGAATTCAGTCTCGCGACCGTCTGCTTCCCACTCGCGTCGCAGCTCATTGAGCACGCGATCGATGACCGTCAGCGCCCAGCGGCGTTCGTAGAGTGTCTCCGGCGTGGTAGATTCTGCCGGCTCGATTCGATACCGGCCTTCGGCTTCGTCAAACGCAAGCGGAAGAAACGTGATGTCGCCACCCCGCTTCTGCGTCCGGCGCCGGGCCGCATCGTTGGCGAGAAAGTGCTGGAGCGAGGCCAGCAGAAACGCCCGAAAGCGGCCACGCTCCTGACGCAGATGCTCGAAGTCTCGTCGCTCCAGCAATGACGTGAAAAATCCTTGGGTGAGATCGCGGGCATCGTCCGCGCTCGTGCCGCGACGACGGACGTAGGCGTAGAGCGGATACCAATAGGTTTCGCACAGCGTCGCCAGCGCTGCGCGCGCGGAGGACGAGTCGCCGCTGCCGGCGGCGACGACCAGGCTCCACCGTGTGGTCTCGAATGGCACGGCGAATAGTAACCTCTGTAACCTTTCCGCGCGAAAGCGTCTGAGGTGAGTATGGGCAGCGGTCAGCTGAATGTGTCAGGACCGGGCAGAACCATCGCACTGGTGATCGGGCTCACGCTGCTGTTGGGCGTATTGGCGGGTGCCGCAAGCGGGTTTGCCAGATTGCCGCCGTGGTTGATCTGGGCCGTGATCTTTCCGACCGTTTACAGTTTGTTGGTAGGTCGCCGCCGATCGAAGGTGACCGATCACAGCGCTGGCACTGAAACGCTGTTGCTCGAGGCCGCCGACACGCGTCAGCGCGCGATCCAGACGATCGTTCCGATGGCCGGGGTCCTGCTTGGCGCCGCCGGAGTCGCGATGTGGTTTCGTGCCGGTGGTGGCCCGAGTGTGATAGCGATCTCGTCGACCGTGATCGGCATCGCGCTGATCGCTGTCTCCCTGCGGTCGGTGATTGCGTGGGACGTGACTTACAAAGGCCATGCGATCCGGTTCCAGAACGATCCGTGCTTCGCGGAACAGTTGTTTATCGATGGACAGCGTGTCGCGCGAGGTGGCGTGGGCTATGTGATGGTGCTATCGGGAACGATTCCTGCGGGAGAGGGTGCTGGCGAGACGATCCGCGCGACGTCGCGCGCTGGCCTCTTCTCCTTCTCCTGCCGCATCGTTGCGGTCTCGCCCGATGCGGCTAGCGCTCGAATGGAAAGCTCAGTCCGGCTGTGATCGCGCGGCCGACGTGCGTGTCGGTGCCGGCGGCGTAGTAGACGTAGGACGCGAATACATCCACTTTGGGCAAGGAGTACGACACGCCGCCGGAGATGTGAAAGTTGTTGTCCTTGAGAATGCGGTCGTACTGCGAGATCTGCTCCTCGGTCGCGACTTCGTTGGACGTCAGCCCACCGTGTGAACGCTGCCAGGCCACGCCAACACGCGTGGCCAACTTTCTCGTCGCGAGAATGTCGGCATCAACCGCGATGTTGCTGCGGTTGTTCGGCAAATCGAGCACTTTCTCGACGATGGCATAGGAGTAGCGAGCTGATACCGACAGCCTGTCGGAGATGGCATCGAGCCGGCGACCGACGTCAATAGCCAGACGAATCTCATTGAGGTTGCGCCCGAGCACGGCTTCGCCGAAGTAGTCGTAGTTGTGGCTCGGCACGCCGAATGCGATCGACGGCGTTACCGCAAACGGTCCGTTCGCGATGTTGTAGCGTGCGGTGGCCCCGAAGTCCTGCCATCCATGCTGCCAGCAGAAGCAATCGTCCACAGCCAGACCAAAGAAGCTCGGTTCGGGTCCTGTGTACTTCGAGCCGAGATAGGGAATGCCGACGGTGATCGACAGGCGATCGGTGAAGGCGTAATCGATCGAGAAAAGGACGCCGCGACTGAGGCTATCGTAGCCGTCGAACAGCGAACCATCGGCGAGCCGATGGTTTGTGTTGTTGATCGCTTGATAGACCACGTTCACCACGCCGATGCCGGCAGGCGGAACCCAGGCTTGCGCGTGCGCAGAGACACTGCTGATCGCAAGAGCGAGCGCGACGAGGATCGATCGCATGCTCGCTTTTAGGCGGTCTTCGATTTCAGGAGTTTGGCGCGCTGTGCGAGCAAGTCGTCGATCGCCGAGAGGAACGCGTACGTCTTGATCGGCCCTTTGAGCACGCGTTGATATTCCTTCTTGGCGAGCGCGAGCTCCGTCCCGGTCACCTGGTACGCGACAGGGACGACCAGTGGCGCAGTCGTGCCGGTGACCCGGCCACGTATCGTCTGCATGTCGGCGAGATCGGTCAGCAGCAGATCCCAACCGCCCTGACGAAGCGCTTGTTCGAGCTCGCTGGTGTTCGACACGTTGATCAGTCGATAGCCGGCTTTCCGCGTCACGTCTTCTGAGACGCGGGCCATGGCTTTCGGCAGCGTTGACGAGGCTGGCAGATAGATGAGGATTGACGCGGTCTCACGTGCCTGACCGGCGCGCTGATAGCGCGTGCCGCGACTGGCGACGAGGAACTTGTCGCCGCAGGCGAACAACTCGCCTGACGTGATGCCGTAGATGACCAGGACCCCCAGCGCGAGCAGTGTCTTCCGCATGATCCGCTCCTGGTGTGGTGACCGGTAAGTAGGGCTTAGCTGAACAGTAATCCTGCCCACAAAACGCTGTCAAGCAAACGCCAGGCGAAGGCGTTTGGAACGCGCAGGCCAGGTCAGAGCAGGTTGGGGTCAAGCCTAGGGCAGGCCTACCTGACGGATCGCGGCGGCAAACCGCGTGTCGTCCCGTATTGGGTCCCACGCGCGGTCGACTTTCAGAAACACGAGTCCCGGCGAGCGATCGACGAAGGCGGCGTCGAGATACTTGAACGCCTGTTCCTTGTTGCCAAGCTGCGCGTATGCCCGCGCAAAGTCCAGCGGTGACACGTATTTGGTCCGCTCTCGCTCCATGAGCTCATCGAGCTGCAACCGCACCCAGGCCTCGTCGATCTGCCGATATCCGGCCTCGCCTTTCGCGGTGGCGAACACTGGGGCAAGCCGGTCGTCGCCGGCCGTCATATGCGCCTTTCGCCGCGCCGCAATGGCCTCATCGAATCGTTTCTGGCGCATCAGCGTCTCGGCCAGACCGAAGAGCGCATTCGAATTCTCTGGATCGAGACGAATCGCGTATTCGTACAGCGCGATCGCTGCATCGAACTGATCGTCGCGCAGCAGGTAATCGGCCTCGAGGACGGCGAGATACGGACTGCGCGTATCGAGCTCGCGCGTGCGTCGCGCGAGTTGCAGCGCCTCCTTCGTCCGGCCCATCGCCCACAGTTCCACTGCAAGCGCTCTGGAGAACTGCGGATCGAAATCGCCGACTGGCGATGCGAGAAACTTCTTGCGCGCGGCTTCGGCAGCCGCCCAGTCCCAATCGAAGAGGAACACCCTCGCGTGCTCCATGACGGCGGCCTCAGGGAGTGAGGGATCGAGCGCGAGTGCCTGACGCATGTAGCGGCTCACCTGGGGCCATGCGTCGGTCGGACGTTCGAGGCCATCGACGGCCATCATGCCGTAATTGCCCGATAGAGCGACGTAGGCGAGGGCGAACTTCGGATCTCTCACCACAGCCTTTTCGAGCAAGCTGCGGGAATCGAGGTAGTCCTCTTCAGTCGCGAGCCGCTGACTGTAGCGCGCCTGCAGGTACAGGTCGTAGGCCTCTGCGTCAGTCGTCGGATGTCGCACGAGCAATTCGTGCTCGTCGCTGGTCAGACGCACGCGCAGCCCGTCGTTCATGATCGCGCTCGCGATCTCGTCCTGCACATCGAGCACATTCATGGCGTTGCGATCGTATGTGCTGGTCCAGAGTTGCCGCCCGCTGGCCACGTCGACAAGCCGAGCAGAGATCTTCAGCCGTTCAACTTGCCGTTCGAGCGTACCTGCGAGGACCGTTTCGACGCCAAGCTGACGGCCCGCAGCTTGTGGATCACCCGACGGCCCCTTGAAGGGCAGCACCACGCCCAACGGACGCACGCGGAACGAACGAAGCTTCGACACTTGCTGGATCAAACTCTCGGTGATGCCGTCGCAGAGATATTCGAGATCCTCATCGTTTTGCGTGTTCACCAGGGGAAGCACCGCAAGCGTTCGAGGCGTCGCCTCGCTCAAGAGGAAACGCCACCACGCCACGCCGGATCCGGCGACGACAAGCGCACTGGCACCCAGCCACATAACCCGGCGCCGGTTGAACGTCAGCGTCATGACGCCGGACGAATCGATCTCGGTCGCCGGCTCCGCCGCTGGAAGTGGAGGCAGTGCGGCGACAGCTGTCTGTACGCCGTCGAGCGCGGCGCGTACATCTCCAGCGGTTGCGAATCGCCGTCGCGAGTCCTTGACGAGACAGCCAGCGATGGCTGCATGCAACTCCGGTCTGATCTCTGCCGGGATCTGAACGGGATCGTCACTGAGAATCGCCGCGCTCAGCTCGAATGGTGTGTTGCCCGTGAAGGGGCGAGCGCCGGCCGCCATTTCATAGAGCACGACGCCGAGCGCCCAGATGTCACTCACGGCGCGCACCGGCTCGCCGCGCAACTGTTCGGGCGACATGTATGGCAACGTACCGACCGCGGTCCCGGCTTGCGTCAATGACGCGTGGATCTCCGTCACCGCAGCGGTCATGTCCGAATCGACGGCTCGCTTCGCGAGACCGAAATCAAGAACCTTGACCCGCCGATCCGGCGTCACGATGACGTTGTTGCTTTTCAGATCGCGATGGATGACGCCGCGCTCGTGTGCGTGCGTGAGCGCATCCGTCAGTTGCCGTCCGTAGTGCACGACGTGCTCGGCTGCCAGTGGGCCCGCGTGCAGCATCGCGCTGAGTGTCCGTCCTTCGACGAGCTCCATCGCGATATAGGCCTGGCCGTCGGCCTCGCCGACTTGGTACACGGTGCAGATGTTCGGATGATTGAGCGCTGCGGCCGCGCGTGCTTCACGGGCCAGCCTCAGGCGCGCGTTGGGATCGTCGAAGCTCGATGCAGGCAGGACCTTGAGCGCGACGTCTCGAGCGAGATGCTCATCGTGGGCGCGATACACCTCGCCCATGCCACCAGCACCCAGTTTGCTGATGATGCGGTAGTGCGCGAGCCGTCCGCGATCCACACCGACCTCTACTTCAATACAAACCGTTGCGCGCGCCGGTTGGTGACGATCTCCGCTGTATAGAGGTTGCCCTTCGAGTCCGCGGCCATGTGATGCACGATGTCGAACTCACCAGGCTTCGGACCGCGCATCCCAATCGTACCGATCTGCGTCATCGTCGCGCGGTCGAAGATGGCGACCTGCATCGGGCCCGAATCGACGACGTAGAGATACTGCTGCTTGCGATCGGGCGAGAACGCGAAGCCGGCCGGCACCGGGACAACCGTGCCTTGCTGCGCGAGACGCACCTGCTTCACAAACTTGCCCGCAGTAGTGAAGGTCTGAATGCGGTTGTTGGTACGATCCGCAACGTAGACCACGCCGTCGCGCGAGACTTTCACGGCGTGGACCAGACCGAATTGTGGCGGACCGTCAGGGCCGCCTTGATTCGGCTGCGGCGTCGGAGGATTCGGCGCCATCGCTGCTGGCGGTGCGTTGCCGAACGCGCTCCACATACGCTTGAACTTTCCGCTGTTGGCATCGAAGACCACGACGCGCTGATTGCCGTAACCGTCGGCAACATACAGCTCGTTATTCTCAGCGTGCACGAATACATCCGCCGGCTGGTGCACGTTGACCATGTCGGTGTTGCCGGTGCTCTGTCCGCGCTTGCCGATCTGCATCACCAGCTTTCCGGCCGTGGTGAACTTCAGAATCATGTCGTCACCGCTGCCGGGTCCCGTTGGTTTCGGCCAGCCGCCGTTGCCGCTGATCCACACGAAGTTCTTCGTATCGACAAAGATGCCGTGCTCGCGTTCGGGCCAGTCAAAGCCGTCAGCCGATCCACCCCAACTCGAAAGCAGCTTGCCGGACGTGTCGAACTCGAGGACCGGAGGCGCGGCCTTGGCGCGCTGCGCCTCGGGGATTGAGCGCGGCCGATGCAGAACCCAGATGTGATCTCGAGAATCCACCGAGATCGACGACACCTCACCGAGTACCCAGTCGTTGGGGATGCTCGGCCAACCTGGATCGACTTGAAACGTCGGAGCACGCAGTGAGCTCTGCGCCGCGAGTGACGCGGCGGTGAGCGCCAGTCCCAACACGACAACGAACCTGATGGTCACGGTCGGGCTTCTCATAGCGGCGAAATTCTACGTGTTCAGGAGAAACAACACCACGCACGCGATGCCCAGACACACGATCGCGATTGTCATCCAGCGAAGCTGCCTCCGATGCTGCTCCTCGGATAGGCGCAGCTCGACGATGTTCTCCCACAGCGCCCGCTGCAGAAACGGCTCGGCGGGGGTGCGGACGTCCAGTGTTTCGTCCTTATTCGGGACGATGACTGGGGCGAGAAACCGATATCCGCGCTTGGGTACCGTCTCGACGTAGATCGAGTTTTCGGCCCGGTCCCCGAGCGCCTCCCGCACCTGCTTTACCGCGAAGTTCACGCCCTGTTCAAAATCGACGAACGTGTCGTTCGTCCAGAGAGAGGCCTGGATTTCCTCCCGCGTGACCAGCCGGCCTGGTTGGGCGGTGAGCAGCCGAAGCAGCTTGAATGGTTGGGGCTGCAGGCGGACCTGACGGCCGTTCTTGAGCAGACGTTCGGCCTCAAGATCGAGCTCGAAGGCGCCAAAGCGCACGACCGGCGGCCGGGTGGGGCTGCTCATTCGAAGCTCAGCCTATCATTGAGACGCCCGGGCGAGGTGCTCAGGCATCGGGTCATGTTGTTGAACCGGCGAGGCTTGTTCGCACATGGAGCTATCCAATACGGCGCATCGTCCGCGTATTGCCGTTCGCGCGGTTCGTCCGTATATTTCCGCAACCATGTGGGCACGAACTTGGCGGGCGGTGGCAATTCAAGCCAAGGGTCGCACTACCATAGCGTCACGTTAAGGCCAGAACGCAGGAGAAGAATCGTATGAGGCTCTTGATCGCAGTCGTTCTTTTGATTGCTGCACCATGGCCGAGTCCGGCGCAGACGCTGGCTCCTGCTCCTCCGGCGGCAACGCTCGGCCCGGCGGAGATGGAGAAGTTCCTGCTCGACGGCCGCATCATCAAGAAGAAGGAATCGTCGAAGGGCGTGACCAGCGCGTATCGCGTCACGCTGTCGGATGGCGTCGTCACGCACGATGCCCAGGTCCAGAACGTGGACATCGCGAAGCCGTACTTTGATGTGGGTCCCAAGAAGTCCGAGGTCAACTTCAAAGATTCGTACCGCTATAACGTCGCCGCGTACCGGCTCGCCGTGGCCCTCGGCCTCGACAACGTGCCGATGTCGGTCGAACGCGTCGTGGACGGGAAGCCCGCGGCCATGACGTGGTGGCTCGACGGCGTCACCGACGACGGTGACCGTCGCAAGGCGAAAGAGCACAATGCGAATCCGTTGCGCGCCGCCGATTACTACAGCGTGATGTTTGTCTTCGACGAGCTGATTCAGAACCGCGATCGCAACCAGGGGAACATCATGTGGTCGTCCGACAGCAAGTTGTGGATGATCGATCACACGCGGGCGTTTCGATTGGGTCGAGACCTGCAAACGCCGGGAAACCTGACGCGCATTGACCGGTCGATGTTCGAGAAGATGCGCGGCCTCGACAAGCAGGCGTTCACCGAATCGATCGGGAAGACGCTGACGAAAGACGAGATCGAAGCGCTATTCATCCGGCGCGACAAGCTCGTGCAGCTCTTCGATCAAAAGATCTCGGTGTTGGGAGAGGACAAGGTTCTCTATACGATCCGCTGAGTGGCCCAACCGCCTCTCGCCTGCAGCGTGCGCGGCTGCGCGCTGCCGCTTCTGCGCCGCGACCGTACGTTCGTCTGTGCCTCCGGGCATTCGTACGATGTCGCGCGCAGCGGGTATCTCAACCTGCTGCAACCTCAGGACCGAAAATCAACAAAGGCAGGAGATACACGCGCCGCGATCGAGGCGCGCGCGTCCCTGCTCGCCGCGGGCGTTGGCCGCACGCTGATCGATGCGGTTGCCAGCCGCGCGGCGTTCCTGGATCTCCCTGAGGCGCCGGTCGTCGTTGATTTGGGTTGCGGGTCCGGGGATGCGCTCGCTGCCCTGACCAGTCGCGCCGGCGTTGGCATCGGCATTGATCTGTCGGTCGCTGCCATCGAGCGAGCGGCGCGGCATTTTCCCGATCGCACCTGGGTTGTCGCGAATGCCGACCGTCGCGTGCCGTTGCTCGATCGCAGCATCGACCTGGTGATGTCACTCCACGCACGCCGTAATCCCATTGAGACCGCCCGGGTGCTCGCGCCAACAGGCGTTCTCCTTATTGCGGTTCCAGCGTCAGACGATCTGATCGAGCTTCGCGAGGTTGTGCAGGGTCAGCGTGTCGAGCGCGATCGCAGCGACGTCGTCCTTGCCGAGCATGACGCATTGTTCGAGCTCGTCGATCGATCGGTTGTGCGTGAGGCGCGGGACTTCGATCGGGACTCGCTGCTCAAGCTGCTGAGCGGAACCTATCGTGGAGTGCGCCATGGAGCCGCCGAACGTGTCGCGGCCCTCACGCGCATGACGGTGACGCTCGCGTCCGAGATCCTGGTGTTTCGTCTCAGATGAGTCCGTCGAGCAAGACGATTCGGCGTTCATATCGGCGACGCCCGCGATCATCGGAATCGCGAGCCACCGCTTAGTCTCCGCTCAGGCCTCCCCAGGGCGAGTTCATGTGGTACACCGCTGAGGGTCCGATCATCTCGACGCGACGGATTTTGCCATTCTCGATCAGGAACGCTTCGCTCACGAGGATGCTGCTCGGTCGGTTGAAGCCCGGGTAGCTGTGCTTGGTGCCATCAGACAGCACGCCAGAATTCACTGTGCCCTGATCGAAGACGACATGCGCCCAGACAATGCCGCGCTCGGCATCGACGAGTGGATAGCGGCGCTGATGAATGTTCTGGACGACGTAATAGAGGCCCATCTTGAATTGGGTGAGGCAGTCGTACCAGAACGGACTAATCTGGCCCGGTGCGGCGTCAGCTGGCTTCGGCACATTCGTTGTCGGTGAGCCGTTCTCGATGCGATGGCAATCGTTCGTGAAGGGATACGTGCCCGTGTTGCCGATCCCCTTGCCGTCGTTCTTCTGCAGGCCGGTGAAGTACCCGTCGGCGACCGCAATCATTTCCTGGCGCGACAGACGCTGCGCAGGCGGGATGGATTTGAGCCACATGTCCTCGACCTTGCCGTCCTTCTCCATCGCCGCGATGTTGTTCGGTCCGCCGCCGCCCGGCTTGAAGAGGATCGCTTCGGCTTCCGTGATGCGTCCGAGCTCGATGCGAAGACGAAGGCTGTACAGCAGCGGAGCTCCAGCCTCCATCATCGTCCCCATGAACGCGACCTGGCCGAACTCCGGATCGGCGAAGTAGTGCTTGTAGCGGCCGATGCCCTGCGCCGTCTTCCAGAAGCCGTCGCCGACATCGATCACCTGATTGTTCTCGGTGTACTTGATGTCCTTCGACAACGGCGCCTTCTTCGGATCGTGCGCCACAACGGCGGCGAGGAATTGATCCATCACGCCTTCGAGGCACGCCCGATTGCAATTGGGCGGAATGGGTCCTGTCGCCGCCTCAACCGAGAGCCGGCTTGCAATCGTGACGAGGACAAGAGCGACGAGAAAGGCTGCACGCATGGCGAGGATCCTCCTGATCACAGGCTGTGCATTCTATGACGGCACGTCAGGTCAACGGTCCCACCTAGCGACTTCGCCTTTGACCTTTGACCTTTGACCTTTGCCTTCGTCTAGTCGATTCCAAATGCCAGTAGCACGTTGCCTGGGCGCCCGATGAGACTCACGTATCCAGACGTGACGTACACCATGCCGTCAGCGACGATGGGACCGGGGCCGTCGATTGCACCGCCGTTCGCAGTGACGCCGTTGACGGTTTCGAACTCTTTGTTGGTGTCGAACTGCCAGACGATCGATCCATCGGCAGCGGAGTAGGCGCGCACGCCTCCATCCTGTGATCCGGAGAAGACGATGCCGGGGATCGCAGTCACTGCCGCGCCCTGAGCGGAACTGCAGCCGCGCGCGGTGCCGCACAGTTTGTCCGCCGCCGGCTTTGACCACAATTCCTTCCCGTCAACGATGGTCGTTGCGCGCATGCCGCCTTGCGCGGTGCGCGGTCCGTTGACGCCGAAGTAGACCTGCTTGTCGTCGGCGGCGATGCCCCACTGTCCGCCGAGCCCGCTGCCGTCGCTCGTCTTGTATTGCCACACGAGCGTGCCCTTCTCGGCATCCACGGCGTAGGCCATGCCCGACTTCTGCTGCACGATGACCAGGTCACGCCCGTTTGGGGCTTTCGTCAGCAGGGGCGCGATCGAAAAGTCATGATCGGGTCCGAGTTTCTCCGGGCAGTTTGAATCGGCGGGATTCTCTTGTTTGCAGCCGCCGGTCCACACATCGTTCGGCGTCGGCTGATACACCCAGCGATGTTTGCCGGTGTCCATGTCCATCGCGATGACGGCGTCGGTCGTGTTGGTCGCGGGTGCGGAGTAATTGTTGCCGGTCGTGATGTAGACGAGACGACGAGCGGGATCGATCGTCGGTGCGCCCCAGACGCCGCCGCCGGCAGGTCCCCAAGTCTGTACGCCCGATGCGTTCTTGTGTCTCGGCTTCGGTTCTTCAGTGATCGTGTACGACTTCCAGATTACGGCTCCGGTCGACGCATCGAGCGCCGACACGCTGCCGCGGAATGTGCAGCACTCGTAGCGCGCGATGCCGCCCTGGCCCTCTTCGCCGACCCCAGCGATAGGCACGTAGACGCGACCCTGATAGACCGTCAGCGAGCCGGTCGCGCGCGCGTAGGTATGGTCGTCAAGTTTGCGTCGCCAGATTTCGCGGCCGGTGTTTGCATCGACGGCGTAGGCGATCGCGGCGCCGTCGGAGAAGTACACCGCGAAGCCATTCGTCGCCGCCGTTTTGTACGGCCCGACGCTGACTGCGGTGCGGATGCCGGCCTGTGCATGATAGCTCCAGAGCTGACATCCACGCTTGGCGTCGAGCGCGACGACATCGCCGTTGTCGCTGGCAACGAAGAGCCGTCCGCCGAGGACCGCGGGCTGCGATCGCGCGGAGTTGACGCCCGCGAATCCGTAGGCCCATTTCAACTTCAGTCGCGGTACGGACGTCGCATTGAGACCAGCCTTGGCTGCAGGCTGAAAGCGTGTGTTCGCGACATCAGCGCCCCATCCATTCCATCCGCTATTGAGCGCCGATGCCTGAAGCGGTGCCGGCTGTGCCTGGCATCGTCCGACGATCGACGGCGGTGGCGCCGTGCCCACCGGACGTCCAGCGAGATACGCCGCGACCGCCCGGCGTTCGGCGTCGGTGATCTCGGATCCCTGGCGGAACATGTTGCCGACCGTCAACGCAGTGAGGATCGCCTCTGGCGCAACGGTGCGGAGCACCTCGCGGGTCGGCGCGCGCGAATCAGGACCTGGGTTGGCGTGGCATGAGGCGCACGCTTTCTGAAAGACGGCGGCACCGTCGGGCCCCTCGACGCGGCTCGGGGCAGGGGCGGTCTGCGCTTGTGCGGCGACGGCGACGAGCAGGATGGCAGCGACGAGAAAGAAGTGACGCATGGTCGCGAATTCTGTCACATAAAATGAGCCCGTGGATTGTCCGCGGTGCAGCGCGCCGATGGAGCAGGCGACGTTCGACGCCCATCTTGGGCGCCACACCGCTATCGATATCTGCCATGTCTGTCATTCGTTCTGGTTCGATGCGCACGAGAGCCTGACGTTGACGCCGGGATCGACGCTCAAGTTGTTTCGCATCATCGGCGAGAAGATCACCAGGCCCGAGCGCGTGAACGGGGACCTCGCCAAGTGCCCGCGTTGCAAATCCAGACTGCGCCGGACCCACGACATTCAGCGGAATACGAAGTTCGAGTACCTGAGCTGTCCGCACGCGCACGGCCGGCTCACGACCTTTTTTGATTTTCTTCGCGAGAAAGATTTCATTCGGCCGCTGACGCCTCAACAAATTGAGGAATTGCGCCGAAATGTAGGGAGCGTGCACTGCGCCAACTGCGGCGCGGCGGTCGATCTGACAAGCGGCGCGCCTTGTGCACATTGCGGGACGCCGTTGTCGATGCTCGATATGGAGCAGGCAGAAAAGCTTGTCGAGCAGTTGCAGAAGGCGGAAGATCGGGCACGCCAGCCGATCGATCCGTCGCTGCCGCTCGCGCTCGAGCGCGTGCGCCGGCAGACCGAGCGTGAGTTTCGCGGGTTTCGAAACGACGACCTCTGGGTGAACGTCGTGGATTTGGTGACTCCGAGCCCCGGCGATCTCGTCGCGGCGGGGCTGAAGGTTGTGGCCCACTGGCTCTGTTGAGGTGACACATGAAGCAGCCGATGTCGCGCGTAAGCGCAGTCCTCCCGGGCATCCTGATCGTGGGTCTCTATTTTTCTACTACCGCATATGCGGCGACCTGTGAGTCGCTGGCTCGTCTGACACTCGACAACACAAAGATCACGATCGCGCAGGATGTCGCGGCAGGCGCGTTTACGCCGCCCGGCGTGGCAGCGCGACAGGGAGGCCCACCGCCACAGGTGTCACGCGTGTATGCGTCGCTCCCGGCGTTCTGCCGTGTTGCCGCCACGCTGACGCCGTCGAGTGATTCCGACATCAAGATCGAAGTGTGGCTGCCGGCGAAATGGAACGGAAAGTTCCAGGCCGTTGGCAACGGCGGATGGGCGGGCACCATCTCGTACACGGCGCTCGCTGGCGCGGTGAACGCCGGCTACGCGACGGTCAGCACCGACACCGGGCACGTCGGCAATAGCGGCGCGTTTGCGCTCGGTCATCCCGAGAAGGTCACCGACTTCGCGTATCGATCGGTGCACGAGATGACAGTCAAGGCGAAGGCCCTCATCGACGCCTTCTACGGCACGCGCCCCACGCTCTCGATCTGGAACGGCTGCTCGCAGGGCGGACGGCAGGGCATTACCGAAGCCGTGCGGTATCCGTCGAGCTACGACGCGGTGATCGCCGGCGCCCCCGCAGTGAATTGGATTCATCTGCATGCCGGACGTATGGCCATTAATCGCGCGGTCAACGCGACGCCGGCAAGCGTGATCCCGCCATCGAAGTACCCCACGATCTATCGGGCCGCGATGGCGGCGTGCGACGCCCGCGACGGTGTCGCCGACAACGTGATCGAAAATCCGGGAGCCTGCACCTTTGATCCGAAGGTGCTGTCGTGTTCGGGTGCCGAGGACAACGCGTGCCTCACGCCGCCGCAGGTCGAGTCGGCGCGGAAGATGTACGCCGGCGCAGCGAATCCGTCCACGCGGGCGAGCGTCCTGCCGGGTCTTGCCCGCGGCTCAGAACTGGGCTGGAACGTGATCGGTAGCGCGGAGCCGATCATGTACGCAGCCGACGCCTACAAGTACGTGATCACCAAAGATCGCAATTGGGATCCCCTGAAGTTCAATCCGGCCACCGATCTCGATCTCGCGCTCGCAGCGGATCCCGACGATGCGCTGGGTTCGACGGATCCGAATCTGCGAGCGTTCTTCGCGCGAGGCGGGAAGTTGATGCTGTATCACGGCTGGTCGGACCCGCAGGTCACGCCGTACAACACGATCGACTTCTTCAACAAGGTCGTGGCTTCGCAGGGCGGCGCCGGCGTGGGCACGTCGATTCAGCTCTACATGGTGCCCGGCATGAATCACTGCCAGGGCGGTCCGGGCACCGACAACTTCGACCGCGTCGGTGCGATGGAAGAATGGATCAAGACGGGGGCGTCGCCGAAGCGCATCGAGGCGTGGCACGTGACGGGCGGAACTACCGATCGCACGCGGCCGCTCTGTCCATTCGGCCAGGTGGCGAAGTGGAATGGAACGGGCAGCACGAACGAATCGGCGAATTTCTCGTGCGTCGCGTCCACGCTGGAACTCGCGCGCTAGCGATTGCGTCCGATCTGCATGACGTTGGGAATTGGGAGCTGGGAGTGGTTGGTCGTTGGGCGTTGGGAATTGGGAGTTGATTAGATGGGCATAATGGACTTCATCAAAGGGGAGCTGCTCGAAATCATCGAGTGGACCGATGATTCGCGCGACACGCTGTCGTGGCGTTTCCCCGATGAGGACAAGGCGATCAAGAACGGCGCACAGCTGATCGTGCGTGAGTCGCAGGTTGCACAGTTTGTCTATGTCGGCGAGTTCGGCGACACGTTCAAGCCGGGCAAGCACACGCTGACGACCGACAACATCCCGGTCCTCACCAGGATCAAGTCGTGGCCGTACGGCTTCAATTCCCCCTTCAAGGCCGACGTCTACTTCGTCGTCACGCGGCTGTTCACCGGCAACAAATGGGGCACGTCGAACCCGGTGATGCTGCGCGACAGCGACTTCGGCATGGTCCGCGTGCGGGCGTTCGGCACCTACGACTTCAAGATCGTCGAGCCGAAGACCTTTCTGCGCGAAGTGGCCGGCTCCGATCACAACTTCCGGCTCGACGAGTTCGCCGACACGATGCGCTCGCGCATTGTCAGCATCTTCACCGACGCGATTGCGACGGCGAAGATTCCGGTGCTCGACGTCGCGTCCCGCTACACGGAGCTTGGTGAGGCGCTGATGCCGCTCATCAACCCCGCCATCGTCACGAAGTACGGTCTCGAGATCACGAGTTTCATCGTCGAGAACGTGTCGGTGCCGCCGGAAGTGGAGCAGGCGATCGACAAGCGCGCCAGTATGGCGGCGGTCGGAAATCTGAACGACTTCGTGAAGTATCAGATGGGCAAGGGTCTCGAGACAGGTGCCGGTGGTGCCGGCGCCGCAGGCACTGCCGCGGAGCTCGCGGTCGGCTTCGGACTTGCGCAGCAGATGATGCGCGACGGCTTCATGAGCGGACACGCCGCGCCGACGGTCGTTGTACCTCCAGTCCCGACCGCAGGTGCAGCGGGAAGCGCAGGCTTGCCCGAGCTGCTCAGTCCCGCCGAAGCCGCGCAGACACTCGGCGTCTCAGAGGCTGACGTGATGACCGTGCTCGAGTCTGGCGATCTGAAAGGCAAGAAGATCGGATCATCCTGGCGAGTCTCGCGCGCGGCACTCACTGCCTATATGTCTCAGTAATTCAAAATGCAAAAGGCAAAATGCAAATGGTGACTGCACGAGCGCACTGTTTGCATTTGCCATTTTGAATTTTGTATTACATGTCCTCTAACTCCGTCTCAGCACTCGAGAAGCATGAGTGCCCGGCCTGCGGTGCGCAGGCCGAATGGAATCCCGGCAAGCAGAAGTTGATCTGTCCGTTCTGCGGAACGGAGTCGCCGTACCACGTCGATCGCGAGCTCGGCAAAGTCGTCGAGCTCGATCTGGTGAAGGCGCTTCGCGAGTTGCCCGATGACGAGCGCGGGTGGCAGACCGAGCGGCGAAGCGTGCAGTGTCAGTCATGCAAGGCGGTGATGGTGTTCGATCCGTCGCGGGTCGGACAGAACTGCGAGTTTTGCGGATCACCGGCGCTCGTCGATTACCAGGAGATCAAAGCACCGATTCGTCCGCAGGGAGTGCTGCCGTTCAAGATCGACGCGGGCCGCGTGCGCGACGACATCAAACGCTGGTGGCGTAGTCGCTGGTTCGCGCCGGGACGTCTTGCCATCGCGGCGCTCGTTGATACCATTCGCAGTCTGTACATTCCGTACTGGACGTTCGACGCGCAAGTCCACTGTCCGTGGACGGCGGAGGCCGGTCATTACTACACCGTGATGGTGCCAGGCCGTGATGCGAAGGGGCGGACAATAATGCGTCCCGAGCAGCGCATTCGCTGGGAGCCGGCGTCCGGCGTCGTCGATCACTTCTTTGACGATGAGCCTGTAGCGGGGACGCAGGGGTTGCCGCTCGATCTCCTGCGGCAGGTCGAGCCGTTTCCGACGCAGGAGATCGTCGCTTACGACACGGCATTTCTCAGCGGTCACGTCGTCGAGCACTATCAGGTGGTACTCCTCGACGCGGCACAGCGGTCGCAAGAGCAGATGCAGGCGAAGCTGACGGCGCTGTGCGCCCAGCAAGTGCCCGGCAACACGTATCGCAATCTGCAAATCAACCCGAGCTACGCCAGCCGAACCTTCAAGCACGTCCTGGTGCCGGTCTGGCTGCTGTCGTACAACTACGGCGCCAAGGCGTATCAAGTGATCGTCAACGGCTACACCGGTCAGATTGCCGGCAATCGTCCGTACAGCGCGTGGAAGATCTTCTTCGCGGTGGTCGCGGCGATCATCGCGGCGATCATCGTGATTCTGCTCAGCAACAAGAATGTCGGCGGAGGCTGACGCCTCCGCTCTGCGTGGTATTTTTCCCACTCGATGCCTCCCGGCGCTCTCGATCGGCTTCGTGCGCTAAGCCTCGCGTTGCCTGAGGCGTGGGAGAAGATCTCGCACGGCGAGCCAACGTTCTGGGTGCACAAGCGCATGTTCGCGACATTCGCGAGCGCGCGGAACCATCACGGCGCTGGCCGCGATGCGGTGTGGTGCAAGGCTGTCCACCTGACGCAGGAGATGGTGGTCTCGCGCTGGCCGGATCGATATTTCGTGCCGCCATATGTCGGCACGTCGGGGTGGTTCGGGATCTACCTCGATCGCCGGCCGAACTGGGCTGAAGTAGCGGATCGTCTCGAAGGATCGTATCGTCTGGTAGCGCCGAAGCGGTTGCTGGCGGCCATAGACGAGAGGGAAGGGCGAGCGAATGTCGGTCGAGTATCGAAGCGGTGACAGCGCACTGTCCGTCGAAGCATTCATCGCGCTGGCCAAGCGCATCTGGCAGCGGGATTACGACACGCAGAAGACCGCGGATGCGCTGAAGTCCACGATCAACGTCGGCGCATGGAGCGGCAACCGATTGGTCGGGTCGGTGCGCGTATTGACCGACGGCTATTTCTTCAGCACGGTGCCCGAGGTAATGGTCGATCCCGAATTTCGCAAGCAGGGGATCGGGCGCGAATTGCTGCGGCGGGCGCTCGACGCCACGCCCGGCGGTGTGTTGTTCCTCGGCGCGCAGCCAGGCAACGAGCGCTTCTTCGAGACGGCGGGGTTCAGGCGCGGTCCAACCGGATACGTCGGCCGGCGCAGCTGAGCGCCAGGATGGAATTGTCCGTCCGCGACGTCGCGCCCTCGGATGCGGCGGGGCTCGTGCGGGTGTTGAACCCGATCATCCAGGCGCGGTGCTACACCGTGCTCGACACGCCGGTCAGCGTCGAGACCGAGTTCGACTACATCATCGACTTTCAGGATCGCGGGATCTGGAAAGTCGCGGTGCGCGAGCCCGATGGCACGATCGTCGGCTTTCAGGTGCTCGAGCCGTACGCCACCTATACGCGCGCCTTCGATCACGTCGGCATCCTCGGTACCTACGTCGATCTCGAGCTGCGGCGCCAGGGCATCGCGCGCCGCTTGTTTGCGGCGACCCTGGACGCCGCGCGCGGCAAGGGCTACGAGAAGATCTTCACCTTCGTCCGCGCCGACAATCCTGCTGCGCTGCAGACCTATCTCGGCCAGGGATTCGTGGTCGTTGGCAACGCGAAGCGCCAGGCCAAGATTGACGGCCAGTACATCGACGAAATCCTGATAGAGAAGTGGCTCTAAGTAAGCTTGTTGTATGTCCGCTGCCACTGACCAGCTGACGCGCCAGCGTCTGCGCGAGGCGATCGAGTTGCTCGAATCGATCGCCGCGGACCGCAGTGTGCTCGCGGGCGTACCCGACGAGGAACGCAAGCGGCTGCTGCAGGCCGTCGCCAACGTCTACAGCCCCGACCGCGTCGAGCGTCGTCGCATGGCGAAGATCGTCGATCGACAGCGCAAGGCCGCGCGGGTCAAGGGCGATCAGGGCGTTTTGCACGAGACCGGCATCAGGTCGCTGCGCCGCAAGCCGGTCTTCCATACGCCGAATGTGTTCCCGACCGTCTCGGTCGCCGACGGCTTCCAGCCGCAAGATATCCACGGTGCCGAAAGCCCAGAGCCCAAAGCCCAAAGCCAAGAGCCTACAGCCCAGAGCCGTGAGCTTCAGCACTGCTACGTCTGCAAGCAGAAGTACACGCTGATTCATCACTTCTACGACCAGCTGTGTCCGTCGTGCGCCGAGTTGAACTTCCGCAAGCGTACTGAGTTGGCTGATCTCCGTGGCAGGGTGGCGTTGCTCAGTGGCGGACGCGTGAAGATTGGCTATCAGGCCGGACTGAAGCTGCTGCGCTGCGGTGCGTCGCTAATCGTGACGACGCGCTTTCCCCGGGATGCGGCAAGTCGCTACGCGAGCGAGCCCGACTTTGCCGAGTGGGGACATCGGCTCGAAGTCTTCGGTCTCGACTTGCGTCACACGCCGAGCGTCGAGTCATTTTGCCGCGAGCTGCTTGCGACGCGGACGCGTCTCGATTTCATCGTCAACAACGCGTGTCAGACCGTGCGGCGTCCACCGGATTTCTACGCCCACATGATGGCGGGTGAGACGGCCGCGCTCCACGAGATGCCCGAGCACGTGCGAAAGCTCGTCGGCTCGTACGAAGGACTGCGTGGGTATCAACTGTTGCCCGAGGGCGGCGCCTTACAGATCGGCCCGTCCAAAAGGACGGGCCCTACAGGTTTAACGCATGCGGCGGAGTTGTCGCAGGTGCCGCTGCTGCCTGAGGAGCTGGCGGCGCAGAAAGATCTCTTCCCCGAGGGGCGGCTCGATCAGGATCTGCAGCAGATCGATCTGCGCGGTCGCAATTCGTGGCGCTTGTTGCTCCACGAAGTCCCCTCAGTGGAGTTGCTCGAAGTACACCTGGTGAACGCCGTCGCGCCGTTCATCTTCAACGCGCGACTCAAGCCACTCATGGTGCGCACGCCCGATCGCGACAAGCACATCGTCAATGTGTCTGCCGTTGAAGGGCAGTTCTACCGGAATTTCAAGACCACGCGCCATCCCCACACCAACATGGCCAAGGCGGCGCTCAACATGATGACGCGCACAGCCGCGACCGATTACCACACCGATGGAATCCACATGAACAGCGTGGACACCGGGTGGGTCACCGACGAGGATCCGGTCGAGATCGCCGCGCGCAAGACGGCCGAACAGCGCTTCCATCCACCGCTCGACATCGTCGATGGCGCCGCGCGCATCGTCGATCCGATCATCAACGGCTTCAACACCGGCACGCACATCTGGGGGCAATTCCTCAAGGACTACGCGCCGACCGATTGGTAGAATCGCGGCCATGCCCTTCGACTGGCGCTCAGGGCACCCCGAGCAACGCCGAGGGGTGACCGCGCGGCTCACGCTCCTCGTCCCCATCGCGTTCGTCATGTCGGCCACGCTCGCCGCGGCCCAGAGTCCATCCGGCGACGCTGTCTATCAGCGCCGCTGCGCCGCATGTCACGAGAAGCCGGCCGACGGCCGGACACCGAGCGTCGACACGCTCAAGGCGATGACCTCGTCTCGCATCCTGCGCACGCTGAACTTCGGCGCGATGATGACCATCGCCTATCAGTTGCGCAACGACGAACGCGAGGCCGTGGCGACATTTCTCGGCAAGCCCGGAGGCGATGCGCCGCCCGCAGCATCGTCGTTTTGCCGCGATCGGTCGGTCACAGTGAGTGCCGATAGCGCACCGGCCTGGAACGGCTGGAGTCCCACACGCGACAACGCTCGCTTTGCTTCCGCCGCGCTCGCCGGTCTGACTGCGGCGCAGGTGCCGCAACTGAAACTCAAGTGGGCGTTTGGATTCGACGGCGACATCTCCGCCTTCTCGCAGCCAACGGTGATCGGCAACCAGGTGTTCATCGGCAGCGCTGGAGGTGTCGTTCACGCACTGCGCGCCGACAGCGGTTGTCTGCAATGGACGTTTCAGGCCAATGGTCCGATCCGATCGGCGATCGTCGCGACGCCGAGCGAGGGAAAACAGGCGCTCGTGTTCGGCGACCTTACGGGTTGGCTCTACGCGCTCGAGGCGTCGAACGGCCGACTCATGTGGAGGAAGCGACCGGACGACCACGAGGCTGTGCGCTTGAGCGCGCCGCCCGTGGTGCACGACGGTATCGCGTACGTGGCCGTCGCCTCGTGGGAAGAATCACGATCGCTCAATCCTGATTACCCCTGCTGCACATTTCGCGGCAGCATCGTCGCGATGCGCGTTCGCGACGGCAGCGTCGTATGGAGGACGTACACGATCCCGACGCCCGCTGCATCTACAGGCAAGACCGCGACCGGCACGGCCACGTTCGGCCCATCTGGCGCCGCAGTGTGGGGAGCGCCCACGCTCGATGTGAAGCGACGCAGGCTGTACATCACCACCGGCAACAACTACTCGAAGCCGGCGACGACGACGAGCGATTCGATCATGGCGCTTGATCTCGAGACAGGGCGCATCGTCTGGTCGAAGCAGGTGTTTCCGAGCGATGTCTACAACTCCGCATGCTCGACGACACCAGTTGGTGCGTTGTGTCCGGAGGGCAACGGACCCGACTACGACTTTGGATCGCCCGCGATCCTGGTGAGCAGCACTGGTGGACGCGAGCTGCTTGTCGCGGGTCAGAAGTCCGGAGTCGTGTGGGCCCTCGATCCGGATAAGAACGGCGAGGTGATGTGGGAGACGCGCGTCGGTCAGGGCGGCATCAACGGCGGTGTGCAGTGGGGCATGGCCAGCGATGGACAGTACGTCTATGCCGCGGCGTCCGATGCCGTGGCGACGAGGACGGCAACGGCGCGAATTCTCGATCCGAAAGTCGGCGGTGGGCTCACTGCGCTGCGGATCGCCGACGGCAGTCCCGTCTGGCGCGCTGCACCTCCGCCGTGCACGGACCGGCCGAACTGCAGTCCGGCCCAGTCAGCGGCGCTGACGGCGATACCCGGCGTCGTGTTTTCCGGATCGCTCGACGGCCACTTGCGCGCCTATGCGACGCGCGACGGCTCAGTCATCTGGGACATGGACACGATTCGCAGCTATGACACCGTGAACGGCGTGAAGGGAAGTGGCGGCGCGATTGATGGCCCCGGTGCCGTCGTAACGGGTGGAATCGTGTTTGTCAACTCCGGCTATATGCGGTTCG
Organism: Acidobacteriota bacterium; assembly: GCA_046765795.1. Lineage (GTDB taxonomy): Bacteria > Acidobacteriota > Vicinamibacteria > Vicinamibacterales > UBA2999 > Gp6-AA40. The sequence goes on along the minus strand of JBKPRH010000431.1, from coordinate 6,231 downwards.
GCGGAGCTCCCGGCAACGTCCTGCTGGCATTCGCGACACAATAAGATCGTGTAGTGTCCGCCTTCAGGCGGACCCGTGTAGTGTCCGCCTTGAGGCGGACCCGGAGACGAAGGAGTGCATGGAGACTATCAACTTCACCCGTGGTGTTCCCGCCAACGAATCCTTTCCGACGGCTGATCTGATCGACGCCGCTGGCGCTGTCTTCAAGACACACGGCACGGCGATGTTGCAGTACGGGCCCTCGCGCGGCTTCGAGCCGCTGCGGCAGTGGCTCGCCGAGTGGCAGGGCGTCGCCATCGATCGCGTGATGACGAGTAATGGTTCGCTGCAGCTGATCGAGTTCCTGTGCCTGCAGATGCTGAAGCCTGGAGACCTGGTCTTCACCGAGTCGCCGAGCTACGACCGCACGATCAACTTGTTGCGCCGGCACGGGGCGAAGGTCGTGGGCATTCCGCTCGAGGCCGACGGTCCGAACATCGAGGCGCTCGAGCGTGCGCTGCAGAAGGCGGTGCCCAAGTTCTTCTACGTCATTCCTGACTTTCAGAATCCGGCGGGAGCGACGTGTTCCGGCGAGAAGCGGCGGCAGCTTGCTGCGCTCGCCGAGAAGTACAACTTCCTGTTGGTCGAAGATGCGCCGTATCGGATGCTGCGCTATCGCGGCAAGGAAGAGGCGACGCTGTATTCGCTGGCGCCGCAGCGCACGCTCCATATGAGCTCGTTCACCAAGCTCATTGCGCCTGGCGTGCGTTGTGGATTCATGATTGGCGAGCCCTCGATTCTCGGCGGTCTGGCGAAGGTGGCGGAGGATACCTACATCTCGCCCGGCTACGTCGCGCAGGCGATCACCTACGAGTGGTGCCGGCGCGGGTTGCTCCCGCCGCAGATCGAGAAGCTCAAGGCGTTGTATGCGCCGCGTCTCGACGCGACGCTGGCAGGTCTCGACAAGTACATGCCCGACGCAACCGCGACACGGCCTGACGGCGGCTTCTTCATCTCGTTGACGTTGCCGGAAGGTGTCAGCACGACGGCAGTACGGCAGCAAGCGTCGACCCGCGCGCTCAATCTCGCCGACGGTCTCGCGTTCTTCCCTGACGGAGGCGGCGAGCGCTTCGTTCGCTTGCCGTTCTGTGCGCTGTCACCCACGGAAATAGACGAGGGCCTCAAGCGGCTCGCGGAGTCTGTTGGAGCAGCGCGAGCGGCGCACGTGTCATAGGTTCCGAAGATTCATGAGCCGGGTCATTCTCGAAACACCCCGATTGCTGTTGCGGGAGATGACCCGGCGCGACATCGATTTCATCGCGATGATGATGGCGCATCCCGAGGTGAATCGCTTTTACGAGCGCCGATTCAGCCGCGCCGAATCGGAGACGTGGCTCGAGCGGCAGCTCGAACGCTATCGCCGCGACGGCAAAGGTCTCTGGCTGACCGTCGAGCGCGAGACAGGAGTGCCGGTCGGTCAAGTCGGACTCGCATTTCAGGACGTTGAAGGCGAGCGCCATCCCGAGATTGGCTGGCTCCTCGATCGCGCCTACTGGGGCCGCGGCTACGCGACGGAGGCCGGCGCAGCCATTCGCGATGCGGCGTTCAATCAGTGGGGCTACGACCACGTCATCTCGCTCATCAGACCGGTGAACGTGAACTCTCAGCGTGTGGCGCTTCGTCTCGGCATGACCGAAGGACGCCGCGTCCAGTTCCACGGCTACGAGCACTGTGTATTTGAGCTCGCCAATCCTGAGCGAGCGAAGCGAGCCGAACGGGGCTCGTCTGAGCGAACGAAGTGAGTCGAACGGGCCGCCCGTTGTGACGACGAGCGAGCGACCGGTCGGCGTCTTCGACTCGGGCGTCGGCGGTGTATCAGTGCTGCGCGAGATTCGTCGTGCGCTCCCCGCCGAAGATCTGATCTATCTCGCAGACTCTGCCTACACCCCCTATGGCGATCGGCCGGCGGCCGTGATCACGGAACGATCGATTGCCATGGTCACGCTGCTCGAGCGCGAAGGCGTCAAGGCCGTCGTCGTTGCCTGCAATACGGCGACCGGTATCGCCGTTGACGCGCTGCGTGCGAGGTTCGCGATGCCAATCATCGCGATCGAGCCGGCGGTCAAACCGGCTGTCGCGCGCACGCGTTCCGGCGTCGTCGGCGTGTTGGCGACGACGCAGACGCTGGCCAGCGAGCGGTTCTCAAAACTGGTTGAGACACATGCCGCCGGTGTGCGCGTTGTCACGCAGCCAGCGCCGGGGCTGGTCGAACGTGTCGAGGCTGGCGAGTTGTCCACACCGCCGACGCGGTCGTTGGTTGAGCGATACGTCAGACCGCTCGTGGACAACGGCGCTGACACGATCGTCCTCGGATGCACGCACTATCCGTTTCTGAGCGAAGTCATTCAGGACGTGGCCGGGTCAGGCGTCACGGTGATCGATCCGGCCGTCGCTGTTGCCAAAGAGTTGCGTCGTCGTCTCGAGGCCGGCGGTCTGTTGGCCCCTGACGCGCGTGTCGGGAGCGAGCGATTCTGGACGACCGGTCCTGTCGAGCAATCCCAGGCCGTGATGGCCCAGTTGTGGGGCAGCCCGATCGAGGTCACGCGTGCCGCTTGATCTCCGTCTGGCGCTGTCGCCAACGGAGACCTATCGCCAATCGATCGCCGAGCCGGTGCGCGGTACGTGGCTGCGTGCGCTCGAACGTATTGCCTTCGTCGCAATCCTGGTCGGCACGGCCGTCACGCTGTCGTCGGCTCGACGCCTGCCGCCCGGCCTCGTGTTGATGGGGATCGTCTGCTGGAGCTTCGTGCCGATCACCCAATGGCTGATTGGTCTCGTGGTGATCGGACGGGCCCCTGGCCGTCGGCTCGGCGTGCCACGGTGCCTCGAGCTGCTGTTTGCCGCACATCTTCCGTGGTCGTTGTGGATGCTGGTCACGATCGGCATCGAGACGTTCACGCCGGTGCCGATCCCGCTGGTTATCCAGGTGCTCAGCCTGCTGGTGCCAGCCGTGTGGACGACGATCATCCTGTCGGCGTTCTGTCGAATAGTCCTCGGCTGCACCCCGGCGCGGGCACACCTGTTGATCGTGGCTCACCAGGCGATGACGTGGACGGCGTTCTTCGGCTATGTCGTCCTTGTCTCAGGGCTCTGGCCGCGAGTCCTGGCATTCATCGGGGCATGAACGGCGTACGAATCCTCGCGGTGTGTGGCCTCGCCGGTGGCGTCGCGGTGAGCACGTTCACTGACAGGAAGCCGGTGCGGGAGCCAATCACGGTCGAGGGCTATCAGGTGTTGTCGGGCGATTTCCACGTCCACGCGTTCGTCGGGGACGGCGGCATCGCTCCGTGGAGTATGCAGGATCACGCAGCGCACCTCGGGCTCGACGCGATCGCGATCACCAATCACAACCAAACGCTCGCCGCCCGTCTTGGTCGATCGTCTGCGGAGTCATCAACAGGGCCGATCGTCCTCGTTGGCGAGGAGATCACCGGACGCAACTTCCATCTGATTGGCGTCGGCATCGAGCGGGCCGTCAATTGGGATCAGCCTGCTCGCGGCGCGATTGCCGATGTGCACGCGCAAGGCGGTCTGGCGATTGCCGCGCATCCGATGCACGGCTTCGACGGGTATGACCCGGAAGCGCTTGCCGAACTCGACGGTGTGGAAGTGGCGCATCGCGACACGCTCGCGCCCGAGGCATCGAAGCAGTTCGACGAGTTTTATCAACGAGCGCTGGCGCGAAATCCGGAGATCGCCGCGATCGGGTCGTCCGATTTCCACACCAGCGGACCAATGGGCTTTTGTCGCACCTACTTGTTCGGTCGTGAGCGCAGCAAGGCTGGTGTTATGGACGCGATTCGCGACGGCCGTACCGTCGGCCGTTGTGAAGGTGGCCACTTGCGCGGGCGACCCGAGCTCGTCCGTTTGCTTGAGCCCCACAGCGAGGCGCTGGCTCCTCCCGTTGAAACACCCATACAGACGCTCGCGTTGCTTCTCGCATGGGTCTCGCTCGTCGCGCTTGCCATCGTCGGCCCGCGTTCGTAACGCTCGTAGTGTCCGCCTTTAGGCGGACCAGACCTGCGCGAACGTTTCCCCTCTCGTGCGAATTCTTCCCCCTGTTGTCACTGGTCAACTTCTGAAATTGCGCCCAAAGTCGCACCACTGATTCGGCCCGTGGTTTGCCCTCCAGTCGAATGAAAACGGAGGGTCGTCATGATTCCGCAGGAATACCTCGTCGCGTATCTGAGCGCGAATCTCATCGCGTTGGGGATTCTCGCGCTCGCGTTCTGGCGACCCGCCATCGTTCGATGGATCTGGGTGGCCATCTTCGTGTGGGCGGCCGCGGTGAACACGATGACGGCAGCCAGGGAGCCGTGGGTCTATCTCGTCTATGGCGACCTGACACCCTCCGCCATTTATCGCGACTTCATCGCTGGATGGTTCAGCACGCGCATCCAGCCCTTCGTCCTCTCGATCGCTGCTGGACAGCTGACGATTGCCATCCTGCTGTCTCGCAAGGGCGACGCGCGATGGCTCGGGGTGATGGGCGCGTCGGTGTTCCTGTTGGCGATCGCGCCACTCGGCGTCGGCTCAGGGTTTCCGTTCTCGGTGATTGCGTTCGCCTCTTTGCTGGTCATGGAATGGGGCCTGCTGCCGAAGCGGTCTGCTGAATCGCCAGCAGCGGCCTTCATCGCGCATCCGTACGTGAGCGATCACCACGAGATCGAAATCGCCGCTCCGGCTGACCTCGTGTTCTTCGATTCCACGCGATTGAACCTGCAAGCACTGCCGCTCGTCCGCGCGATCTTCCGGATTCGTGCGTGGCTCATGGGCGATACGTTCGAGCCGCCGGTCAAACCGCTGGGCATCGTCGCCGAAACGATGGTGCTGGGCTGGGGATTGCTTGCGCACACGCCATGCCGCTCGATCGTCATGGGCGCGGCGACGAGACCGTGGACGCGCAACGTCACGTTCCGCACCATTCCATCGCACAGGTTCGCCGCATTCGACGAACCGGATTACATCAAGATCGTGTGGACACTCGAGGCGGATCCAATCGGTCCCGAGCGTACGCGCTTTCGTACGGAGACACGAGTCGAGCCCACAGACCCGGCCGCACGGCGCAAGTTCTTCTGGTACTGGATGGCGTTCAGCCTCGGCATCCGCTTCATCCGCTGGAGCATGCTGCGCGAACTGCGGCGTCAGGCGCTGAGGCACCACCGGGAATGGGCGCACACGACTGTGCGCGAAAAGCACGCGTAGCGCACGTCAACGGTCAAAGGGCAAAGGCGAAGCCTCAAGGCAGGAGCAGCAGCAGAGCGGCGGCGATGACGCCGGTCAAGATCGAGCGGATGTGGACGCCGCGCGACTGGGCACGGACCTGGTCGAGCTCACGCGGATCGGTGATCGCCTCATCGCCCGTGTCCATGTTCCTCAACCCGCGCGCGGCGAGCGCCACGCACGTCTTCGCGCGGACCTGAAAGAAGCCAATCGCGGCGGCCCACGTCGGCAAGAACACCAGCAGCCGCCACGGACGTGGCGCCTTGAACACGAGCACGGATCCGGCCACACAGATCGCGATCGCCAGAAAGAACAATCCACCGACGAGACGACGCTGTCGTTCGCGCGGACCGATGTTGGGGCAGACGGTGGCAGTGGTCATGGCGTCGATCGTACGCGGACTCGCGCGCCATCGGTGAGTGTATCGGGTGGATGCAGCACAACCGTCTGACCTGCCGAGAGTCCTTTGAGGATTTGCGCCTCCTGGTCGTTGCGTTGACCAAGTTCCGTCGTGGTTAATCGGACTTGTTCGCCGTCGATGACGAACGTCGCCCAGTCGTTGCCGCGTCTGAACAGGGCACCGACGGGCGCTTTTATGACGTTCTCCTCTCGCCAGATGACGACGTGAACCTCGACGCGGTAGGCGTCGCCGAGACGCGTGGCCATTGAGAGATCGTCGAAGTCGATCAACACGTTTACGCGCTGTTCCTCGACACCGAGTGCCGAGACTTTCATGAATCCCGCCGGCTCGACGCGGCGCACCCGCCCCTTGAGCGGCTCATTGCCGCCCCACCCTTCGATGAGCACCGCCGCGCCCGGTTGGATGCGGACCGCGTCTGTCGAAAGGAAATCCGCGACGATCTCGCTCTTTCCCGGCTCGCCTATTTCGAGCAGCGGTTCGCCGGCAGGAACGACCGACTCGCTTTCGCGCAGACGTTTCAGGATGACGCCGCTGACCGGCGCAACGAC
>JBKPRH010000430.1:0-7562 GCA_046765795.1 Acidobacteriota bacterium | reverse complement strand
GAAGAGCACAACGGCACGACCGAGATCTCGAGGTTCAATCCCGCGCCGATCACGTTCCCGAGAACGGTGAGTGTCGCGGGATACAACGACATCACCACGCGGGTCGGCGGGGCCTGGGACGTCTTCGGCAATGGCAAGACCGCGCTCAAGGCCAATATCGGGAAATACCTCCAGAACGCGACGAACGATGAGAATTACACCGCCAATAACCCGGCTGCCCGCATCGTCAGAAACGTGTTCACTCGGGGCTGGGTCGATAACGGCAATTTTGTCGTCGACTGCGATCTGCGCAACCCGAACCTGCAGGACAACCGTGCGACGGGCGGTGACCAGTGTGCGGCTCTGACGGGAGACAACGTGAACTTTGGGAATGCGAATCCGAACTTGACGGTCATCAACCCGGCGATTCTCGAGGGCTGGGGTGTGCGTCCGAGCGACTGGCAGCTTGGCGTGTCTGTTCAGCACGAGCTGTTGCCACGCCTCTCGGTGGACGTCAGCTACAACAGGCGCTGGTTCCAGAACTTCTTCGTGGACGACAACCAACTGGTCGGACCGTCTGACTACACGCCCTGGACGTACACAGCGCCGATGCATCCCGATCTGCCGGGCGGCGGTGGGTATCCGGTCACGGTGTACTCGCGCCTGGCCGCGATCGGGGCGCAGACCAATCGCACGTTCGAGACCGATTTCGGATCGGAGCGTACGCAGTACTGGCACGGCGTGAACGTGTCGTTGAATGCGCGTCTTCAGAACGGTCTGACGTTCCAGGGCGGCACGAGCACCGGGCGCGGGGTGCGCGACAATTGCGACTCCGCCGCGAATCTTCCGGAAACCATCCTCGGACAGGGGACCGCTGCATCACCGCTGGTCATGGCGCGAAGCTGCCATGTGACCGAGCCTTACATGACATCGTTCAGGGGGCTGGCCGCCTACACTGTGCCGAAGATCGACGTGCTGGTGAGCGCGCAGTTCCGGTCGCTGAACCCGAACAACATCGGCGGCGTGGGTGGCGGGTCCGCCACCAACGGCGCATCACTCAATGCCAATGTGATTCTGCCGAACTCGCCAACCTCGGCGAGCTACATTCCGGGTCAACCCACCGTCCAGGATCTGCTCGGGGGACGATTGCCTGCCGGCGCGCTGCCGAACGGCACCACGACGGTCAACCTCCTTGCCAATGGCGATCTGTATCCAGACGAGCGGCTTAATCAGGTGGATATGCGCTTCGCGAAGATCATCCGCTTCGGGTCGCGGAGGGCAGACGTCGGCGTCGATCTCTACAACCTGTTCAACACGAACGACACCACGACGTTCGATTCGAACTTCGCGTTATCGAACAACGGCGCAACTTGGCTGCAGCCGACGGCCATTGTCCCGCCGCGGTTTGCGCGGTTCAATGTGACCTTTAGCTTTTAGAAATCGATTTTCGATCTCTGATTGTCGATGGTTGATTCGTTGCTGATTTGTGATTGCTGATTTGTCGATTGGTGGCCACACCGAGCTCATCGACGATCAGTACTCAACAATCAACAACGAATCGACAATCAAAGATCGCTAAATCAAGAATAACTTCTACGGGGCAACACAAGACCAGTTCGCCGCATCTTTCATGTTGCCCGTGCCCTTGTACTTCGCGTACTGGGGATACGGACACACTGGACGCGAGAGACCCGTCTGCGGATTGAACGCGGTGATCTCCGCGGGTGGAGTACTTTTCTCGCGCCACGCTTCGAGCGCGCCGATCGAGTCGAAGGTGTTCGGGCCCGCGCCGCCGCCGCAGTGCGCCATGCCCGGCACCATGAACAGCCGGGTGAAGTCGCCCTGGTTCCTGCCCATCTTCTGCAGCACGCTCTCGTAGTAGAGCACGGTGTTCTCGGGCGTGATCGTCGTGTCGCCCCAGCCGGCATAGAGCAGCAGCTTGCCGCCGTGCGCCTTGAACTTGCTCAGGTCGGGATCGGTCGCATCGACGAAGCCGGTCTTTGCATTGATGATCGGCATGTCGCGATCGAGATTGAAGTTCTTCCAGTCGAAGTCGGCGTTCTGGAAGCCCCAGATGCGAACCGTGTCGTAGCCGCCGCCGGGAAGGCCCGTGGGTGGCTGCAACGCGGGCAGCGGGTTGGTGATCTGCTGGCCCGAGAAGATCAGTTCGCCCTTGCTGTTCTTCACGCCGTTGTAGAACGTGTTGACAGTCTTCATCTCCGCGGGTGTCAGGCAGCTGTTGGTGTCCGCACCGGACGCCGTTGAGCACGCCAGCTTCGTGACGTCGAACGTGCATGCCCGCGGGTTGTTGACGAAGCCTTCCTTCTGCGGGTCACAAGCGTTCAGGATGGCCTTCGACACCAGCGCCGCTTTCGCTGCAGAAATCGCCTGGTCGGGATGTCGAGACAGCTCGATGCTGCGCGCCACGCCTGCGGTGTGCATCTGGATGTGACGATTGGCGAGTGCGCCGGCGATGATGCCGTCGAAGTCTTCAGGGAACCGCTGCGCCGCCATCACGCCCTGCCGTCCGCCCGTCGAGCAGCCCTTGTAGTACGAGAACTGGACCGGCTTGCTGTAGAACGCATCGACCAGCCGCTTGGACGTCACCACCATCTCGTGCATCGCGCGGTGAGAGAAGTCGACGATCTTCTCGGGATGGCCGAGTGCGAACATGCCGTTCGGCCCGTCGGCCTCGCTGTGCCCGGTGTCGTTGCCCGCCGTCGCGTAACCACGGCGCAGCGCCACCTGCATGTCGTTGTAGCCCTGAATCGATCCGCCGAAGCCACCGTTGCCGACGGCGAGGAACTTGCCGTTCCAATCGGCGCTCGGCATCCACAGTTCGGCGTTGATGTTCGAATCACTGGATGGCTTGAGCACCAGCTTGACGCGGCAGTGCGCCGGGATCGGCTGCGCCGCTGCGCCTCGTCCGCCTGCTGCTTGCGCGGCAGGCGCTGGTGCCGGGGTGCCACCCCGACCTGGCTGCACGAACGGACCCGCGGCGACTGACTCGGCGCTGACGATCGTGACGTTGGGAATCGTGACCGACTTGAGCGATTCACAGGTGGCCGCGCCGGCGTTCGAGGCCAGCAGCGCGGAACCGATGATGGCGATGAATGCGGAGGTTTTGATCGTCATGGATCGATCTCCAGGCGAGTCTAAAGACCCGCCTCTACGAACTACGGATGATTGAAGCGGTGAACGCGGCCGAATGCATTGAATTCCGAGACGAACAGATCGCCATGCGCATTGAGCGCGACGCCATGCGGTGAGAGGACGAATCCTTCGCGCCACTGCGCCGGTGGCAGCTTGTTGGTGCCGACGCCCTGCTCGGTGTTCGCACCGATTCGCGTGACGACCGCGCCAGCCTTGTCGAGCACGGTCACGCGACCGCCCAGCTCACCGACGATCGCGTTGTCGCCGTCGATGACGATCGCCGCCGGCAACAGCAGGTCTTTCGCAACGACACCGAGGAACTGTCCATCGAGCGATAGGTGGACGAGGCGGTTGTTGGCGCGATCGCAGGCGATGAGACGTGCCGGCGTGAAGCGCGTGTCGATGGCCAGCTTGTGCAGCGTGTTGAAGCTGTACGGCGGGTTCTTGCCACCGAACGACGTGAGGTACTTGCCGGTCTTGTCGAACCGGTGAATGTAGTCGCTGGCGTAGCCGTCCGCGACGTAGATGTCGCCGTTCGGTGCGACGTCGAGTCCGGTCAGGAGCAGCGCCAACTGATTGCTTCGGGCGTTGCGCACCTTGTACTGATCGGGAATCGAGGCCGATCCGATCGTCATCACGATGTTGCCCTCAAGGGTCATCTTGACGATCGTCTGACCGCGCAGCGTGGCGCCGTAGATGAACTCGCCGCCAGCCTCCTTGTGAATCACGAAGCCGTGGAAGTCGCTCGGTGCGCCGTTCACGTTACGCAGGAACTTGCCATCGGGTGCGAACACCTGTAGACCGGCCGCCGGGTCCTGCACGCTGACGTACACGTCACCCGCAGAACTGACCGCAACGTCGCCATGTTGATTGCCGAGCTGTGCCTTGCCCTCGGGCAGCTTCATCCAGTTCGCGGCAACGGTGTAGTCGCCGGCAGCGGAGGAGGAGGTGATGAGCGCGAAGACGGTAAGAAAAACGAGCGACGCGTGCTTCATGGTGGCGCGATTATGGCGTGATCGTGACCTCGGCGCCAGCGATGCCTTGCTCCCCGCAGATCGATTTCTCCAACTTCGGACTTCGTCACGGGGAGATCTCCGGCGAGGCGAGGTGTGTGTAGACGCCGCTCGGACTTTCAGGTGGATCGGGCTGTGGTCGGTAGAACGCGGTGTTCTCGACGTTCAGGACACCGGGCTCGTGAATCTTCCACGGTCCGCGGATCGAATCGGCGTAGGCAAGACGAATGAACTCACCGCTCCATTCCTTTGTCGCGAATCACGGCAGAATTCGGCGCTGCCATCAGGTACGTGACGAATTCCCGCGCCACGCTGCTCTTGGCATTCGTGTTCACGCCGGCTGCCATGACGATGTAGGTCTGCACGGCCGACGGAAACACACCGCCGAGCTGCGCGCCTTTGACCGGCAAGATCTCGCTGACCGGGAGCACGGCGAATTCCGCGGTGCCGTTGAGGATGTTGGCATTCACCTGCTCGCCGTTCGCTGCGGGTTTGCTCTTGGCCTTGATGGCATCAGCGATTCCCATCTTCTCGACGGTCGCGAGGAACGCCACGCCGCTGGCGCCGGCGGTCACATAGGTGATGGATTTGGCGCCGAGGAGTGTCTTGCGAAACGCTTCGCTCGTGCTGAGGTCGGGCTTCGGCGCTCCCGCGCGGGTCATCAGGCCGAGGCCGGTGCGAGCGACTTCCACGCGGGTCGCCGGGGCGATCTTGCCCTTCGAGATCAGCTCGTCGATCATCGCCGGCGTCAGAATCGCGACGTCGAACGGCTCGCCGCCTTCGATGCGCGTCTTCAGCACGCCCGCCAGGTCGAATGTCGTCGTCACCTTGTGCTTCGTCGTTCGCTCGAACTGTGGTCCGAGCACGTCAACGACGGCCTTGATGCCGACCGAGGACAGGACTCTGATCTCCTCTGCCGACGCAGACGTCGCAGACATGCACGACAAGACGATCAGGGCGATGACGGGCTTCGTAATCTTCATGAACGGCTCTCTCTCATGGTCGAAATCCGCTGAATAAGGTTTTCGTGAAGAAGGCGCATATGACGCTCATTCTCATCGAAGAGGGACACCATCCGCTCGCTCAGTAGCTCGAACATGGAGTCCATTCGTTTCGTCAGCCCGTCGGACATGGAGTCCATGCGTTCCGTCAGCAGACGCCGCGTCTCATCGTCGCGGGCACGCGTCGCAGAAAACTCACTTCGCATCTCGTCTCGAAGTAGCACGATCTGCGATTCGAGTGCCGTCACGCGCTTCGGAAGCTGTTCGAGGATCTCCACACGCTTTTCCAATCTATCTACGCGTGCCTGCAATGTTTCCCGCGGCATCGTCACCTCCTCCGCCGCGCATCGGTGAACGTCGAGCGCGGGCAGGTAAGGTGCAGAGCTGAGAGAGCCATACCGTATCGGTCGCGGCCGCGACGACGATAGCACGCTCTGCGTCGACAGGAGTAGACTCCGGTCGCTCGTCTTCAGCGAGGTGGCCGTCATGAAAACGTTCGCGCGAATGCTGCTTCCGGCCCTTGTTCTCGGTCTTCAGGTGTCCGTCGATGCGCAGCGGGCTGCCTCACCACCGGCGCCGCCGAAGACAGCGCGGCTCTACGTCTTCGATTGCGGTGTCATCAACGTGAATCGCGCCGGCACGGAACGCTACAAGGTGACGCCGGAGGAAGTGGGCGAGACGCGGTTTTCCGTGCCGTGTTTCCTGGTCGCGCATCCGAAGGGCACGTTGATGTGGGACCTCGGGATTCTGCCTGACGACACGGTGGAGGCGCGCGCTCGGGGCGAACAGGGAAACCCGACGGCGACGTCTGCCGCGGTGACCACCGTGCCGCGAACGCTCACAAGTCAGCTTGCGGAACTCGGGTACCGTCCATCAGATATCACCTACTTTGCGTTCTCTCACGCGCACGTGGACCACAACGCCAACGCGAACCTGTTCGTCGCATCGACGTGGCTGGCCCGGCCGGCCGAACGAGCCTTCATGTGGGAAGAGGGCAACACACGCGTCAACCGCACGTTCTTCGAGAACATCAAATCGAGTAAGTCGATCAGCCTCGATCGCGACGAGTACGACGTCTTCGGCGACGGTACCGTCGTGCTGAAGGCAGCGCCCGGTCATTCCCCTGGGCATCAGGTGCTGGTGTTGAATCTGCCAAAGACCGGTCGCGTGATGATCGCCGGGGATCTCTATCACTATCCGCAGGAGCGCACCTTGAAGCGGCCACCACCTGACACCGAGTTCAACGTCCAGCAATCGGCGGCGTCACGCGTCATGATCGAGGAGTATTTGAAACGGACGAAGACCGAGATCTGGATCGAGCACGATTTCGTGCACAACGCGAAGTTGAAGAAGTCGCCGCAGTTTTACGAGTAGCCTCTACATTCCTGCTCCGAGCTTGCGGAGCAGCTCGATCATGTTGGGCCGGGCTTTGCGCGCGAGCAGTGCGCCCAGCGGGGTCTGACCGCGCAGGTTACGGGCGTTGAGATTTGCGCCGCGTTCAGCCAGCGCTCGCACGACGGTCTCGTATCCCTGCGCCGACGCGATGTGCAGCGCGGTTTCACCGGACGGGTTCATGGCCTCGAGATCGCTGCCCAGGCTCAATGCGGCCGTCACGGTCTCGAGTACGCGACTCTCGGGTTCGACGATGCCGCCGTCGAGAATCGCGAGGCCGCGACGGTCGGTGCCACGCTTCTCATCCTGCGCCGGCGCGACCATGCCCATCCCTGCGGCCGCCATCAGCGGTGTGGCCCCATCCTTCATGGGCCGCTGCGTGTCGGCCTTCGCTGACGCGAGCGCGTGCATGATCTCGGGCTCGAGGAATTTTGCCGCGAGCGCATACGGCGTAGCGCCGATCAACGTCTTAGGTAGTTCGAAGTCCTGACTGTTGCGTCGGACCGGTGTGCCTTTCGTGATCGGGGCGTTCGGATCGGCGCCGTGCGCGAGCAGCGCCTTGACCAGCTCGACGTCGCTCTTGAGTATGGCGGCATGCAGCGCGGTGTAGCCGACGAGGTCGGCATTCGGGTTGGCGCCGTTGTCGAGCAGCGTCATCGCTGCCTGACGATGACCGCTGTGCGCGGAAACGATGAGCGCGCTGGCACCGTCGGGGAGGGCGTCGTTCACATCGGCGCCGGCCGAAATCAGCAGTTGCGCTGACTCGGCGTCACCGGACCGCGCCGCGAAGAGCAGCGCCGTCATGCCGCCACGCGGCACGGCGTAGTTCAACGTCTCGCGCCCGGCCCGCTGCGTGACTTCGCTCGTGACTGTCTGCGTGTACTCGCGCGAACGCGCGCGCACATCAGCCCGGCGCTCCAGCAAAGCCTGTACGACTTGCGGGTGTGATTGGGCCGCGGCCCACATCAGTGCGGTCTGGTCGTGCGCCGACTCTTTGGCGTTGACCATCGCCCCACGCGTGAGA
>JBKPRH010000429.1:0-9267 GCA_046765795.1 Acidobacteriota bacterium | reverse complement strand
GACTCTCTCTGACGACCTCGAACGACAGGTCGTTGCCGGCGTGCGATCACCCAAATGTCGCGGTTGTTCACGACAGGTCGTGAGCGCCCGCGCAGAACCGCCATACGCAGCACTGTCGAGCCTCGGCACGTGAGTTGCGTCCGTGCGCCGCCGACTCGCCTGCCTGGAGGACCGATGAACAACTTGCCGCACACCTCGCACGACGCGATCGTCACGCCCGATAACTTCAACCGCGCCGAGACGGACATGTACTTCCGATGGACGGTACGGCTGGCAGGCGGTGTCGGGTGCTTCTACCATCGTCGCGAGGTCATGCCGATCGAGTGGCAGACGGTCGTGCGGCCGAATCGTGACACGCTGTATTCGTCAGCGGTGTTCGATCTCGATGCCGGGCCGGTGACGATCACGCTCCCGGACAGCGGCGCGCGATTCATGTCGATGCTGGTCATCGATCAGGATCAATTCGCGCCGGCCGTTGTGCATGGCGCGGGACGCCATGTGCTGAGCCGAGCGCAGATCGGCACGCGATACGCGATGGCCGAAATACGGACGCTCGTTGACCCGCGCAACCCGCACGACCTGCAGGAGGCGCATCGTCTACAGGAGGCGATCGTCGTCGAGCAAGCGCGTCGAGGTTGGTTTCAAGCGCCCGCGTGGGACAGAGCCAGTCAGACCCGGGTGCGGAACGCGCTCGTCGCCCTGGGCCGCACCGTGCACGACTCGCGAGGCATGTTCGGCTCGCGTGCGCAGGTCGATCCGATCCGTCACTTGATCGGTACGGCGGTGCACTGGGGCGGGAATCCTGAAGATGAGGCGACGTATCTCAACGAGACGCCGCCGCTGAACGACGGCACGACGGTACATCAGCTCACGGTGAGAGATGTACCCGTGGATGGGTTCTGGTCGATTAGCGTCTACGACGCTGACGGTTACTTCGAACCGAACGCCCGACAGGCCTACAGCGTCAACAGCCTCACCGCGACGCGGAGCCGCGACGGCTCCGTGACCGTCCTGTTCGGCGGCCGCGACACCCAAGCCGCCAACTGTCTCGCGATCATGGCGGGCTGGAACTACATGGTGCGACTCTATCGCCCACGGCCCGAGATCTTGAGTGGGCGCTGGGTGTTCCCAGTCGCCACCCCGGTCGCAAAGGACCAGCCGCGCGCGTCTCGTCTGCCACGGCGGCGGCTCGAGACGAGAATCGCTGCAGAGCAGTGTGTGCGCGCGTAGGCGTCACGCGAGCGGGACGCCCACGGCACATCGATCTGCTTAGTTACCTGGCGCGACTTCCGTCACCAACGCCCGGGTGAAGGTGATGTCGACCCTATCGCCCGGCTTGAGGTTCTCGAGATTCTTCTTGTTCTCGATCTTCCGCGTCACGACACGTCCGTCATCAGTGGCAACGGTCACTGAGGGCACGGCGGCATCAATGGCCTTCACCGTCACCGTCATCTTTTCCTGAGTCGCGATGGTCCCGGCGGGCAACGCGCCCGTCCCACGATTCACGCCCGCCTCGAAGCTGGTGCCGCTGCCCTTTTCGCCGGGCTTGACCACCTGAAACACGACGGACTCGTAATAGGTGAGGTTCACCTTTTGCCCGACTTTGAATTCGTCAAAGCGCTGAACGTCCTTGCTCACGCTGAAGGTGTCCTCATTGCCCTTGTCGTCGCGCAGCGTCACCATCCGATTGCCTGCGTCGATGGCGGTGATGGTCGCACTCATCTTCAGCACGTTGGCTTTCGACACCGATTGCGCCAGGGGTGATGAGGCGATCGCCACCCACACCGCTGCCGCCAGCATCATGGTCTTCGTTGCAGTCATGTTTATGCCCCCTTGTGCCGTCACCGCTGTTGATGCCGGCATCTGACTCAAGAAGCAAATGCGGGTCCGTGGCTCGGCGCTGCACGCGACATATTCTCGAACGAGCCAGACGCGCAGTCGCGACGACGCCACGGCATGACGTGGGCTGCGCGAGAGGTCGTGACGCGCAGTGCACATGGCGCGGGCGGCGCCACCCCCGCGGACATGGCGCGCTCATGGATACGACGTTGCAAAGGTGACTCAACCCTCGACGCCGCTACAGACATCGGTACCGACTCGCATCGGCGCCGCCCTGCCCGTTTCATCCACGCGCATCCTCGTGGCGCTCGCAGGCGGAATCGGCCTCGGCATTTTTCTCGGAGACCTCGTTTCCCCGCTGCACTGGGTCGCCGAGGCCTACGTCAAGCTTCTGCAGATGACCGTGCTGCCGTACGTGACGGTGTCTATCATCGGCGGGCTTGGACGGCTGCGTCTGGGGGACGCGCGGGTCTTGGGCACACGAACCGTGGCCGTGCTGGCCACGCTGTGGGGACTCGCCATCCTCTACATGTTTCTCATTCCGCTAGCGTTCCCAGGGACTCAGAACGCGAGCTTCTTCAGCACGACACTCATCGAAAAGCGAACACCGTTTAACTTCATCGACCTCTATATCCCGGCGAATCCATTCCATTCGCTCGCCGACAACATCGTGCCCGCCGTAGTCCTGTTCGCGGTACTCGTCGGGGTCGCACTCATCACCGTCGAGCGAAAGCATGTCGTGCTCGATGTGCTGCATGTCTGCGGCGAAGCGCTCGCACGCGTGGCGCGGATGATCATTCAGCTCACTCCGTATGGGCTGTTCGCCATCGCGGCGACCGCGGCCGGGACGATGACCATGGACCAGTTCGGGAGGCTGCAGATCTACATCGTCATTTATGTGATGGTGACGTTGCTGATCGCGCTCTGGGTCTTGCCGGGACTGATAGCGGCGTTAACAGAGATACCGATGCGCGCGGTGTTCGCTGTCAGCCACAACGCAGTGCTGACGGCCTTCGCCGCAGGCGACCTCTTCATCGTGTTGCCAGGCTTGATCGAAGCGGCCCGCACGCTCGTAGCGGAGCGGGCTCCGAGCGACGGTCAGGCGAGTACGTTGCCGGATGTGATCGTTCCCGCGTCGTTCAACTTCCCGCACACGGCCAAGCTCGTGTCGCTCAGTTTCGTGCTGTTTGCCGCGTGGTTCTCCGATGCCAGGATTCATCTCGCAGACTATCCGCGTCTCGCCGTCACGGCATTCCTGACCTCGTTCGGCAGCCTGAACGTCGCCGTGCCCTTTTTGCTCGACCTGTTCCGCATTCCTGCCGACACGTTTCAGCTGTTTCTGGCAAGCGGCGTGATCAATGGGCACTTCGGAACATTGCTCGCCGCCATGCATACCCTCACCGTGGGTGTGCTCGGCGCCTGTGCGACAGCCGGCCTTCTTCGCATCCGCCGTCGTCGGCTTTTTCGATATCTCGCTGTGACGACCGCGCTGACGGTTGGTCTCATCGCGGGCTCACGCGCCGTGTTTGCGAATGCGTTCGCGCAACCATACACGAAGGATCAGGTCCTTCGGCAGATGCACTTGCTGCATCAGGCCGCCGACGTCGTCGTTCACCGCACGCGGCCGGATCACGAGCTCCCTGTTCAGGGTGATGTCCTCGATACCATCCGTGCGCGCGGGACACTCCGCGTAGGCTATCTTCCGAATGCGCTGCCGTTCGCGTTTTTCAACGAACGCCGAGAGCTGGTCGGCTACGACATCGAACTCGCCCACCAACTGGCCAACGAGCTTCGTGTGCGTCTGGAACTGGTTCCCGTCGATCGCGGACAACTGACCACCGACCTCGAGCACGGCTACTGCGACATCATCATGTCGGGCGTGCCGGTCACGACTGACCTTGCGACTACCGTGCGGCTGTCAAACGCGTATCTGGATGAGACGATGGCGTTGGTCGTCCCTGATTCGACGCGCGATCAGTTCACAACCTGGGACGCTATCCAGACACGAGCGTCGCTCACGATCGCCGTGCCCGACCTGTCGTATTACGTGGAAAAGCTCCGCACACTGGTGCCGAACGCGACCGTTCGACCAATGCAGGACGTGACCAGTGTGCTCAAGTCCTCGTCGCCGGACGTGGACGCCATCGCCCTGCCCGCTGAGCGCGGGTCGGCCTGGACGCTGATCTATCCAGCGTATTCGGTAGTCATCCCCGAGCCGGGCCTGCTGAAAGTGCCGTTGGCGTATCCGATCGCTCGCTCGGATCGCCGGTTCGGCGAGTTCGTGAACACATGGATCGAGTTGAAACGAAAAGACGGCACGCTGGACGCGCTGTATCGGTACTGGATTCTTGGTCAGGAGCGCGGGGGCCGTCGCCCCCGCTGGTCAGTGATCCGCGACGTGCTGCACTGGGTTCGTTAGCGCCACGATCGGTGAGACGTTACGGATTCTTCTTGAATGTGACGGACAGCCCGCCGAAGTCGGTGCTGCTTGACGGCATATTGGGACCCGTGGACAACAGCCAGGCCTTCACCAGGTTCAAGTGGAGATATGCGCGCCGGGTGGTCCCGGGAATCGTGAATTCCCCAATGCGATACGCAATGCCATACGTGGTCGCGACCGTCCATGCGCGGCTTCCATCGGTCGTGGGCACATTCATCAGCATGGCGCCTGGCGCGACAAAGATTTGAAAACGCCCTTTCACCGTCGTTGTCGCGTGCATGCCCAGCACGCCAAAGATGTTGACACCTGATTGCAGAGCGGGCCATCCGCCATCCAGGTGCACATGCTCCCACCAGGTCGTCTTGTCGTTTTTCTCAGCGCCTGCACTCGCTGAACGGGCCACAGCCGGCTGTGTCGCACCAAAAGCCCCTTCGCTCCACTGCGCCAACAATTGACAGGGGTCGTTCATGGCATCCGGTTCGACAACGACGCTCTGGCAGGCGTCGAACAGCCACAGCGGTGGATTGGGCTTGGGCCGACGGCTACGTGAGCTGCTGAACCAGCCCGGCTCACGACGATTCCCCCACGTCGCCGCCCACTCCTGCCAGTCCAAAAATTCATCGACCCACTTATCGAGTTCTTCCTGGCGGGCAGCGGTATCCCAGATTGGCAGGCCGGGCGGCTGAGTCGCCCGCTCCGCGACCGGAATCGCCCGCCCAGGAATTGATTGACCACCGGGGTCCGGCGTCTGCCCGGACGCAGACGTGTTCATGGCCAGGACCGCGAAGATGACGACTGCCGCACGTAACGCATCCGCCAAACGCGTAGCTCGCATCAAGGGTTCCCCACCGAAATGGTCCGCGAGTTTTCGTGTCGGTCGCGACCGGCCGCGGTCGGACCGCCGGCGCCTGCAGGACCGCCCCACGCCACGGGCCGTCTGCGGCACCGCGAATTCTCGCACAACTTTCGCTATGGAGCGCATCAGGAGAAGGATGAGACCCGGGCAGGCTTCTTGCCCCTCCGCGTTGCGTTCACAGACGAGAAGAAGACGTCAAGTGATGTCACACGCGAGGAGAGTCATGCGCCACACAGCACGGCTGGTCGCCTTTGCATTGATGGTGGGAGTCTCTCCGGCACGGGCGCAGGATCCCGAGACCAAAGATTTTTCGTTGCCGGTCTCGTCGATTCCCGGTGCCCAAGGCGTGCCCACGCCGTTCACGGCCGACATGACCATGCAGTACGGCACCGCGAGTCTGGTGTTCAAGAGTCCATCGAACGCCAGAGTCAGGCCGTACGGTCTGACCGGCGTTGGCCTCCACTACCGCCCGGTGACGGTCACGACGCCTGCGCGGCGAGTGTCTTTCTCGAGTTCCGTTATCACTACATCTGGAGACCGGAGATCAATCCGGGTGAGGCAACGTCGCTCACCGGAACGACCGGCAAGCGGGCCAATGGGCAGTTCCTCCCGATCACCGTGGGAATTCGCTTTTAGCCGTCGCGTGTCTGCTCCGCTCGAGTCCACCAACCAGCTCGTTCGAGATCAGAAAGGACATGTGTCATGAAATCGCAGAAAGAGAACGCGCCGGGCGGACAGGACGCCGAACAGGCGCGACTGACTGAGGCGCGCGAGCAGAGCACGCCATGGAGAAAATGGGGACCGTATCTCAGCGAGCGGCAATGGGGCACGGTGCGTGAGGACTACAGCCAGGACGGCAATGCCTGGAACTACTTCTCGCACGACCACTCGCGATCGCGCGCGTATCGCTGGGGCGAAGATGGCATCGCCGGACTGAGCGACGACAAGCAGCGTTTGTGCTTCGCGCTCGCGCTCTGGAACGAGCGCGATCCAATTCTGAAGGAGCGGCTGTTCGGCCTCACCAACTCTGAAGGCAATCACGGCGAGGACGTCAAGGAGTACTACTTCTATCTCGATAGCACTCCCACTCACTCGTACATGAAGTATCTCTACAAGTATCCGCAGAACGCGTTCCCGTATCTGAATCTGGTAGAGACGAACCGACAGCGGACGCGCGATGAGTTGGAATACGAGCTCCTCGACACCGGTGTGTTCGACGACGATCGCTACTTCGACGTGTTTGTGGAGTACGCCAAAGCGTCCTCTGAGGACGTCCTGATCAAGATCACCGTACACAACCGCGGTCCCGAATCGGCGCCGATCCACCTCCTTCCCACGCTGTGGTTTCGCAACACGTGGTCGTGGGCGCGCCGTGTACCGAAACCCGTGTTGAGCCATGTCGAGGGTCAGCAGATACAGGCGTTTCATCCAGATCTCGGTGACTACACGCTCCATTACGAAGGCGCGGCAGAACCGCTGTTCACCGAGAACGAGACGAATACCGCCCGCTTGTGGGGCCAGTCCAATCCCTCCCCGTACGTCAAGGATGCCTTTCACGAGTTCGTGATCGGCGGCCGGCGGGACGCCGTCAATCCGGCGCTCTCGGGAACAAAGGCCGCAGCCCACTACCGCGTGGAGATTCCGGCCGGCGGTTCACGCGTGGTGCGGCTGCGACTCAGTCAGGGCTCCACTGGCCAGCCGTTCGCGACATTCGACACGACCCTCGCGCTGCGACAGCACGAGTCCGACGACTTCTACAACCACATCACGCCGTCGTCACTGAGCGACGACGAGCGCCGCATCCATCGGCAGGCGCTCGCGGGCATGCTGTGGTCGAAGCAGTATTACTACTTCGATCTCGACACGTGGCTCGAAGAGCACAACGCCCACCCGCTGCTCGGAACCAATCGCAACGTACGAAACGCCGAGTGGTTCCACATGTTGAACAGCGACATCCTGTCCATGCCCGACAAGTGGGAGTACCCGTGGTACGCGGCGTGGGACCTGGCGTTTCACACCCTGGCGCTCTCGCTCGTGGACCCCGATTTCGCCAAGAGCCAGTTGCTGCTCCTGCTGAAAAGTCTGTACGCACATCCGAGCGGACAGATCCCCGCCTACGAGTGGAACTTCAGCGACGTGAATCCGCCAGTTCACGCCTGGGCCACGATCTTTCTCTACAACCTGGAAAAGGCCCAGGGACGAGAAGATGTGCGCTTCCTGGAACATTCGTTTCAGGGGCTCATGCTGAATTTCAACTGGTGGGTCAACCGCAAGGATCCAGAAGGGCGCAACGTGTTCGCCGGCGGATTCCTCGGGCTCGACAACATCGGCCTCTTTGATCGCAGTGCGCCACTTCCGATGGGCGGCCACCTCGATCAGGCGGACGGCACGGCATGGATGGCGTTCTATTGCCAATGCATGCTGCAGATCTCGCTGATCCTCGCTGAAGTGGATTCGATGTACGAGGAGGTCGCGTACCGCTTTCTGGAACACTTCCTCTGGATCTCCTACGCGATGGATCGCATCGGGCCTAATCACGACGAGATGTGGGACGAGCAGGACGGCTTCTTCTACGACCTGCTGCATCTGCCCGACGGCAGCGTTCAGCGCCTGAAGGTGCGATCGATGGTGGGACTGCTGCCCATGTGCGCTGCTACCATCTTCGAGCCGAGTCGTGACGGACATTTCGAGCGGCTCAAAGAACTCGTCGGACTGTTTCGCGAACGTCACCCCGAGGTGCTCGAGCATGTGGCTCCAGGCGACCATACGTTCGTCGGCTATGCGAACCGGCGTCTGGCCTCGGTCTGCAACAAAGACAAACTCGTCAAACTGCTCCGCTACGCCCTTGACGAAAAAGAGTTCTTCAGTCCATACGGGATTCGATCGCTCTCGGCGATTCACAGGCATCAGCCATGCCGAGTGCACGTGGGTGGAGGCGACTACTCCGTGCAGTACCTCCCAGCGGAATCCAACAACGGCATGTTCGGCGGCAATTCCAATTGGCGAGGACCGATATGGATGCCGGTCAATGTGCTGCTGATCCGCGGTCTGTTGAACATGTACCAGTTCTACGGGAACGATCTCCGCGTGGAATGTCCGACCGGATCAGGACAACACATGACGCTGTTCGAAGTGTCCAAGGAGATCGCGCGACGATTGTCGACGATCTTCGTGCGCAACGCTGATGGGCAGCGGCCCGTCTACGGTGGAACGAAGAAGTTCCAGGAGGACCCACACTGGCGCGACCACATCCTGTTCTACGAGTACTTCCACGGGGACAACGGTGCCGGACTGGGCGCGAGCCATCAGACGGGCTGGACCGGACTCGTCGCGCTGACGCTTGATTTCTTCGCGCGCGTTGATTCGCAAATCGCCCTGCAAATGCCCGCGAGGTCCGTCGCAGGCGCGGCTCGCGACAAGCGCGAACAGGTCGTCCGCAGCTAACCTCTCGCTCATCGATCCCCCGGCATGTTTCGCGGGCGCGCCACGGTTCGACGTGGCCCGCCGCCATGCTGGGGGACATGAACTGGAAAGATCGCCGCGAAATACCTCCGTAAATCGCCTCCCGTCGCCGCCGAGCCGTGCTCATTCAAACGGCACCACTCCTTGCACCATCAGCTCCGTTGGCATTCGTGCCGTTTCGCATCTGTCGAGGAGAGACCATGATGAGACGGGTGTTCCTGATTGTGCTCGTGGCCGGAGCCGTCGCGAGTTCACCGGTGTGGGCGCAGAGTAGCTCGGGGCAGGGACAGGCTCAAGGGCAGACGCAAACGCAAGCGCCGGTGGAAACCAAAGCCGAGCGTATGGGGACTGCGACGTACTGGGGCGACACGGGCCTGTGGTTCATTCCCACTGCCGAAGTCCTGCGGCCCAAAGGCTGGTCGCTCAGCGCGTACCGGACCGAATTCGATTTCAGACAAGGACTCACCGACGTATCGGATTTTCCAATCACTGCTGCCGCCGGTGCTGGTCCCCGAATGGAGATCTTTGGGGCGCTTCGTGTCGTCACCCGCATTGACCGGGATACGCGTCCTCTGTTTCAACCAACGGAGAGCGCTGATGCCGGTCTGACCAACGATCGGCCTTTTGTGAAAGACACCTGGACAGGGAACCAGCTCGGCGATCTGTATCT
>JBKPRH010000428.1:0-17329 GCA_046765795.1 Acidobacteriota bacterium | reverse complement strand
GTCACGCACTGCTCCACCGCCGGAGAACATGGTTCTGGCGGCTCAGGTGATGCTCGATACAGCCGGATTCTCGCCGGGCGAAATCGATGGAAAAGCCGGCGCCAATTTCGGTCGCGCCGTTGCCGCGTATCAGCAGAGCCGCGGTCTCGGCGCCTCAGGTAAAGTGGACGATGTAACGTTCGGTCGCCTGAGACAGGACTTCAAAGGACAGCCGCCAGTTGTCAGCTACGCGATCGCTGACGCGGATATCGCGGGACCATTTCAACCGGACATTCCCAAGGACCTGGAGGCGCAATCGAAGCTGCCGTCACTCGATTACCGCAACGCGCTCGAGGCGATCGCAGAGAAGTTTCACGCCAGCCCTGCCCTGATCGAATCCCTGAACCCCCGTCAGACGTTCATGCAGACCGGCACGCAGATCACGGTGCCGAATATCACGCCGACCGAGCCGCTGCCACCGACGAAAGAAGGCAAGCCCGCTGCCGGCGCGAACACCAAACCGACGGGTGCGCGCATCGTCGTCACCAAGAAGACCAGCGCGTTGACCGTTGAGGACGCCGATGGGCGCGTGCTCTTCTTTGCGCCAGTGACGACCGGCAGCCAGCACGACCCGCTGCCGATCGGCAAATGGAAGGTCACCGGCGTGCAGCAGATGCCGGCCTTTCACTACAACCCGGACCTGTTCTGGGACGCGTCGCCCGCGCACTCGAAGGCGAAGATTCCGCCAGGGCCCAATAACCCGGTTGGCGTGGCCTGGATCGATCTGAGCAAACCGCACTACGGCATTCACGGCACGCCAGAACCCTCGCTCATCGGACATGTGCAGTCGCATGGCTGTGTGCGCATGACGAATTGGGATGTGCGGCGCGTGATGGAGTGGGCCAGGCCGGGCACGCTCGTCGTTTTTCAACCATGAGGTCGGACGTCAGTCACGACACGCCGCTTGCGTTCACGGTGGCGATGAGTTTTCTGATGGGCGTTGTCACCACGATCGCGGTGTACTCGCTGCGCGCCGATAAACTGGCCCCGGACGTTTCAGAGATTCACGCATCGCCGGTTGCCGCGTCTGACGGGAGTGGCACCGACGCGGCAAGTGCGAAGGACCAAGCCGACGTGACAACCAAGGAACCGGCCGCAGCTGTGCCGGCGGCTCCAGTCTCGCCGACAGAGGCGGGCGAGATCGTGGCACTACGCGGGCGCGAATTGAAGCTCCCGGTTGATGGCGTCGATCGCAAGGATCTCCGCAACACCTTCGCCGAGTCCCGTGGCTCACGCACGCACGAAGCGCTCGACATCCTTGCGCCGCGCGGCACGAAGGTGCGTGCTGTGGAAGACGGACGGATTCAGAAGCTGTTCACGAGCAAGGCAGGCGGCCTCACGATTTACGAGTTCGATCCGACGCAGACGTTCGTGTATTACTACGCGCACCTCGATCGATACGAGAGCGGCCTTCAGGAAGGCCAGATGGTCAAGCGCGGAGACGTGATCGGCTACGTCGGGAGTACCGGCAATGCCTCTCCAGATGCACCGCATCTGCATTTCGCCATCTTCCGCCTCGGGCCTGAGAAGCAGTGGTGGAAGGGCGAGCCGATCAATCCGTATCTCGTCCTCTCCGAGCAGTAGCGCCACGCCCGCGCGTGGGATGTCTACTTGAACTCGATGAATCGTGTCGACCGTCCGGTCAGCAGAAACCGCCCGCGGCTTCCCATCTCTCTATCCGAACCGATGCCAGGCTCGAGGCCTGCGACCTGCGGATACCATCCGCCACCGCTCATGATCTTCCTGGGTGTGCTCCACGCGCGCGGGTCGTCGAGCGTTGGTGCGAACGACACGTAGATACCTTCGTTGTTGAAGGATTCATCCTTCGTGCGATTGAGCAGCATGACGTACTGCTGCAGCGACGTGTTCCAGTGCAGCGAGGGCCCCCAGAATGCATTGGCCGCTGTCTGGCCGTCATGCCACGGGCTCGTCGTCGGTACGAGCGGCGTGCCCGGCGGATAGTCCCATTCGATCGGCACCTCGTCGGTCCCCGTGGGCGGCCTGACAGTCGGTGAAAGCCAGACATCGTCCTGCCAGACTGTCACCTTTCCTCGCGGTGCATCGCGATCGGCCCATGGGAAGCGCGCGACCAGCACGCCTTGCGAACCGGGATCGCGTCCATAGTTGCTGAAGTACAGATAGACGTCCTTCCACTCACGATCGACCATCACGCTGACGTCGCCGACCCCACCGACCACATAGCGATTCGGCGATGAGCAGACCTCGCTGTTTGGCGGCGCCTCGAGGATGATCCCGAGGCTCTGCCAGGACACGCCTCGATCGGTGGACACGGCCGCGCCGATGCGTGGAATGGATCGATCCGGCCGCCCGCAGACAGAGGCGGGCAACTCGTCGTGGTAGTAGGCGTACCAGGTGGTGTCAGTCTCGTCGGCGATCACGCTTTCGAACCAGATCCCGTTCGTAGGAAATGGTGTCATCACGATGTCGCCGGTAACCCGCAGCCCTTCGAGATTCGGGCCCGCCATCCGCATCGGCGCGCCACCCCACGATGCGAACGCGACGAGCGTCAACGCACCATCGACGCGCGTCCATAGCATCGGAATGCTGGAATCGACTCGCCCAGGAACGGCGAGTGTTGGCGCTGACAGGAGTCGTGTGGTTGGGAGCCTCGTCTGCGCCGGCAACGACGCACCCAAGGCTCCACAGAGACAGATGATCAGTAGAGACGATAGGCCAGAGCGCAAGTCTGGCTTCTTATCTCTCGACGTCGCGCTCGCCGGTCGCGGCTCCAGGCGGAGGCTGACCCGGACCTGCGCCGCGGCCACGGCCCGCCGGCAACGCCGCGCCCACGCCTGCGCCGTCATCCTGCACGGTGCGACGCGGACGATTGATGCCTTTGGCTGCATCGGCAGCGACGGCCCGATCTTCGGCGCGTTCAGCCGAGAGCGCCATCGAGATCGCCGTGTTGCCTGGATGGCAGTCGTACGGCAGCAGCACACCACCGTCCAGCGGTGTCAGCGGGAACGAGACGGTGAACGGCGTCTCGTAGGTCACCGGATCGTCGTACGTCGCCTGATACTGAATGATGTTGTCGGCCACACGGCGGAAGCGCTCGGTGATCACCATCTGCTCGCTGTGCCGAACGCCGTTGCCGTTGACGCCGATCGCCGTCTTGTTGGTGAGGTTCGTCGTCTCGACGACCAACTCCTCGCCTTCCCAGTGCGCGCGCGAATCACCGAGATACTGGTGAATTGACTGGCCGATGTGCTTACGTCCATCGGTGTAGAAGATGCGCGTATCGGGCAGCATCTCGGTCGAGAACGCCACGACGCCTGGCGCCTGGACGATGCGATTGCCGTTGCCGTAGATCACGCGAAGAATCGAGCCCGCGATGCCGCGCGTGATGCAGCGTTCGTAGAGCGAGAAATCCTCCCAGGAGTTCAGCGGACCAGGGCCATACGTGCCGCGAGGCATCCCGCGCTCCTGCTGATTCACCTTGATGGCCGGCAGACGCCCGTCCGGCGGATCCACGATCAAACGCGTCTGCGGGAACACACGACGCGCGTAGTCGAATCGGAAGCTGCTTTCAGCGCTCGTGTCGCGCTGCTTTGCGGCGTTATCGACTTGCGTCTTTCGAGCAGTCAATGCCGCTTCGTCGAGGTAAAGCGGTGGAGGCTGTCCGGGCGTCGCCTGCGGTGCGGCACCCCGTCCCGGAGCTCCGCGACCTGGACCGCCACGTCCCTGGCCTGCGGCCATCGGAATGTTCTCCATGTCGTCGCTCGACCAGACGCCTTGCAAATCCGGATCGCCCCAGGGCGTGCGCGGCGCCTTGTACTCCACAGGCTTACCACCGAACGCGGTCACGACAAGGGCAGGTGGCGTGGCCCGGGACTGCTGGCCTGAGACCGACGCTCCGCTGTACAGGCACAACCCGACAATTCCAACACCCGTGCTCATTGCAGCGATCAACCGACTGGTCATTACGCTCGCCCTTTCAAATGCCGATACACATCCGATATAGCAGATACGACCGCCGACCCCGGAGATTCTACTCCGCAGAGCCATCAGGGTAGATACTTACAGATAGCGTCGAGCGCCCATCTTCCCCGAGGCGCCACAGGAGAGTTCATGCACCGGATCACGCGGACGATGAGAAGCCTGCTGCTGGGCAGTGCCGCGGCAGCGATTTTCGTCACGACCACCTACGGACAGATTAACGACAGCATTCGCGGGGTCCCCAGCGAAGCCAACCACTTCATCGAGACTCCCAAAGGCTGGGTCCACCCGAAGACGCCGTGGGGTGAGCCAGACATTCAGGCCAACCTGAACATGATGCAGGCCGCCGGCATTCCGCTCGAGCGGTGCGCCAATGCCGTGCGGTTCGGCGGACCGCCATGTGACATGAACAAGGCGTGGTGGACGCCAGAGGAATACAAGCAGCGAGTTGATCAGGCCGCCGGCCGTGGTGACCTGGGCCGTCAGCTGATCGAGAAAGGTGAATTCGGACGCGCGCTGCTCTCAGGCGTCACCGACCCGGCCACTCCGCAGCGTCAGACCACGCTCATCGTCGATCCGCCCAGCGGCTTGCTGCCGGGGCTCACACCCGAGGGCAAGAAGCGTGCGCTCGAGATGCGCAGCGGCTGGTCGCTGCCCGGCGAGTCGCCGTCGTACGACTGGACCACGGACTTCGATAGCTGGGATCGCTGCGCGACTCGCGGCATGCCGTCATCGATGATGCCGTATCGCTACAACGGCGGTTTCAGGATCTGGCAGGCGCCCGGCGTCGTCGCGTTCGATCTCGAGATGATCCACGACGTGCGGGTCATCTACACGGACGGTCGTCCGCCCCTCAAAGCCGCGCACAAGGAGTACATGGGCGAATCGCGCGGGCGCTGGGAGGGCAACACGCTCGTCGTCGAAACGACCAACTACAAGGGGGGCCTCGCGCCGACGATCAATCTGGCCGTTGTGGGAGCGCCAGCGGGCAATCGATTCCCGCAGAGCGATCAGATGAAGACGACGGAGCGGATCACTCGGCTGAACGACGACATGTGGCTGTATGAGATCAAGACCGAGGACCCGACCATCCTCACCGGTTCGTTCACCGTGCGCTATCCGATGCGCAACGATCCCAACTACGAGTGGTGGGAATACGCGTGTCACGAAGGCAACTCAATCGTCCCGAACTACACGACCACGTCGCGTCACGAACGCGCGAACCCGGAGAAAGAAGAAGCCAAGCCGATTCAGGTCTCTGCGGATATCGCCAATGCGCTCGCCGGCAAGTGGGTCGGGCGGCCGGCCATCAAGACCATCGACTACGACATCGAGCTGGAGTTCGTGAAGAACGCCGACGGCACCGTACTGGGCAAACTGATCGGCACGACGCTGCCGAAGGAGAAGCCGATCAATCAGCCGCTGCGCACCTTCGTGATGAAGGATCGCCGGATCAACTTCGAGTTCCCGAATACGCAGCCGTGGAACTACGCCGGCGAGCTCTCGGCCGATGGCACCACCATCACTGGCGTGACGGCAAGCGCCCAGGGCGGCGCGGTCCTGAACTTTAAAAAGCGGTAGGACCGAATTCCCAACTACCAACTCCCAACGCCCAACCACTCTCAACTCCCAACTCCCAATTGAACGTTATTGGGAGTTGGCGGTTGGAATTTGGGAGTGGTTGGAGATTGGGAATTGGGCGTTGGGAGTTGACGAACGATGACCAGTCACGATCAGCGCGTGGTCATCGTCCTCGATAACATTCGCAGTCTCTACAACACAGGCTCGATTCTTCGCACCGCCGACGCGTCTGGTGTCGATCGCGTCGTGCTGTGCGGTATCACGCCGCGCCCCGATCAGGGCGGCCGGCAGCGGCGCGCGATCGCCAAGACCGCACTCGGTGCAGAGAACAGCGTCCAATGGGAATACAAGCCGGACGCGCATGCTGCGTTGCGATCACTCGCAGCAGAGGGATATCAGACCGTCGCTGTCGAGATCTCGCCGGACGCGGTGAACCTGTTCGAATGGACGCCGCGATGGCCGGTGTGTCTCGTGTTCGGCCACGAAGTCGATGGAGTCTCGTCCACACTCACGACGCACGTGGACACCGTGATCCGGATTCCGATGCTCGGCCAGAAGCGGTCGCTGAACGTCGCGACGGCGGCCGGTGTGGTGTTGTACGAGTTACTCAGGCTTCGAATGTACGACCCGATCACCTGACGGCCGCTACCACGATGTGACGCGTTGCACGTCGATCGATCCGTCGCGCGGGATGACGACGACGTCGACCGGCAACGAGACCGTTCCCTGTGGGACACCGAAGCCGGGACCGAGCATCACGGTCAATCGAACCGCCTGCAGGAACATCGCCGTCGCCGATCGAGTCGTCGTCTCGTTGCACTGACCTCTCAACAGCCCGGCGAGTCTCGCAACATCGGGCTGTTGGATTTCGGCCTTGGGGATGCGGACGCCGGTATCCGTTCTGAGTGCAGACACGACGCTCTCCTGCCCGTGAAATCTCACACCGCAGTCGGAGAACGTGAGGCGCGCAAGGGGTCGCACCTGCGCCTCCCATCGATTCGTCGGACGATCTATCGCGATGCCCAGGCCGAGGACGACACTTTCCGGACCACGCTCTCCATACCCGCTCACGGCGATTCTGGCGACAACTGGTTCTGATGCGTAGGCGATCACGTCCTTCGCCGGCATCTGCTCGAGAAAGCCGATGAGATCGGCGCGCAGCCCGTTCGCGATGTGCTCGGCCTGTTGTTGCAACGTGATCGGCGACAGCGAGCCGACCTCCCCGCACAATGCGCGGAATCGGTTGTGCAACTCGGCGGTCGCCTTCGTGACCGTATCTTCCAACCAATATGCGCCCTGCATCGTCGCGACCGAACGCGGTCCGGTGACACAGTACTTCTCTTGACTCGCGACCTGTCCACCGAGATTGCTGAGCGCGGTGTCAGCGCCGATGACGATGCCGTCGGGTGTGATGAACACACCGATCAGCGTCGCCACCAGGAGCGCAACCATCTCGCGTTTACTTGCCTGACGGAGGCGGTGTGGGTGCGGGACCTCCGCCCGGCGCCGCCGGCGGAGCGCCGCCACGCGGCGGACCGAAGTTCGTGGTAACGGGCTCGCCTTTCAACTCCTGGAACGCGACGTTCAGGTTGATGAGCGCGCGGGATTTGGGCGTGCCGCCATATTCAAGATCCTTGAGCAGCTCTTCCTTCATGAACACGGCGAACTTCTTGTTCTTTTCGAGTTCGGCCAGCGCCTGTTCGGGCGCTTCCTTGCGCGACAAGGCCGTCTTCGCCGCGTTGAGCAGCGCACGATTGAATTCGGTGTATGAACGGAGGCCCTGCCAGGTATTGACGTTGCCATGCCCCTCGATCACGAGGTCCACGTTCTTGATCCCTTTGATCGCTTTTTCGAGCGTGTCGGGGAGCGCGATTACGCTGCCGCCTGTCGCTGGATCAATCAGGGGCGCCATGTTCCACGCCATCAGATCGCCGATGCACATGGCCCGCAACTCCGGAAAGACCACGAACGCATCACCGTTGGTGTGACCGGCACCGAAGTAATACAGGTCGATTCGGTCTTTGCCCTTCCCGAGCGTCGTCTTGTCGGTGAACGTGGTGTCGGGCATCCACGCGGGGTTGGCCTTCGGATTGGCGACGACCCACTTCTTCGTGTTCTCGTGAGTGACGACCTGGATCATCGGGCGCGCGGCTTTGAAGTAATCGTTGCTGCCGTTGTGATCCGGGTGGACGTGGGTGTTGATGATGGTCGTGACCGGCTTATCGGTGACCGACTTCACCTGCGTCAGGATCGCTTCCCCGTTGTTGGCCAGCTTGGTGTCAACGAGGACGACGCCATCGGCGGTAATGAAGACGGTCGTATTGCTGCCGGCGCCGCCAATCTTGTAGAGGTTGGGCTTGATCTTTTCGATCGTGCCAGTTGGCGGAATCCGCGGCCCCGCCCCACGTCCGCCTCCACCTCCGCGCTGCTGCGCCGCGACACCGGCAACGGTCACGCCGGCCACGACGATAGCGGTCAGAAGTCCAGCACGTCTCATCAGATGCCTCCCGGACAAGAATACCGGAACCTAGACACTAGACAAATTCTGGCCTGTCGCGTGTCTTCATGATGAGGGTTCGCGGATGACAGCGTGAGCAGCGGAACGCGAAATCGGGACGAGGTGCGGCGGCTTTATGAGGTCCACGGCCGCGCGCTGCTGGCATATGCCTGCGCCTTTCTCCACGACGTGTCGGAGGCCGAGGACATCTTGCACCAGGTATTTCTTCAGCTGCTTCGCGATGGCGGCGCCGAGATTTCGTCTGTCGGGTATCTGTTCCGCGCGGTGCGCAACCGGGTGCTGAATCATCTGCGAGGGCGTTCGCGCGAAGCACCACTCGACGCGGCGCTGAATGGTCGCGCGCAGTGGCTCGAGGATCCGTCGGGGTCGGCCGAGACCGCACTCGCGCTGCAGTCGGCGCTCAGCACGCTGCCTGCGGATCAGCGAGAGGTGATCGTCCTTCGCGTGTGGGGACAACTGACGTTCGAGGAAGTCGCGTCGATCGTCGGCATTTCTCCGAACACCGCGGCGTCCCGGTATCGCTATGGGTTGGCGAAATTGAGTGAGATCTGGCATGGACGAACTTGAAACGCTGTTGCGTCAGTTTCAGCCTCGTCGTCCGAGGCCGTTGCCCGATGCCGAGCGCCCGCGTGCCACGCGCCCTCTCGTGTGGGTCGTGTTGTCGGGGCTCGCGGCGGCGGTGGTGCTGACGGTGAGTTGGCGGGGACCGGCGCCCGATCGCATCGAGCCGAAGACCGCAGGTCTCACGCTGGGTGCCCTCAGCGCGCACGCGGCGAGGAGCATCGACGATCTGGACACGGTACTGACACAGGCGTCACCTGCGATCCTGCCGCGCGTCGATCGGCCCGGCGGCGCACTTTACGCACTGGCAAAGGAATGAAGACATGATGCGTTTCCTTGGGGCAATCGTCGCAGCATGCGTGTTAGCGAGCACCGTTCACGCGCAGCAACCCACCACAAATGCGGCGCTGCGGTACTGGATGGCGTTCGCGGTGATGCAGGACCCACCGGCCGACGCAGCGGCGGCCGATCTGTTGCTTCGCGTAGCGGACGGCAGCGCCCCCTGGGACGAAGCGCGTCTGGGGCCGATCCTCGACGCCAACACCGACGCGCTGAACATCATGGGACGCGCGTCGTCACTACGCCCCTGCGATTGGGGCGTCGAGATCGAACAGGGCCCCGTCGCCCCGATTCCTCATCTCGCAAAGGCACGGGTACTCGGTCGTCTCAACGTGCTATCGGGACATCGGCTCGCCGCTCGCGGCCAGACGTCGGACGCCGTCGATCGCTGGCTGGCTGGTGTGCGCTTCTCACAGCACCTTGCGCAGGGAGGCACGCTGATCAGCCTGTTCTCGGCCCAGTCCATCCTGATCCCGACGCTGCATGCGCTCGCCGGCGAAGTGTCTCGCCTGAATCGCGAGTCCCGTGCGAACGTCGACCTCGTCGTGCGCATGTTGCCGGAGACAGCGTTCGATTGGCCGGATGCGATGCGGCGGGAAGAGAGCGTGCTGGCTGTTGGCGTTCGTATGAAGATGGTGCCCAACGTGACCGCTCAGGATCTGGGTACGCTTCGCACAGCGGTCTCCCAGATCGCCGATGCGCTGCGGCTGCCTCCCGATAGAGCACGAACGGCGCTGGCCACTGTGAAGTTGGGATCGCTGCCGTTCCCGTCGCCGCTCAAAGTCAATGAGCAGCGCGAGGTGATTCGCGCCGCTCGCCAGAGAGTGCTCGACGCGCTGGCTCGATAACGTTATCCTTGCCGGTGGCGTTCACAGGACGCCTCCGGTCCGCGGGAAGGGCGGCGCCCACCTGAGTGAGACGTAGTGTCCGGCTTTCGCCGGACCAGCAGAGGTCACAACGACTCTTCTTCAGCCCAGATGCGGACACGGGCGAGTATTGAAGGAGGTCGTCCGTGTCCACGCCGAACCCGTCCGCTGCCCCCACCAGCCTCGAACAACAACACAAGCTCGCGAAGGATTTGATCCGCGCCGCCCGTGACGGCGACCCGGCAGCGCTCGCACGCATCCATGCGGTGCGCTCCGACGCCGCAACGACGCAGCGACCGCTGAAGCTTGCCGATGCGCAGCTCGCCGTGGCCCGCGAAGCCGGCTTCGATTCCTGGCCGGGACTCGTGGCCGATTTCAAGGAGCGCGACGTCACGGCGTTTCGCGACGCCGTACAACCCGGCGATGTCCGCCGCACGCAGCTCCTGCTCGCATCCGCCCACGTCCGGAAACGAATCAACGATCCGATGTTTGCCTTCGGCCAGCGTGCGGCACATGTGGCGGCGAAGAATGCGGCCCTGCTGACGGCGCTCATCGACGCCGGTGCAGACGTGAACAGGAAAAGCGAGTGGGAGAACGGCCCGTATACCGTGCTCGACAACGCCGACGAGAGCACCGCGCGGTTTCTCCTCTCGCGAGGTGCAACGCTCACGCCGAACGTCGCGGCGCGACTCGGCTGGCTCGACGAGCTGCAACGACTCGTCGCTGCCGATGCCACGCTCGTTCACGCGCGGGGTGGCGACGGTCAGCAACCGCTCCACGAGGCAAGGACCGTGGAGATCGCCGACTTTCTGCTGGATCACGGCGCCGGCATCAACGTGCGCTGCATCGACCACCAGACCACACCCGCGCAGTACGCGCTGGTCGATCGTCCGCAGGTGTGCCGGCGTCTGCTCGAGCGCGGCGCCACGCCCGACATCTTCATGGCGGCCCGCCTCGGTGACGTTCCGCTCGCTACCCGTCTGCTCGACGCGGACCCCTCATGCACGTCGGCTCGCATCAACGAACCAGGGTACGCGCCCGTTCCTCCGTTACACACCTACTGCTGGTCGCTCGGTTTCGGCCTGTCTCCGCACGAGGTCGCGAAGAAGTTCGGGCATCGTGAGGTGCTCGAGTTGCTCGTCGACCGCAGTTCACCTGAAGTCCGATTCATCAGCGCTGCCTTGAGCGCCGACGAGCAG
The DNA here is from genome assembly GCA_046765795.1 of Acidobacteriota bacterium. GTDB lineage: Bacteria > Acidobacteriota > Vicinamibacteria > Vicinamibacterales > UBA2999 > Gp6-AA40. The sequence continues at coordinate 6,269 of JBKPRH010000428.1, read as the reverse complement.
CAAGCGAACGCCGTTCTCGCCGAGCAACCGTCCCTGCTCGCGTCTCTGGCCAGCAAGGTTCACGGGCACCTTGCGCAGGCGATCTTCTACGAGCACTTTGACGCCGCCGATCTCTTGCTCCGACTCGGGTTCGACCCGGCCGCGCCGGGCGTGGACGGCGGGACCGCGCTGCACGCCGCCTGCTGGGTAGGCAGCGTCAGAATGGTTGAACGCCTGCTCGCCCGCGGTGGAGTTCCCATCGACGCCAGGGATCCGACGCATGGGAGCACGCCGCTCGGATGGGCCGCCTTCGGATCCGTGCATCGCCGCGCGAAAAACGCAGACTACGCAGGTGTCGCGGATCGTCTGGTCGCCGCAGGCGCTGACATCACCGCGCCCGGCAACGGCGAGGGCCTCACGCTAGTGGAAATGGCGCGAGGCAATCCCGCGATGCAGGCGACGCTGCGCCGATACGGCGCCACGTAACGAGCGGCCGGACTCTGCCGGCGGAATGGGTGCGCGAGTTGCTTGCGTCACAGGTGTGGCCAGCACCTCGCGCCTCTTCGTCCTGGTTCTGGTCAACGTACCTGTGCCGCCTGACGTGGCGCAGTCAACGCAAACACGAAGCGTTGACCATCGGGTGTGGCGATGCTGCTCAATTGTGCTGGACCGCCAACGCCGGGCGGCAGCGCGAACAGCACGTGCGGCGTGCCGGATTCGATCGCGGACGCCGTACTGCTGATGTCCGCAGCCATGACCAGCGGCTTGGGCGGCTGCGACATGAACAGCAACTCGCGGCCGTCGCGACGCCAGAAGAGCCCCCCGATCGCGTTATCGATCGATACCTGCCTTGGCGTCGCCTTCAGCGATGCCGCGAGGTTCGCGGGCGACGAGGTATCCATCTGAACGACGTACACGTGGAACTTCCCCGGAGCCTCAGCGAGGCGATTGAACGCCAGGAGACGTCCGTCCGGCGAGAAGCGTCCGCCTCGCGCGTTCACCATCTCCACCGGCGTGCGATCGCCAGTGAGCGGCATGACGAACATGTTGTCGTTGCTCCAGAACGTCAGCAGCTTGCGATCGGCCGACCAGTCAGTGAGGAAAATCGTCGAGCCGTTGGGATGTAGATACAGCCGCTCCTCAACGCCCTTGCCGTCCACGGGTCTTCGATAGATTCCGTAAGTGTTCTCACGCACCGACACGAAGGCAATCGAACGGCCGTCGGCTGACCAGACTGGCGTCATCTCGCGCGCCTCGTCGCTCGTCAGGGCACGGCCTTCGCCAGTGGCCACGTCGAAGATCCAGATGTCGTCATATCCGGTATCGGGATCGACCTTCAGCGCGGCGACCTGTTTGCCATCGGGTGACATCGCCGCGTGCTGCAGAAACGCCGGATCAGCGACGCGCGCCGAGACGACTCCGGTTCGATCGAGGACGGTCAGCTGCTGCCGGCCTGCGCGCTCACGATTCGCTCGCGCGAGAACGCGGCCCAAGGTCCCATTCTTTCCGGCCGCAGCGATCGTCTCCTTGACGCGCTTGCCGATGGCTTCGTCGAACGCCGACCTATCGGCGCTATTCACGACCTCGAAATCCAACAACACCGCCCCCATCTCGTCGAACGACTGCTCACCGAACACCGCCCGGCGCGGCGGACTGATCGGGTTGCGAGGGTTCTCAGCTGTGTTGTCGTACGTGATCGTCGCGTCGATGCGCGTACCCTTGGGCAACGTGAACGGTTGCTTGTAGACGTAGCCGTCCTGCCAATTGAAGTCCCAGTCCTTGATCCTGAGCAGCGAGCGCGTCGACCCATCTGGCAATGTTGCCGTCGCGATCATCTGCCGCGCCAGATAGTGCGCGTGCGCGCCCGCGCTGTACACCTTCACGTCACCAGGCAGCGTGAAGGATTCCTTGATCGTGTACTCCTTTGTGCCCGCGGGAATATCGATGCCTGCGCCGACGCCGAAGAGCGTGGGCACCGATAGCGACATCAGGTTCTTGTCCGGCGGTCGATCGGAGAAGTAGATCCCGATGAGCGATTTCTCGGTTTCAGGTTTTCCGCTCGGATGGAAGTGCACCTGCAGCAGGAAGTCCGATCCCTTCAGCAACCGAGTCGCAATGCCCTGCGGCATCATCTGCGGCGTGGCGCCGACGGCCCAACCGCCAAGCCCCTGCGCACCTTGCCCGTTGCCGTTGAGCAAGCCGGCCGTTCCCATCCCGCCGAAGCCCGGACGCCCGTCCGCACCATCGAGCGCGGCAAGGCTCCCGCCTGTCACGGCTGCAAAGATCGCGTGATGCACCACCTTACGCGCGGCGGGACGATACTCAACGCCACGCACCCACTTGTCTTCAGTGAGACGTGTCGGGAGCACGAAGTTGCGGAAGACATCCGGACCGCTGGCGCGCACGTCGAACCCGGCGGGCATCTCGAGCACGAGATCGGGCGTGCCGAGTTGCCATCCCTCCGCCACAAACTCCGGCAGCTTCGGCATACGACGCTCGTCACCGCGCGGCATCCCCTGCTTGACCCACGCGGCAATCGTCGCGATCTGCGCGTCGGTGAGACGCCGCTCGCCCACGAACCCGCCAAAGTCCGTGTCGCCATGCCACGGCGGCATGTAGCGCGACTCGGTGACACGCGCGATGAGCGCGCCGCGCTTCGCGACGTCCTCATACGAAATCAGCGAGAACGGTGCGGCCTGACCGGGACGATGGCAGGTCACGCAGTTGCCGTAGACGATCGGCGCAACGCTCTCGGCGAAGGTCACCGACGCCGATGCCGGCGGCGCCGCACTGGTTCGTCGCGTGTTTTGAGCGAGTACGACAGCGGACCCAATCACCACCACCGCAAGAATCGAGAACAGCAGATGTCGGCGCATGACTCGTGTTCCTTATGGTTTCTTCAGAATCGCGGGATCAGCGATGTAGCACCCGAGGGCTTCGGTCTCCGGTGTCGGCACCTGCCGTCCGGCCAGGAGCGCATCCAGCGATGCGCGCAGGTCGTGCGACGTCACGTGCTGACGTGGCTTGCCGAGTTCGGCGTAGCCGTTGTCGATGCGGCCGCGATAGCGGATCGTGCCGGCGCGATCGACGAGCACCACCGACGGCGTGACCGTTGCGCGCGCACGCTTCGCCACCGCGCGCGTGCGGTCCACCGTCGCCATGATCGATCCGTAGCGGTATTCATTCAGATGCGTGCGAACCGCGGCATCGAGCGCGCTGGGTTTGGCGCCGAGGTCCACATCTTCGTAGACGAGCGTGCAGTCCACACCGCGCGCGGCATAGTCGCGGCACACCTGCTGAATCGTCGGGGCGTACCAGTTCGAGATGGGGCAATCGGTCGCGACGAAGAACACCGCGCTGGCCGGCCCCTTCGGTGCAAACAGCGCGAAGGCGTGGCCATCGATGCCACGCACCTGCAGCCCGTCGCTCCCAGCCGTCACCGCTGTCGCGCACAGCACTGCACAGAGAACGAATGATGGGAGTCGCATGACGAACCAACCACGGATATGAACCTCGAACACGAACCGAGAACCACGAACCACCAACCACGAACCAACTAGTGTCGACGTTCTAGGTATCGCATTGTCGATAATCGAGGTATCCTTGTCAAGCCATGCCCAAACCCTCTGATTTGCTCCAAGGCACGCTCGATCTGCTGATCCTCAAGACACTCGCGCGCGAGCCGCTGCACGGCTGGGCAATCGCCAAACGCATTCTGCAACTCTCAGACGATGTGCTGTCGGTGCAACAAGGGTCGCTCTATCCAGCACTCCATCGTCTCGAGAATCAGGGCTGGATCACCGCCGAGTGGAAGAGCAGCGAACACGGGCGCGACGCCAAGGTCTACGAGCTCACGAAAGACGGCCGTCGTCAGTTGACGCGTGAGCTCGAGTCGTGGAATCGACTCTCATCAGCGGTAGGGCTGCTGCTGCAGCGCGCATAGATGGCGTTCAGGCTCCTGCGAGTCGCACGTCAGCGCTGGCGCGCGCTGTTCCGACGCGACGCTGTTGACGATGAGCTCGCCAGAGAACTGTCGTTTCACATCGAGCAACTGACGCGGGAGTACGTCGAAGGCGGCATGTCTGAGAGCGAAGCGACGCTCGCCGCCCGGCGCACCATCGGCAACATTCCCCTTCTCGAAGAACAGAGCCGCGACACGCGCAAGGTTACGTGGCTGCACGATCTCCGGCAGGACGTCGTCTACGGCGCGCGCATGCTGCGGCGCAATCCTGGTTTCACCGTCGTCGCGCTCGCGTCCCTCGCGCTGGGCATCGGCGCCAACACCGCCATCCTGAGTGTGATCGACGCGGTGCTGCGCGATCAGCTGCCCATTCCTCGCGACGATCGCGTCGTCGTGCTTCGTACGTTTCCCCTGGACACTCCGGGTCAGGAAACACACGCGCGCATCGTGGATTACTTCGCCTGGCGAGACGAAAGCCGATCGTTTCAGGTCATGGGCGCGGCGATGGGCCACAACGCCGACTTTGGCGCCGACGCCGGCGGCGCCCCGGCGGAGCGCATCGGTGGACAGTCGATTACGGCCGACGCCTTCACCGCGCTTGGCGTGCAGCCGCTGCTTGGCCGCACGTTCACCGTGCAGGACGAATTGGCATCCGACGGCGCGCCAGGGCGCGTCATCGTCCTGAGCCATCGGTTGTGGCAGCGCCGCTTTTTCGGTCGGGCGGATGTGATCGGACAGCAAGTGCGCCTCGATCGCATCAACCGGACTGTCGTCGGCGTCATGCCCGAGGGCTTTCAGTATCCCAGCGCGCAAACGAACTACTGGATCCCGTTGCGAATGGACCGCTCGCAAGAGCGCAACCCGCAGCGATTCTTCGTCGTCACGGCGCGGCTGAAAGACGATGTGACCATAGACCAGGCACAGTCGGACCTCGATGCCATTGCGGCGCGGCTGGCGCGTGTCGATCCCGATCGGCAGAACGGATGGGGCATCCGCGTCAAGCCGGTTCGCGACGCGATGTTCGGGTGGACGCGCGGTCGGCTCTTCACGCTCGAAGGTGCTGTGGCTCTTGTGCTGCTCGTCGCGTGCGCGAATGTGGCGGGGTTGCTGTTGGCGCGCGGGCTCGTGCGCGGTCCAGAGATCGCACTGCGCACGGCGCTGGGCGCAGGCCGTGGACGAATCGTTCGCCAACTGTTGACCGAAAGCGTGCTGCTGTCGGCGGGCGGCGGCGTACTCGGTCTCATCGTCGCGTGGGTGGGCATTCGCGCGCTCGTGGCGATGGAGGCGCCGCCCGGCGGCGTCGCGATCGGCAACATTGCGATGAGCCTGCGCGTGCTCGGCGGGACGGCATTCATCGCGATCGTCACCGGAGTCCTCTTTGGCCTCGCACCGGCCCTCGTACATGCCCGGATGTCGCTCACCAATACATTGAAAGAACCAGCCGGTGGAAGCGGTTCTCGGCGCCCTCGATTGCGGACAGCGCTCGTCGCCGTGCAAATTGCCGTCACAGTGATCCTGCTGGTCGGTGCCGGACTGTTGATGAAGAGTTTCGTGCGCGTGATCTCGCGCGATCTACGGTTCGACACGGACCGCCTGCTCACGTTCGAAGTGAACGTGCCGATTAGCGACTACCTGAAGCGCCGAGGCACGATTGACGGCCTTCCCTACTTCGAGATTTCGCCGCCTCCCTCGATCGCGCTCGAACGCATTTTCACCGGGCTGCGGGCGATCCCTGGTGCACAGGCCGTGGCTGGCTCATCGAGCGCACTGCTGAACAGCATCGTCGTGCCAACGGCGACGATCACTCTCGATGCGCAACACGCGCGCACCCCAAGCCTCAGCGCACCGTCGCCGAGCTTCGCGATCGGTGTAGGCGCGTCGGCGGCGCACCTCGACGAACGCCGTACCATGACCGCTGCGTACTTCCTGGTGACGCCGGCATTCTTCACGTCGATCCGCTCGCCACAGCTTCGCGGCCGCGATTTCACTGAACGCGACACGGCGACGGGCGAGTGGGTGGCCATCATCAACGAGAGCGCCGCGCACCGGTTCTGGCCTGAATCGGACGCGCTCGGCCAGACGTTCACGATTCTCAACTCTCCCGAAGAGCACCCACGAAAAGTGATCGGCATCGTGCGCGACATTCCCCTGACACTCGAAGGTGAGCTCCGGCCAGCGATCTATACCTCGTACCTGCAGCAGCCCACCGGGCATCCATCGATCGGCGCCAACATCTTCGGCCAGATGATGTTCATGGTGCGCAGTACCGGTGATCCCTTGAGCCTGGTGCCAGCGGCCCGCCGCGTCGTCGGCAGCGTCGATCCCGACC
>JBKPRH010000427.1:0-14655 GCA_046765795.1 Acidobacteriota bacterium | reverse complement strand
TCAGTGAGAACAGGCCGGCCGAAGAGGCGGGCGCGACAACCGATGGTTGTGGCTCCTGCCCCGCGGCCACAGACCGCAGGATACGACCGCCGAGCGGCATCAAGGATTGCTGACTCACCCTGAGCGACTATCGGTCGAAATTGGCTGAAACTGTTCGCCGTGACGTGAAATCTGTGCAACGAAGGGTCCCGGCTCAAGCCGGACACTACACGATCCGGCTAAAGCCGGACACTACTCGATCCGGATGAAGCCGGACACCACACGGTTACCAGCCGTTGCAGTCGAATTTGAACCCGCATTTCAGGCACTTGATGCAGCCTTTGACCTTGGCCAGGTCGTGGGATTCGCCACACCGCGGGCAGGTGGTGGTCTCGTCCGGGTCGGGCGCCGGTTGCGCGGTTTTATCGGCCAAAGATGATTCGCTCGCTTTCAAACAGAGTGGCAGTGACGCGTATCAGGATAGCCGCAGCAACCAGGGAGATGCCCGCTGAGATCGCGAACGCGTTGATCGGTGGCATCTGCCCGCCAAGCACGTTGGTCAAGAGCACGTAGGGTCCAAGCATTGGTGTGGCATACATCCACGGCGCATTGCCGAGCGGATAGAGCGCACCAACCACGCCCGGGATCATTGGCAACAGCACCAGCACGCCCATGTAGCTTTGCGCTTCTTTGAACGAACGTGCGAGCGTTGCGACGGCGGATTGCAGGGCGGCCGAGAACAGGCACATCGGCACCGCTGCGCCGATGATGCCGGTGATGTGCTCGGGTCCGATGCGGAATCGGATTCCCATCTCTTCGAGCGGCAGGAATCGCGGCAGGTTGGCGCACAGTATCGCGGTTAGCGCGGTGCTCGCCATCGCCGCAAGTGCTGCGGCGAGCCACTTGCCGCCGACAAACACCAGACGAGGCGCCGGGTTGACGAGCAACGGCTCGAGCGACCCGCGCTCGCGTTCGCCCGCCGTCGAATCGGTGGCGATCTGCATGCCGCCGACGAAGCCGGCCATGATGATGAACATCGGAATGAACGTCAGGATCTGAGCGGCGCGTTGCTGCGCCGTCGAGACCTCGATGTCCTCGAGCATGATCGGCTGCGACGCGGCTGGACTGACACCGCGTGCGATCAGCCGCAAGCTGCCAATCTCTGCGCCGTACTGTTGCAGTAAACGACGTACACGTTCCACGGTGGGCCGAGCGTCGTTACGCGAGCTGTCCGCGACAATCTGCAGCACCGCCGGCTTGGACTGTGTGAAGGTCTGGGCGAAATCTTTCGGGATGATGAGCGTCAGCTCTTCTTCCTGATCGCGCACCGCCTGTTCGGGATTCTTCGGGCCCTCGACGATCTGCACCCCCGACTGCTGCTTCAGCCAATCGACGAGGGCGGGCGCGTACTGCATGCCGACGACGGGCACGCGCACCTGCTCGGACTCGCGCTGCCGATCGGCAACGCGGTTCATCATGAAGCCGATAATCACCGGGCCGATCGAGACGCTGAAGACGATGGACATCAAGGCGCGTCGATCGCGCAATGAGTCCTTGAGCTCCTTGCGGACGACAATCGCGATCTGCCGGAGGTTTCTTCCGACGCTCACTCGCGTCCTTTCCGGTCAGCGCTGGCCAGGGCCACGAACGCGTCCTCGAGATTGTCGTGACCGGTGTTCCGACGCAGATCGTCCGGTGTGCCGCGGCCGACGACCTGGCCATGCGCGATCACCACGATCGAGTCACACAGCGCAGACACTTCCTGCATCACGTGACTCGAGAACAACACACACCGGCCCTCCTCCTTCAGACGACGGACGATGGTGCGCACCGCGCGAGTGCTCATCACGTCGAGGCCGTTCGTCGGCTCGTCGAGGAGCACGTTCTGCGGGCTGTGCACGAGGGCACGAGCGAGTCCAACTTTGGTGCGCTCGCCGCGGGAGAAGCCGGCGGTCCGCCGATCCGCGATCGCGTTCATGTCGAGCAGATCGAGGAGTTCTTGGGTGCGTTGCCTGAGCGCGGCGCCGCTGATGCCGTGCAGTTCACCGAAGTATTCGAGATGTTCGCGCGCGGTGAGTCGCGGATACAGGCCAAAGCCATCGGGCAACACGCCGAGCCGTCCCTGCGCGTCGTGCGGCTCGGCGATCGCATCGATGTCATCGACTTTGATGCTGCCGCTGTCCGGTCTCATCACCGCATAGAGCATCCGCAGCGTCGTCGTCTTGCCCGCGCCATTCGGCCCGAGCAGGCCCGTGATCGCGCCGTTCTGGGCGGTGAATGTCACGTCCTTGACCGCGGTCACCGAGCCGAACTGTTTTCGCAGTTGTTCGACTCGGATCATGGAACCTGTCCCGTCATGGGCGCCTGCGACGTCGCGTGCACGGGGTCGGGGCCGGCCGGCGTCACAAAAAACGGCGGCCGCTTGATCGTTTGCACACACGAGACGTCGAGCGACTCGGACGATGCGCTGTCGAGAAAATCCTGCACGAGCTTCTGACCACACGTCGTCCCGATCACGCCATGACCGGTCCCGGGCGCCGTGATGTGACGCCCGTTCTTGAGCGTCTTGACGACCGACTCACCCCACGATGGCGGTGTCACCGGATCGATGTCGCCAGAGAGGACGAGCGCTGGGACGTCTGAGACAACGGGTTCGTAATACGCCGTATCCACGCTGCCGCGCGGCCACATCGCACATGCGTCCAGCTGATTGCTGAGGAGATGTGTGCCGAACAGCGTCCCGGCCGCCGCCAGTTGCACATCGGACGCCGTCACGCGCGGCGCGTCTTCGCTGCACAGAACAGAGAGCTGCATGCCGACGCTGATGCTTGCGTCGCCACCCTCGCCGGCAAGGCCAAGCGCGAAGAAGCTTTGGAATTCGTTGTGCTCGGCATGTTCGATCAGTGCCGGCACGATTGAGCCGGTGAGTGACGAATACAACGCGCTGAACAAAATGCTCGCGACGACGCGCGCTTCGACGCGCACGTCCTCAGCGACACCGGTTCGCGGATGGACGATGCGAACCGTCGGGGGCGACTGCTCGAGACGCTGCAGCAGATGGCGAATGCGCGTTGACAGATCGGGGAATGCCTGTTTGCACGCCGAGTCGGTGTCGCAATCGGTGAGGAGCTTATCGAGTGCCCGCTGCGCGTCACGCGCAGTGAACATCGGCAACCGCATGTCCATCGGTGCGACGCCGTCGAGGATCATCGTGCGGACATGCTCGCCGTGCCGACGGAGGTAGACGAGGGCCGCGCGGGTGCCGTACGACCCGCCGTACAAATTGATGCGGTCGTAGCCGAGGTACTCGCGCACATCGTCCAGATCGTCCATGGCGATGTTGGTCGTGTACTGACGCACGTCGGCGTTGTAGCCGGCCAGGCATCGTTTCAAACGATCGAGACCCGACTCGGTGGGCTCGGTCATCTCGCGCAACGAGTTCGCATCGGATCTACAGTTCAGCGGATTCGACTTGCCGGTGCCGCGCTGATCGACGAGGACGATGTCGCGTGTGCGCTGGACCGTGCGGAAAGCCGCGCGGATCTGACGGGCGAGTTGTGCGGCGCCTTGGCCGGGCCCGCCGGCGAGAAAGACGAGCGGGTCGTGCGCAACCGGACGAACCGCGGGCAAGACGACGATCCACAAGCTGATCTGGCGGCCACTCTTCGCGGCCCGGTCCTCAAAGACGGTCAGCGTTCCGCAGTACGCGTCCGTGGGACCATCAGCGCTCGAGCAGGGATGGAGACGGTCGAGAGCATTGGTGCCGGAACCACCCCCGCAGGCCGCCGCGGCCCCGAGCGTCAGAACGAGCAGGGGGCCAGCAAAAAGACGGCAAAGGCGCGCAACGGGGCGCCGGGGTGTGTTCAAGTGCGGGGATGATAGCATTCGGGTCGTTAATCTTCGGCCTTCAAACCACTTATCGCGTTCTTTCGTCGAATCTATACGCTCCACGATCCGGTTTCTTTCGTAAGATTCACTATCCCCGATTTACTGTCCGGCTTGGGCGCCGTAGCAAATGCGAAGGCGGCAGCCGGTCTGGGTGTTCCACGATACGCGGTGATTCGTTAGGTGGAAGAGAAGGCGGGGCAAGCCATGAAAGAGTCTGCGGAACAATCCAGTCTAGCGTCGGAAGCCTATAGCGTTGTCCGACAGCGCATCCTGCGTGGCGATATCGCGCTTGGACAGGTCATTTCCCGGCGAAAGCTCGCGGCCGAACTCAGTATGAGTTTCTTGCCGGTGTCCGAAGCGCTGCTGCGTCTCGAGATCGAAGGGCTGCTCGAGAGCCGTCCGCGCGCCGGCACACGAGTGCGCATTCCGTCACCCGAGGACGTGCAGGGACACTACGTCGTGCGCGAAGCGCTCGAGGTCCAGGCGGCCATGCGTTTCACGCAAGTCGCGACGCCGGGCGAGCGCAGCGAGTTGAAGAAGCTTGCCGCGCGAGTCGATCAGTTGTCGCAGCAGATGGACCGTCCGCTCTATCAGACGGTGCATCAGAAGCTTCATGCGCGGATTGCGCAGTGCGCCCGTTGTCCCGCGCTGCTCGATGCGATTGAAAAGACGCATGCGCTCGCGTCGATTTGGTACTGTGTGATGCGAACGCCGAAGCCGGACGATTCGCCGACCCGCCACCAGGAACTTGCCGAGGCGGTCTGCAGCGGCGACCCGAATCGCGCGGCCGAGGAAGTGCGACGTCATCTGGCAGTGGCTGTCGAGCGCTCGATGGAAGTGTTGCAGCCGTACTTCAAGCTGCGCAAGGCCACTGGTCGGACGTTCCATCGCAGCGATAAACGGCTTCGTCAGGGACCGTTCGACATGCCCCAGCTACATTAATTTTCGAGCGAAAAAATTCCCGCCTCGACTCGCATTCGCGTAATAGACACCGAGCGCGAGCACCAGCGACAATAATCGGCCACCGGTAATGCCTGTGCCTTGGGAAGGCGGGTGTGCCGGGGCCCTGCAACCGCGGATACGGACCCTGTAACGACAGGGCTACCCCCGCAGTATTAGCTTCCGAGGAGTCTGTTCGATGCGAACCAAGTTTGCTGTCGTGATTGCCGGACTCGTGCTGCTCACGAGCGCACGGACGATCGTGGCCCACCACTCGTTCTCGGCCGAGTTCGATGCCAATAAGCCGTTCAAGATGACCGGCACGGTGACCAAGGTCGAATGGATGAACCCCCACACGTTCTTCTATATCGACGTGAAGGACGAGAAGACCGGCAAGGTCACGAACTGGGCGATGGAGATGGGCAGCCCGAACGGACTGATGCGCGCCGGCTGGACCCGCAACTCGATGAAGGCCGGCGACACGGTCGAGGTTGAAGGCAGCTTGGCCAAGGACGGCAGCCCGACGGGCAACGCGCGCTCGGTGATGTTGAACGGGAAGCGCCTGTTCGCGGCGTCGAGCCAGGGCAACACTCAGTAACAACAAGGGAGTCGCCTTGACGAAGAGTCTTCGTTCCGCGCTTCTCGGCGCGGTGGCAGTCGCCGTGTTCTCATCGAGCGCCTGGGTCCTGGGCGCGCAGCAGGGCGGTGCCGAAGGCGGCGCTCCTGCACAAGGACAGGGAGGCGGCCGCGGGCGCGGCCGCCAAGCCGGTCCCGTCACTCCGACACCCCGTCTTCCTGACGGCACTGTGAACTTCGGCCGCGTCCCTGGTGAGAAGGGCGTATGGGCAGTGCCCTACATCACCAACATGGCGATGCGTGTCGTTGGCAAAGACGGCCAGGTGCTTCCCGAGATTCAGCAGGCACAGGCAGCGGCCCGTGCCGGCGGCGGCGGCGCACGCGGTGGTGGCGGCGGAGGCGGCCGCGGCGGATCCAAGTCCGAACCGTGGATGCCATGGATGCCGTGGTCAGCGGCGGTCTACGACTACAACTCGAAAAACGAATCGAAGTACGACCCGGAAGGCTACTGCCTGCCGCCCGGCGGCCCGAGGATGATGGCCACGCCGTACCAGATGGAGATCATCCAGCAGCCAGAGCACAAGCGCATCATCATGATCTTCGAAGGCGCGACGCACATCTGGCGTGAGATCTACATGGATGGCCGCAAGTTCCCCGAGGGCGACGAGCTGAATCCCACGTATCTCGGCTACTCGGTCGGTCGTTACGAAAACCCCGACACGCTCGTGGTCGAGAACAAGGGGTTCAACGAGAACAGCTGGCTCGATTACTTCGGGCACCCGCACACGGACAAGATGGACGTCGTCGAGCGGTGGACGCGTCCGAACAAGCAGACGCTGCACTACGAGGCGACGGTCAACGATCCTGGTGCGTACTCACGGCCGTTCACGATGGCCTGGGACATCCCATGGCGTGACGGTGGCGAGTTGCCGGAGTACATCTGCCAGGAGAACAACCGCTACCTGAATCGTCTCGAAGACGATCTCGGTCAGCCGATCTTTGGTCCTCGTCCGCAGCCCGGTCAAAAGAAGGCGAACGGAACCCGCTAGGAACATGATGAAGCGTGCAGCATTTCTCCGGGCGGCGGTCGTCGCAATCGTTCTCGCACTCCCTGCAGTGGCGGGCGCGCAGTTCGGCCACCCATTGAAGGGGCAGTGGAGCGGGCAATGGGGTCCGGCCAATAGTCCGAATCGTCTCCTGCTCGATTTGCATTGGGACGGCAAGGACATCACCGGCACGATCAATCCGGGGCCCGAAGCGGCAACGGTAAAAAGCGTGACGTTTGACTACACCGATCCGACCGCCTGGGTCGTCAAGATGACGGCCGAGGGGAAGGATGCGTCCGGCAAGCCGGTCGCGATCAGCGTGGATGGCAAGCTCGAAAACCTCGGCGCCTACACCAAGCTGTTTCACGGCACGTGGACGCAGGGCGGCAAGAAGGGCGACTTCACCGTCACGCGTAATTGACGTCCGGCTAAAGCCCGACACTACATGGCGTCCGGCGAACGCCGGACACTACTCGGATAGCATGAGGGCCGCGTGAATACGCGGCCCTTTGTTTTGTACAGCGTCCTCGCGTGCATCGTCGGATGCAGGCAGCCCGAGAAGCGGGCGAATGTCGATCAACCCGCCGAGTGGTTCGTCGATCGCACCGACGAGACCGGCCTCACCTTCACGCACTTCAACGGCATGACCGGCGACTTCTACTACCCCGAAGTCATGCCTCCCGGTGTCGCACTGTTCGACTACGACAACGACGGCGACCTCGATGTCTTCGTCATTCAGGGCGACATGTTCAGCGGCAAGTTGATCGACTCGGCGTTGTCTCCGCCGAAGAGTCCTTTGAGCTCGCGGCTGTTTCGTAACGACATGGCCGGTCCAACAGGACCGGCCCTACATTTCACCGACGTTACCGAACACGCGCGCATTGATGTGCGCGGCTACGGCGTGGGCGCCGCTACGGGCGACTACAACAACGACGGCTGCGTCGATCTGTACGTCACGAAGCTCGGATCGAATCAGTTGTTGCGCAACAACTGCGACGGTACGTTCAGCGATGCGACGGCTGTGAGCCGCACCGCGGATCCTGGATGGAGCGTGTCTGCCGCGTTCGTGGACATCGATCGCGACGGCTGGCTCGATCTCTTCGTTGGGCAGTACGTCAATTACTCGATCGCGGCGAACGTGGTGTGCTACAGCGTCTCGGGTCAGCGCGACTACTGTCCGCCGAGCGCATATCGTGCGCGGCCCAGTCATCTCTTCCGCAATAATCGCGACGGCACCTTCACCGATATCACCGCTGCGGCCGGCATGGCCACCGAGTTCGGTCCCGCGCTCGGCATCTCCACATCAGACTTCAATGGCGACGGCTGGATCGATCTCTATGTCGCCAACGACGGCGCGCCAAATCAGCTGTGGATCAATCAGCGCAACGGGACATTCAAGAACACGGCGCTCCTCGCTGGTGCCGCCGTCAGCGCGGAAGGTCGGCTCAAGGCCAGCATGGGCGTCGACGCCGGCGACTTCGACGAAGACGGCGATGATGACGTGTTCGTCGGCGAGCTCACGGGCCAGGGTGCCGACCTGTATGTGAATGATGGGACTGGCGTGTTTGTCGAAGGCAGTGCGCAGGCTGGCATTCGCCTGCGCACGTTGCCGTACACCACGTTCGGCGCGGCATGGCTCGACGTCGACAACGATGGACGATTGGACCTGGCTCTTGCGAATGGTGCGGTGACGCACACGGCCGAAGCGTTGGCCGCGAACGAACGATTCAAGCTGCAACAGCGCCGACAGTTGTTTCGCAACATCGGGAAGGGCCGATTCGAAGAGGTGACCGATCGCGCCGGTCGCGCGTTCTCCAGCGAGGATGTCGGCCGCGGTGCGGCATTCGGTGATCTCGACAACGACGGCGACACCGATATCGTCGTGGCCAACGACAACGGCCCGGTGCGTGTGCTCGTGAACAACGTCGGCTCGCGCGCGGGTTGGATCGGATTGCGATTGGTCACGAGTGTGGCCGGTGGAGACCGCCTCCGCTCGCCGAGCGAGCTCCGGCGAGTCTCGCCGAAGCCGGAGGCGAAGGCGGAAGGACGAGATGCGCTCGGTGCGCGTGTCGTGATCGTCCGCGACGGAGGCTCGATGCTGGCGAGACGCGCGCGTGCTGACGGGAGCTACGCGTCCGCGAACGATCCGCGCGTGCTCGTCGGTCTCGGATCGAACCCGCCGCCATCACTGAAGGTCCACGTCGCCTGGCCTGGTGGGCGTGTCGAGGAGTTCGCGACCGTCCTGGTGAATCGGTATTCGACCCTCGCGGAGGGGAGTGGTACCCCCGTGCGGTCGTCCGACACCACACAGCCCCGGGGTACTTCGCAAAATTAATCTAAATTGCTCAAAGATCGCCGGTTTTCCGGCCGATCCGGCACAGCAATTCGCCTTGACTTGGATCTGTTACACCGATTGAATATCAAGGCCCCTTTTCGCGACCTCATCTGTCTGAACTGACAGACTGGTCACGAGTTGCGGGCACGGCTGTTAGCGGCGGCCGTTTCACCGGAGGCAACGGTGAGGGCGGGGGGCGAAGTAGAGCGTTTCACTTAGGAGGTCAGGTAATGCGTGCATTTGTTCGGGTCGTGCATGTCGTCGCGCTGGCGGTACTGATGCCGACCATCGCGTTCGCGCAGGCCACGATCACGGGGACGGTGAAAGACACGTCGGGAGCGGTACTGCCTGGCGTCACCGTCGAAGCGAGCAGCCCCGTACTCATTGAAAAAGTTCGCACCGTCATCTCTGACGGCAGCGGACAGTACCGGATCGTTGACCTTCGGCCCGGGACGTACTCCGTGACGTTCACGTTGCCCGGCTTTAACACCTTCAAGCGCGATGGCGTTGAGTTGACAGGCGCGTTAACGGCCACGATCAACGCCGACATGAAGGTCGGTGCGCTCGAGGAAACCGTCACGGTAACTGGCGAGAGCCCGATCATCGACGTGCAGAGCGTGCGCAGACAGACCGTCATCAGCGGCGACGTGATGAAGGATCTCCCGGCCGCGCGTTCGTATGCGGGCGTGATGATGCTCATTCCCTCGACGATCACGCAGGCCGGCGCGAACCTCGATATTCAGGTCACCCCCGGCATGCTGGTGTTCGGCGGCGCGGGTGGACGCAACAACGAAGCGCGCATTCAGGTGGACGGCTTGAACACCGGCGCAGCATTCAATGGCGCGGGCGTGTCGAGCTACATGGTCGACATCAGCAACGCGCAGGAAATCGCGACAACGACCTCGGGCGGTCTTGGTGAAGCGGAAGTGGGCGGCCCATCCTTCAGCATCGTGCCGAAGACCGGCGGCAACAAGATCCAGGGCAGCTTCTATCAGTCGAACGTCACCAAGGGTATGGTCGGTGACAACTACACGGACGAACTGCGGAGCGCGGGGCTCGCGACGCCCGGCAAGCTGTTCAAGCTGTGGGATTCGAACCTTGGCATCGGCGGACCGATTGCGAAGGATCGTGTGTGGTTCTTCTTCCAGTTCCGCAATCAGGGCAGCCATCGAACGGTTCCCGGCATGTTCGCCAACAAGAACATGGGCGATCCGACGAAGTGGAACTACGAAGCTGACACGACACGGCCGGCGGTGGCGGCGGGCAGCTGGCGCAATGCGGCGATCCGTCTGACCGCGCAGCCGACCCCCAAGAACAAGTTCAACGTGTTCTGGGATCAGCAGGTGCCGTGTCAGGGCGCGGGAGTTCTTGGCTCGGACGAAGGCTGCCGCCAGTCGGGTGACAACGAGATCATTTGCGGTGCGGCGGGCGCGTCGAATCCGCCGTGCAGTGCGACGGCGGCACCTGAGAATGGCACGTATCTGAGCGGTTTCGGCCAACGCGTGCAGCAGGCGACGTGGACGTCGCCGATGACGAACAAGCTCCTCCTCGAGGCGGGCTTCGGCACCTACTGGAGCCAGTGGGGCGGCACGCCGCATCCGGGCAGCAACTTCACGCAGCTGGTCGGTATGGTGGAGCAGTGCTCGGCGGGCTGCCCAACCAATGGCAGCATCGCGAACTTGAACTATCGTTCGGGGACGTATCGCCAGAACTTCCAGGGCACGATCGGCTGGCGCGGATCGGCGTCGTATGTCACGGGCGCGCACAGCCTGAAGTTCGGGTACCAGGGCGGTCACCTGATCGACAATCAGTTCGTCTACACCAACGATCAGTTCTTGACCTTCCGCGTCAACAATCTCGTTCCCAACCAGATTACGGAGAACATCAACCAGACGCCGTTGAAGCAGCGTGTCCGTTACGCCGCGTTCTACGCGCAAGAGTCGTACACGATGGGCCGGATGACGTTCCAGGGCGCGATTCGCTATGACCGTGCCTGGAGCTATTTCCCAGAAGTGACCATCGGTCCGGTCCGCTTCCTGCCGACGGCGATTCACTTCGACGAGACGCCTGGTGTGACCGGCTACAACGACATCACGCCGCGTGGCGGTCTGGCGTGGGATCTGTTCGGCACGGGCAAGACGTCGGTGAAGCTGAACTTCGGCAAGTATCTGCAGGCGGCGCAGAACGGGCTGTCGTACGCGGCGCTGCGGCCGAGCGGACGCTTGACGACGACCGTGACGCGCGCGTGGACCGACACCGACGGGGATTTCTTCCCCGACTGCGACCTGCAGAATCCGCTGGCCAACAACGGCGGCGACGCATGCGCGCAGATCAGCGACTTGGGGTTCGGTACAACGCGCATCACCAGTGGCTTGGACGACAAACTGATCAGCGGCTGGGGCGTACGTCCCGGCGACTGGCAGATCGGTGCGTCGATTCAACAGCAGCTGCTGCCACGCGTGTCGGCGGAAATCGGCTACACCCGCCGCTGGCTGACCAACTTCCAGTGGGATGACAACGTGCTGCAGGCGACGAATCAGTTCGACTCCTTCAGCATCACCGCCCCGAACGACACGCGTCTGCCTGACGAGGCGCGCGGCCGGACGATCGGTGGTCTCTACAACGTCCAGCAGAGCGTCGCCTCGCAGGTCAACAACATCACTAAGCTGGCCAGCGATGCCGGCGGCGACTACACGCAGGTGTACAACGGCATCCTGCTCAACGTGAGCGCGCGCTTGCGCAGCGGCCTGACGTTCCAAGGTGGCTTCAACACTGGAACGACGACGACCGACTACTGCGGCGTGCGAGCGGCTGCACCCGAATACACCGTGCTCGGTGCACAGAATCCGACCAATCCGTGGTGCGACACGTCCACGGGCTGGGTCACGCGCTACACCGGTCTCGGCTCGTACACCGTGCCGAAGATCGACGTGCTCGTCTCGGGCACCTTCCGCAGCGACAAGGGCTCACCGCTCGCCGCGAACATGGTGTTCACGAGCGGTCAGACGACGCTCGGCCGCACGTTCGCCAACGCCGCGCCGAACGTGACCGTGAATCTGGTCGAGCCCGGCACGCTGTATGGTGACCGCGTGAACGAAGTCGACATGCGGTTTGCGAAGATCCTGCGCTTCGGCCGGACGCGCACCAACGTCGGATTCGATATCTACAACATCCTGAACTCGAACCCGATCCTCACGTACAACCAGGCGTTCAACCCGACGATCAACACCGTGAATCCGTCGGCGAACTGGCTGGCACCACAGTCGACGCTGCAGCCGCGCTTCGTGAAGTTCAGTGCGCAGATCGATTTCTAGAAGAAGGTGGGCACGTCCGAAAGGACGTGCCCTACAAGTTGCACGTAGGGCCGGTCCTTTTGGACCGGCCTTTTTTGTTTGGCATAAAATCAAGAGTTCATGGTTATCGATTGCCACGGGCACTACACCACGGCTCCGAAGGAGCTTCAGGTTTTCCGCGACGCGCAGATCGCCGGATTGAAGGATTCGTCGACACCGGCGCCCGGTCCGGTCAAGGTGACCGACGACCAACTGCGTGAGAGCGTCCAGCCGCAGTTGAAGTTTCAGAATGATCGGGGCACCGACGTCACGATCTTTTCGCCGCGCGCGTCCGCGATGGCCCATCACATCGGCGACGCCCGCACCAGCCTGGATTGGTCGCGGCAATGCAACGATCTGATTCATCGTGTCTGCGAGCTGTTCCCGCAGAACTTCGTCGGCGTGTGCCAGCTGCCACAGACGCCGAGCGATCCGCTGGCCAACTGCATCGCCGAGCTCGAACGCTGCGTCAACGACTTCGGCTTCATCGGCTGCAATCTGAACCCCGATCCGTCGGGTGGAAAGTGGACCGCGCCCCCTCTCATCGATCGGTACTGGTATCCGTTCTACGAGAAGCTCGTGGAGCTGGACGTACCGGCGATGGTGCACGTCAGCGCATCATGCAACCCGAATTTCCACGCAACGGGCGCGCACTACATCAACGCCGACACGACGGCGTTCATGCAGTTCCTGACCGCTGATCTGTTCAAGGACTTCCCGACGCTGCGGATGATCATCCCGCACGGTGGGGGAGCCGTGCCCTATCACTGGGGCCGCTACCGCGGTCTCGCGCAGGACATGAAGCGGCCGCTGCTCGCCGACCTGATTCGCCACAACGTGTTCTTCGACACCTGCGTCTACCACCAGGCGGGCATCGACCTGCTGCTGAAGATCATTCCGGCCGACAACATCCTGTTCGGCTCGGAGATGGTCGGCGCGGTGCGCGGCATCGATCCGGAGTCGGGTCACTACTACGACGACACCAAACGCTACGTCGACGCTGCGGCAATTTCCGACCGCGATCGCCAGAAGATCTTCGAAGGCAACGCGCGTTGGGTGTATCCGAGAATCAACCGGCGGCTCCCGGAGACGGTCGAGCCCGTGGTGTAACAGTGCTCTGTAGTCCCTGGTCCTGTGTCCTTACTCCCTGGTCCGTACTTGGTCCATGGTCCTTGGTCCGCTCTTAGGATTGCGATGAAACCCACCATCGTTCGAAACATTTCACGCGCCGATGCCGGCGTGATCGAAAAGCTTGGCGCGCTTGGCGTCGCCACGGTTCACGAAGCGCAAGGCCGATCTGGACTACTGCATCCATACATGCGCCCCATCTATCAAGCGGCGCGCATGGCGGGCAGCGCGATCACCATCTCCTGTCAGGCCGGCGACAACCTGATGATTCACGCCGCGATCGAAGTCTGCCGTCCCGGCGACGTGCTCGTGGTGACGACGACGTCAGAGTCCACCGACGGCATGTTCGGCGAGCTGCTCGCCGTCTCTTGTCGCGCCCATGGCGTCGTCGGCCTGCTGATCGACGCCGGTGTTCGCGACGTCGCCGATCTCACGTCGATGGAGTTCCCGGTATGGGCGAAGGCGATCCATGCGCAGGGGACCGTGAAAGCGACCGCGGGCTCGGTGAATGTTCCGGTGGTCTGTGCTGGTGCGGCGATCGCCCCTGGCGACGTCGTCATCGGCGACGTTGACGGTGTCGTGGTCGTGCCGAAGGCGAAGGCGGGCGACGTGGCGAAGGCCGGTGCGGATCGCCTCGCCAAGGAAGAAAAGTCCCGCGCCCGTTTAAAGAGCGGCGAACTCGGTCTTGATTTCTACGGCTTGCGTGCCAAGCTCACGGAACTTGGTGTCACGTACGTTGACGAAGGCTGACGCGACGTCATCTTCAATTTGACACCCTCTAAGCCCTGGCCGCTGCCGCGTTGGGCCGGCCGCTGTCGAATAACGCCACGTCAATTTCTGTGAACCTGCTCGGACCGAATGAGCTCCGCGGCGAACGCATCAATCAGATCGATCTCCGCGTGGGCAAGACACTTCGCTGGGGCCGTCAGCGATCGACGTTGTCGGTGGACATCTTCAACCTGCTCAACCGCGACAGCATCCTCGGTTACAGCGAGACGTACAACGACACGTGGTTACGGCCAACCAGTGTCATTACGGCGCGTACTGTGAAACTGACCGTTCAGCACGACTTTTAAGGCTGGCTCGTGCCGGCGCTGGAGGCGCGCCGGCACACCATATACTGACTTTCCCGGATACCGCGCACCCGAGGATTTTCCGGATGCCGGAATCATTTGACATCTCCTTAACACCAGCGTAGATTCCCGCCCGAGACATGGCGTTGATGCGAACGCCATGCGCGGCCCGAGCCCTGGGCCCTCTCAAATTCCTTTCGTAAGGCGTGCGCGATCCGTTTTGTTTCGTTCAGAAGACATTCGTGTAGACGGGTAGCCCCGAGGTGGCCGTGAGGGTCGAATGGTGTTTCACCGTGTTCGTGAACACTGCGGGGGAATTGCAAAGGAGTCAGTCTCCATGCGTGGATTGAAGTACGTAC
>JBKPRH010000426.1:0-15796 GCA_046765795.1 Acidobacteriota bacterium | reverse complement strand
GCCATGAACTGCCCGGGCCACATGCTGATCTTCGGAAGCGAGGTCCGCAGCTACAAGGACCTCCCCATCCGCTATCACGAGCAGACGCCGCTCCACCGCAACGAAGCCTCCGGCGTGCTCTCCGGATTGACGCGCGTCCGTCAGTTCAGCCAGGACGATGGCCACTGCTTCGTGATGGAGTCGCAGATCGGCAGCGAAGTGGAGCTCGCGCTGCGGCTGGTCCAGCGGGTGTATGCGGATTTCGGGATGAAGCCGGAACTGAAACTGTCCACGCGGCCAGCGGAGTTTCTGGGCGCCATCGAGCAGTGGAACCACGCCGAGTCGGAGCTCAAGAAGGCGCTCGACGCCGTCGGAGAGCCGTACACGATCAATGAGGGCGACGGCGCGTTCTACGGCCCCAAGATCGACTTCGACGTCACGGACGCGATTGGGCGGAAGTGGCAATGCGCCACGATTCAGCTCGACTACCAGATTCCGGAGCGGTTCGACCTCAAATACATCGGCGCAGACAACGCCGAACACCGGCCTGTCGTAATCCATCGTGCAATCTTCGGCAGCTTCGAGCGGTTCATCGCGCTGCTGATCGAGCACTTCGCCGGCGCCTGGCCGCTGTGGTTGGCCCCGGTTCAGGCGCTTGTCATGCCGATTTCCGACCGCCATCGCGACTACGCGGCCGGGGTTCGGGACCGCCTGGCTGCCGCCGGGTTACGGGTCGAACTGGACGACCGGCAGGAGAAGATTGGTTATAAGATCCGAGAGGCCCAGCTGCAGAAGATCCCTTACATGCTGGTGACTGGCGATCGCGAGGCCGCCGAAGGGGCGGTTTCGGTACGCAGTCGTTCGGCCGGTGACATGGGGTCCCGTGCACTCGACGCGTTCATCTCGGACGCGCTCGAGGAGATTCGCCGGAAGGATCAATCGGGACCGGCGCCCGTAGCCGAGCAGAGGCCGGCGTAGGAGGACGTTATCGCATTCGATCGCTCGCCCAGACGTGATGATCGCGTTCGCACCAATGAACGCATCCGTGTTCGCGAAGTCCGGGTCATCGACGAGACCGGGCAACAGCTGGGGATCATGCCGCCGCCACAGGCGTTGGTCATTGCGCGTCAGAAGGGACTCGACCTGGTCGAGATCTCTCCGACCGCGATGCCACCGGTGTGCCGCATCATGGACTTCGGCCAGTATCAGTATCAGGAGCAGAAGCGCGCCCGCGAGGCCAAAAAGCACCAGCGGGTGATCGAGGTCAAGGAGATCAAATTCCGGCCGAAGGTCGATGTGCACGATTACGAGTTCAAGAAGAAGCACATCGAGCGGTTCCTGAGCGAGGGGGATAAGGTCAAGGCAACGATCTTCTTCCGTGGACGTGAGATGGCGCACCCGGAGATCGGCAGGCGCATTCTCGAGAAATTGATGTCCGAGCTGTCGGACATCGCCCTGGCTGAGACGATGCCACGTCAGGAAGGCAATCAGATGCACGTCATCCTGACCCAGCGAACTGGACGCAAGAGCGCGCCGAAAGCGAAGCCAGACTCGGCCGCCGGACCCGAGACGACAGAAGAGTAGAGACATGCCGAAACTGAAAACACATCGAGGCGCCGCCAAGCGTTTCAAGAAGACCGGAACCGGAAAGATTGTCCGGGCCAGCGCCTTCAAGCGCCACATCCTGACGAGCAAGACGACGAAGACCAAGCGCCACAAGCGCGGCACACAGCAGGTCGCCGATCAGGATGCCGCCAAGCTGGAGCGGATGCTTCCGTATAAGTGATGCGTGTAATGCAACATGCAAAATGCAAAATGCAAAGGCGTTTTGCATTGTTTGCATTTTGACTTTTGCATTTTGAATTACGAGAGTCAGATCAATGCCGAGAGTAAAAAGAGGAACAGTTCGCCGCGCCAAGCGGAAGAAGCTTCTTGACCGCGCCAAAGGCTTCTATCAGACGAAGAGCAAGCTGTATCGTGCCGCGAAAGAGTCGGTCGATACGGCGCTGAAGTATGCCTACGTCGGTCGCAAGAACAAGAAGCGCGAGTACCGTCGTCTGTGGGTCGTCCGCATCAACGCTGCCGCGCGCGACAACGGACTCACCTACTCGCAGATGATGCGCGGACTGAAGGCCGCCGGCAGCACTATCGACCGGAAGATGCTCGCCGACCTCGCTGCCACGCAGCCGGCCGCGTTTGCAAAGGTCGCCGCACAGGCTAAAGCGGCGCTGCCTGCCGGTACCGCCGCATAAATCAATGCACAATGCTCAAGGCTCAATGCTCAATGCTCAAACACACCTTGGGCATTGAGCATTCGGCATTTTGCATTGCGCATTGATCATGTCTCAGACGCCTCCCGATCGTTCAACCATCGACGACCTGCGGGACCGCTTTCGCGCCCGCCTCGAGTCGTCCGAGACTGTTGCCGCGCTCAAGTCGCTGCACGACCAGTTTCTCAGCCGCAAATCCGGAACGATTACCGGCTTGATGAAGACGCTCGGCTCGTTGCCGCAGGAAGCGCGGCGCGAGTTCGGCAGTCTCGTCAACACGCTGAAGACGGAGATCGAGAACGCGATCGAGGAGAAGCGGCAGACGCTCGAATCGTCGCGGCCTCCGGCTGGGGCGGTTGATATCACGCTGCCCGGCCGTCCAACACCCATCGGCCACGTGCATCCGTTGATGCGCGTCCGGCAGCAGGTCGAGGACATCTTCACGCGCATGGGCTACGAGATCCTCGAAGGGCCCGAAGTCGAAGACGACTTCCACAACTTCGAAGCGCTCAACATGCCGCCCGAGCATCCTGCGCGCGACATGCAGGACACGCTCTACCTGGCCCAGCCGATTGTCGGTGGCACGTGGGGCGCGCATCGATCGCCCGTGCCGGGTCACGTGCCGGAAGCGCAGGTCCGCGCGGCGACGCTGCTTCGTACGCACACGTCGGCGATGCAGATCCGCTACATGAAGACCTTCCCGCCGCCGGTGCGCATCATCGTTCCAGGCAGGGTCTATCGTCGCGACAACCTCGATCTGACCCACACGCCGATGTTCCAGCAATTCGAAGGTCTCGTCGTCGGACCCGGTGTGTCGATGGCGGATCTGAAGGGCACGTTCGAAGCGATGCTGACCGCACTCTTCGGGCGCGTGAAGGTCCGGCTGCGACCGAGCTTCTTCCCGTACACCGAACCCAGCGCTGAAGTGGACATCTCGTGTCAGAGCTGTGGCGGATCGGGATGCAGTGTCTGCAAGCACACCGGCTGGCTCGAGATCCTCGGCAGCGGGATGGTGCATCCTGCCGTCTTCGAAGCCGTCGGCTATGACCCGGAGCAGGTGACGGGATTCGCATTCGGCCTGGGTCTCGAACGCGTGGCTATGCTGAAGTACGGCGTGGACAACATCCGTCTGTTCTACGAGAACGACATCCGCTTCCTCGAGCAGTTCCCGGTCCCATGAAGGTCCTGCTCTCCTGGCTCCGTGAGTTCGTCGATGTGCCCGGCACCGCCGAGCAGATCGCCACGACGATGTCCGTGCGCGGGTTTGCGGTGGAAGGCATCGAATCGCTGCCCGAGTACACCGAAGCGGTGTCTGCCGATGGCACCGTCGCGCGAACGCCCGCAGCGAGCGCCGACGCGGTCATCGATTTCGAGGTCACCGCCAATCGACCGGACTGTCTGTCGGTCGCCGGTATGGCTCGCGAGATCGCCACAGCCTATGGTCTGCAGGTCCGGCGTCCGGTGGCCGGCGGATCGTCGCTGGCGTTAACGTCGTTGAAGTCCGTCGAGCAAGGCGACATCGATATCGCGATCGAAAGCAAAGAGCTCTGCCCGCGGTACGTTGGAGCCGTCGCGGACGTGAAGGTCGGACCGTCGCCGGAATGGATGCAGAACCGTCTGCGCGCTGCAGGCGTCCGGCCGATCAGTAACATCGTCGATATCACCAACTACGTGTTGCTCGAGCTCGGACAACCGATGCACGCGTTCGACCTCACGAAGCTCGGTGGCGGCGCGATTCGCGTCAGGACCGCGCGGCCCGGAGAGACGCTGCGCACGCTCGATGGTCAGATGCGCACGCTCACCCCCGAGATGCTGGTGATTGCCGACGCGGAACGTGCCGTCGCGATCGCGGGCGTCATGGGCGGGGCTGACAGTGAAGTCAGCGAGGAGACTCAGACCATCGTCTTCGAGAGTGCGTACTTCACCCCGCAGCAAGTGCGTCGCACGAGCAAAGCGCTTGGACTGAAAACGGAAGCGAGCACCCGATTCGAACGCGGGACTGATCCTCGACTGCCGGTGACTGCCATGGAGCGTGCGTGCGCGCTGCTCGAGCTTGTTCGCGCCGGAGCCGCCCGCGGGACGCTCGTCGATCGCTATCCCCTGCGGCTCGAACCGGCGGTGCTGCGGCTGCGCCGCGCGCGCATTACAGGACTGCTCGGGACAGCCGTGCCCGATACGGACATCAAGCGAATCCTCGAGAGTCTCGGGTTCGCCCTGCGCGAGGCCGATACCCCCTCGACTTCGCTCGGGGCGGGCGGCTGGGACGTCACCGTCCCGACCCGCCGGGTGGACGTCTTGCGCGAAGTGGATCTCATCGAGGAAGTGGCGCGTCACTACGGCTTCGACCGGATTCCGGTCACCTTCCCAGCGCTGACGACTGCTCCGCCACCGATGGATCCACGCATCGCGCAAGCCCGCGCGCTGCGCGCGATCATGACCGGCGCGGGGTTCTCGGAGGCCGTGACTTTCGGCTTCGTCTCCGAACAGGCGGCAGTGCCGTTCGCGCCGGAAGCCGATCTCGTCCCGATCGCCAATCCTCTGTCCGAGAGCTTCGCGGTGCTCAGGCCGTCGGTGTTGCCTGGGCTGGTCGCTGCGGTCGCGCACAATCGTCGCCGCGAGCAGCGTGACGTGCGGCTGTTCGAGATTGGCGCGCGCTTCTCGCGGTCGCGCGGCGAGCGGCGATCGCTCGCGTTTGCGTGGACCGGCGCCGTTGGCGCCGATCACTGGAGCGGCGGCACACGGCCGATTGACTACTTCGACGTTCAGGGAGTCGTCCAGCGAGTGTGCCAGGCCCTGCGCGTCGACGTGCACATGCAAGGCGTCGCAGAACCGTGGCTCGTCCCGGGACGCGGTGCGGCGATCGCGTCGGATGGTGTTCGCATCGGCACGATGGGTCTTCTCGCCTCATCGATCGTCGAGCAGAACGAACTGGCGACCAGCGACGCCATCTATGTGGCCGAGATCGATCTCGATACCGTCCCGCCCGTGGACGAGGCCATGCAGGTCGAGCCGCTGCCGAGACATCCCTCGATGACGCGCGACATCTCGATTCTCGTCGCCGACACCCTGGCGGCGGGAACGGTGCGGCAAACGGTGCAGCAGAACGCGCCCGATACCCTGGTTCGCGTCAGCGAGTTCGACCGGTATCAAGGCAAAGGCGTTCCCGACGGACAGGTCAGTCTCTCTCTGAGACTCACGTTCAGGGCACCTGATCGCACACTCACCGACAGCGAAGTGCAGAAGGCGGTCGACGCGATACTCGCCGCGCTGAAAGAACATCACGCGGCGGTGCAGCGCTAGTTGGTTCGTGGTTGGTGGTTCGTGGTTGTTGGGAGTTGGAAGTTGGGAGTGGTTGGCAGCTGGTGGTTGGGAATTGGGAGTTGCGATCTCGCAGTCATCGTGGCACCATCTCCTCACCACTTCCCCACGTATAAAGGAACCTACCCGGATGGCTAAACAGGCTGTAGCGGCGCGCACTGATCTCGACTCAATCGATCGGCTCGAGGAGAAAGTCAAACTGCTCGTCAGCGTCGTCGCACAGCTGCGGCGCGAGCATGCGAAAGTCCTCGACGACAATTCGCGGCTGATGCACGAGCTCGATAACATGCGCGCGCGGCTGGCCGAGAGCGAAGTCACCGGAAATGAATTGACGGTTCTACGCGAGGAGCGCGACCTGATCCGCGCCCGCGTATCGGAGATGCTCGAGCAGCTCGAGGCGATCTGACGTGCGCGTCGCAAGGAATGAGTAGCGTGATCACGGTCGAAATCGCGGGACAGCGATATCCGATTCGCAGTGCGCTCGACGAGCGCTATGTCACCGAGCTTGCGGCGTACGTGGATCAGAAGATGCGCGCGGCGTCAGATGCCGCACCGGCGAGCGACATGCTCGGCCTCGCCGTGCTCGTCGCACTGAACATCGCTGATGAGTTCTTCCGTGAACGCGACCGCGAGGTCCAACCGCCTACAGGTGAGCTCCACGAACGTGCCGCGCGTCTCGAGCGCATCGTGGACGAAGCACTCGCGCAAGTCTCAGTCAAAAAAGCCGTCTAGTTGGTTCGAACGGAGCGGCCGAATATGGCCGGAAAAGCGTTCCACGAGCTGTTGACCGACCCCCGACCGCACGATAAGATTCCCTGAGCTCCTGCTTTGCTCGTGATGGTTTTCGGAGGCTCGTCTGAGCCAACGTTAATCCCAAGTGAGCCGCGAGGTTGCGCGTTGTGCATGCCTCTGCTTCGAGGAAGCCTGAAGCGCAACCGATAACAGCGGCTCCACCTGCTTTCGCAGGTTCATTCGACCTCCCCACACGGCAAAGCGGGGCTTTTTTGTTTTGCCCCGGTCCGGCTAGAGCCGGACACTACATTCCGCGACTCCTCCTGCGGATCACCTGTGCCCACACTCACCGTCGCTGACATCGGCGAACGTGCGCTCATCGCCCGCATCAAGGCACGCGTCTCGATGCCGTCGTGGGTAGTCATCGGACCCGGCGACGACGCCGCCGTGATCCAGCCGGAGCGAGGCACCTACGACGTGCTGACCACTGACGCGCAGGTCGAAGGGGTCCATTTCGATCGCCGGTTCGTGCCCCCCGACGCCATCGGCCATCGTGCGTTGGCCGTCAATCTCAGCGATCTGGCCGCAATGGGCGCGTCACCGCGGGCGGCGTTGCTGTCGCTCGCGCTGCCGCCGTCGCTGGATGTCGGGGACTTCGAGCAGTTGGTTGACGGCGTACTGGCCGTCGCCGCGACACATCGCGTCACGCTGATTGGTGGAAACATCACGCAAACGTCAGGGCCGCTGACGGTCGATATCACGGCGATTGGCTCAGTGCGTCCGCGTAAAACGCTGACCCGCGCCGGTGCGCGTCCGGGCGACGCGGTGTATGTCACGGGATCATTGGGCGAAGCGGCCGTTGGTTTGCAGAGGTTACGGACCGAGCTTGCCGCGCCGAAGCTTCGCGAAGGCGGGGGGCTTGATCCGTGCGTCGTACGGTATCTGAGACCTCAACCGAGGGTCCGAGCCGGCATGTTGCTCGGTCGCAATCGCGCGGCCTCGAGCTGCATGGACGTCAGTGACGGACTCGCGGATTGCGTGCGTCAGGTGGCCGAGACATCTGGCGTCGGTATCACCCTCGATGCTGCGTCGATTCCCATCTCACTTGAGGTCCGGGAGGCGCAGACGCGACGTGAACGGGATCCGCTCGAGCCGGCCCTCAGCGGAGGCGATGATTACGAGCTGTTCTTCACAGTTCGACCAGCGCATCGGGGACGCCTGCGGATGGTTTGTCAGCAGCTCGGCGATCTGCCGATAACACGGATTGGAGTGGTGACTAAGGGCCGGGAATTGCTGGTGCGCGACGAAAGCGGCACGCGCCCGCTACCCGGCGGATACGAGCACTTCACGTCGAAATAGATGCGACTGATCCTCGCGCGCTATACCTGGCTCAAAGTCACGGTGCTCCTCGCAGCCGTCGTGGGGTTCGTGTTGATGTACGAGAGCCAGATGCGCGATTCGCGCAACGCTGCCTGGGAGACGATGACCAATCCCGATGGATCGCCGTTGCCAGGCGCGCGACTTCCCTTCAGCGCGACCGCATATTGCAAAGGCACGACGACCGCGTCTGGCGTGGGCGTGCGCAGCGGCATTGCCGCCGCGGATCCATCGATTCTTCCAGTGGGCACCGTGCTCAACATCGCCGTCGGCGACAATCGGTACAACGGTGTGTACACCGTGATGGATACGGGGCCGAGCGTACAGGGCCGCCTGCTCGATCTCTACATGTGGAGCTGTCACGAGGCGCTGAAGTTCGGCCGCAAAGACGTGCAGGTCACAGTACTGCGACTCGGGTGGGATCCACGAGCAACGGCACCGACACTGATCGATCGCATCTTCCGTGGCCGCGCCACACGCAAGGTTCCATCTGCGGAGCCCCCTCCGCCCGCTGGCCAGCCCTCCGGTGGTGACGGTGACGACGGCTCGAGCGCGCCGGAGGATATTGCTGCGCCGGAGGCCGACGCGAAGTCCGCACCTGGTCCGACTGCTCCAGCGCAATAGTCCGAGGTTATTGGCGGCCGGCGGTGGCCAGCAATCCTTCCAGCAGTGTCGGGTCTGCAGGTTTGGTGAGGTGCAAGTCGAAGCCGGCCTGCATCGCCCTGTCTTTATCGCGTTCCTGCCCCCAGCCGGTCAGCGCCACGACCATGAGGCTCGACCCGAACTCCTGACGAATGCGGCGACAGGTTTCGTAGCCATCGAGTCCGGGCATGCCGATATCGAGAATCACAATGTCGGGTTGGTACTCGCGCAAGTCGGCGAGTCCGCTCTCGCCGTTGTGCGCGACGTGGCATTCACCACCGAGCGCCTTGACCAGTCGTTGCATCGCGCGAGCGCCTGCGGCGTTGTCGTCGATGACAAGCACACGGCGGCCGGCGCATGGCGTCGCCGCGGGCGGCGTGGCCGTCTGAATCGGCGTGGCAAGATGCGCGACGGGCATTCGTAGCGTGAAGGTGCTGCCGCGGCCGGGGCCGTCGCTGTGCGCGTCAATCGATCCGCCGTGCATTTCGATCAGACGGCGCGCAAGCGCCAGTCCGATGCCAAGTCCTGTCTGCGATCGTTGTGATGTCGCATCGTCCTGCGTGAACAGGTCGAAGACGCGCGGCAACATCTCACTGGAGATACCGATCCCCGAGTCCGCGATGCGAAGCGTGACCTGGCGCGTTCCGGTGTCCGCTGACGACAGTTCGGCGGAGACGCTGATGCGTCCGCCCGGATCGGAGAACTTGATCGCATTGTGCAGGACGTTCGAGATCACCTGGACGAACCGTACTGGATCGGACTCGATCAGCACTCGCGTATTGGGCATGTCGATGCTGAGATCGATCTGCCGTTCATCAATCGCCGTGCGGTTGGCCTGCACGGCCCTGGTCAGAAGAGTCGCCAGTTCCGTTGTCTGACGCTGGAGGCGAATCTTCCCGGACGTGATCCGCGACACGTCGAGCAGATCGTCAACCAGGCGCACGAGCAGCGCCAACTGCTCTTCCATCTCTTCGCGGACTTCCTCGACTACGGCCGGCGTATTACCCGCGATCCGAATCAACTCGAGGCTCGTACGCAGCGGCGCGAGCGGATTGCGCAGCTCGTGAGCGAGCGTCGCGAGGAATTCGTCCTTCCGCCGATCGGCCTCTTTCAGCTGCTGCTCGCTCTCGCGCAGCGCCTTTTCGCCTTGTGTGCGCTCGATGAGATCGGCCGCCTGGCGCGCGAGGATGTCGAGAAGCCGGAAATCGCGTTCCGACGGATGATGCGGGGCCAGCCAGTGGGTCGTGATCATTCCCAGCGTCTTGCCCGCGCGAGAGACGAGCGGCGTCGTCTGCGCGGCCCGGATGCCTGCCTCGAGCAACGCCGACTGAGCGGCTGTGCCGGCCATGAAGTCGCAGCGGGCCACGTCCGGAGTAATGACGCGAGCGCCCGTTCGCAACGCATGGGCGCAAGTTGTGTGGTCGTCGACGGATACCCACGCCCAACGCCGTTTGGCGTCGTCATCGAAACCGCGTGAGGCAATGAGACGAAGCTCGCCACGTGGTCCACGTTCGGGGTGGAAGACCTGCATGCTCGCGCAGTCCGAACGCATGATCCAAAGTGCGGCGTCGACAACGGTTTCATACAACGACTCGGTGCCCTGACCTTCGATGAGCTGAGCGCTCACATGTTGGAGCAGCTTGGTGTCCGCCAGTTCCACACTCAACCGCCGCTCGCCTTCGCGCAACGCGTTCTCGTTGAGACGCCTCTCGATGAACTCGGCGGCCTGTCTGGCGAGCAGGTCCAGAAAGCGAGTCTCGCGCTCGGAGGGCCGCCGTTGAGGCTCAGCCCACTTGGTACACAACATTCCGACCGTTCGCCCAGCGCGCGTGATCAGCGGCGTGGACTGTGCCGACCGGATGCCGCCCTCGGCAAAGAGCCGGAGATCCGGATCTGTCTGCCCTGGGGTGTCGTAGTCGACGACTGCCGGACGGTTGGTCGTGAGTGCCTGACCACAGGACAACGGGGATGTGGCGTTCACGCGACTCAGGCGATGGACCATCGCCGGTTGGAACCCGTGGTTGGCGAGCAGTACGAGCTCGCGGGCACCGGCGTCGAGTAACTGCAGGCACCCCGCCTGGGCGTTGGTGATCGACATCGCTGCCGCAACGATCGCGTCGAAGAAGGCCTGGGTGTCGGACTCGGCGACCAGGCGCACGCTGAGATCGCGCAGCAGTTGCGTGTCACGGAGATCGCTAGCCACCGCCTGCTCGGCCAGCGCCTGCTCGAGACGTGCAAACAGCCGATCTGCGATCTGGCGGAACAGTGTCACTTCCTCGTCGCGCCAGCGATGCGGACGCGCGTCGCACACTGAGAAGATGAATTTCCAGGCACCGTCGCGGATGAACGGCGCTGTCAAAAAGGATCGTACTTGGAGCGTCTCATGGGCGTTCGAATAGGTGCGCGGATCGAGGGTCGTGTTGTGCACGACGAGAAGATTGCCGGACCTGGCGGCCTGCCGATACTCCGGTGTCACGAAGTCCGAGATGCGGACCACGTCCGGCCTGGCCGGCGATCCCTTGCGATTCCAGATATGCAGGACGCGAATCTGATCGTGCGGCTCGTCCACACCGAACAGGCACACCGACGATACACGCAGACGCGCGCCGACCAGCGGCCCGACAACCTGCATGATCTCGTCGGCCGAAGACGCGCGGGCACATCCGTTTGCAATCTGATCGAGGAGGGCAAGATTATCTTCGCGCCGCTTACGATCGGTGATGTCGTTCGCGACGACCGACATTCGCACCGCGCGGCGACGCACAACAGACGACCCGAACGATGCGTCGTCTACGAAGATCGTCTCTCCCCTAATCTCGAGCCATCGCACCGACCCGCCGGCGCCAAGCACGCGAATCTCTTCGCGCAGTGACCCCCCTCGTGGCTGCTCGATTGCGCGCGCGAACATATTCCTGCAGCGGTCGCGGTCGATCGGATGGACTGATCTGGCGATGATCTCGCTGAGGGGGAAGACGGAGCCATGTGGCAGCCCGAGCATTGCGCGCATTCGGGCGTCCGGCTCGATGCAGTTGTCGTCGGCGCGCCAGATGAAGGTACCCATGCCCGATGCATCGATAGCCAATCGAAGTCGGACTTCGGTTTCCCGCAACGCGTCAAACGCGGGCGGAAGCGCACCGGGCTCGCATCGTTCGCTCATCCCGTCTTCCAGCGGGCACGAATTCTAACAGCGTCAGATGAACAACGCGACGAGCATATTGCTGAATGCGTCCGGCCGCGACATGTCGTGGGCGGGCATGTCGGAACCCAGACGCCGAACAGAAGCGCTACGACTGCAGAGCGGCGGTCGATTCGAACTGCAACTGATAGAGGCGATGGTAGATCCCGCGCGCGGCCAGCAATTCCTGATGTGTCCCCGACTCGCGCAGCTCGCCCTTGTGCAGGACGAGGATCCGGTCCATGTCCTGAATGGTCGAGAGACGATGGGCGATCGCAATCGTGGTACGGCCGCGCATCACGACCTTCAAGGCATCACGGATGAGCAGCTCAGTATCAGTGTCCACGCTCGACGTGGCCTCGTCCAGGATGAGGACTTTCGGATCGAACGCCAGCGCGCGTGCGAACGAGAGCAACTGCTTCTGCCCTGACGAGAACGTCGCGCCACGTTCAGTGACTGGCGTATTGACACCGTGCGGCAGACGGTCGATGAAGCGCGAGGCGTGGACCGCCTCGAGCGCGCGCCGAACATCGGCATCCGTGATCGCGCCATTGCCGAGTCTGACGTTGCCGCCGATGGTCCCCGAGAACAGATACACGTCCTGCAGCACGAGGCCGAACAGCCGACGCAACGCAGCGAGATCCCAGTCGCGTATATCTACGCCGTCGATGGTGATGCGTCCCTGCTGCACGTCGTAGAACCGCTGCAGCAGGCTGACGATCGTCGTCTTGCCGGAGCCCGTGGCACCAACGATCGCCACGCGCTGACCGGGGCGCACCTCGAACGAGACGTTCCGCAACACCGGTTCGCCTTCTACATAGGAGAAGGTGACATCTTCGAATCGGATCGTGCCCGCAGAGGTAGGCGCATCTAAAGATGCGCCTCTACGAGAGGTCGTCGGCGACATGATCTCAACGGGCGTATCGAGCAGCGCGAAGATCCGCTCGGACGAGGCCATCGCGCCCTGCAGTAGGTTGAACTTCTCGGACAGGTCGCTGATCGGCCTGAAGAAGCGCTGCGAGTACTGGAGGAATGCAACCAGGGCTCCCAATGTCAGGCCGTCGCCATTCACCACCCATCCGCCGCCGACCCACAGAATCAGCGATGCGGCGAGCGCGCTGACCAGCTCGACTCCGGGATAGAACGCGGCGTAATAGAAGATCGAGCGGACGTTGGCATCGCGGTGCTGCCGGTCAATCTCGTCGAAGGTGTCGAAGTCGCGTTGCTCACGACGATAGAGCTGCACCGTCGCCATGCCGGTGAGCCGCTCCTGCAGATAGGCATTGATGCGGGCGATCCAGATGCGAACGTCGCGGTACGTCTCGCGCACGTGGATCCGGAACCACTGTGTGATCACCGCAATCAACGGCAGGACGGAGAACGCCACAAGAGCCAGGCGCCAATCCATCCACACCAGTACCACCATGATGCCGACCAGCGTGAACACATCGCCGAAGACCGACACCACACCTGACGTGAACAGGTCATTCAAGACGTCCACGTCAGTCGTGACGCGCGTCATCAGGCGTCCCACCGGATTGCGATCGTAGAAGCGCAGATCGAGCCGCTGCAGATGCTCAATCATCTGCATGCGCATATCGAACATGATCCGCTGCCCCGTCGCCTGCATCGTCCATGTCTGGATGTACTCGAGGATGAAAGAGGCCACGAGCACGACGAGATAGACGGCCGCCATCGATCCAAGTCCGGAGAGATCGCGTGTTGGAATGTAGCGGTCTATCGCGATCTTCGTCAGGTAGGGCGGAGCCAGCTCGAGACAGGAGTGACCGATGATGGACATGACGGCAATCACCACTTGGCGCCGGTATGGACGCAGGTAGCCAAGCAGCCGGCCCATCAGCCGGCCGTCGTACGCCTTTCCGAGGACGTCTTCTTCGTGCATTACGACGCAGCCAACTCCTCTTCCAGCAACTGCTTCCGATAGAGCTCGGCATACAAGCCGCCGTGCCGCACGAGTGAGTCGTGCGTCCCCGACTCCGCCACTCGACCGTGCTCGAGTACGACGATCTGATCGGCGCCGCGCACTGTGGACACACGGTGCGATACGATGATTGATGTGCGCTGGCGCATGACGCGCGACAGCCGCTGCAGAATCTCCTCTTCGGTGTGGGTGTCCACGGCCGACAATGCGTCGTCGAGCACGAGAATCGCCGGCGACATGACTAGCGCGCGAGCGATCGCCGTTCGTTGCTTCTGCCCACCCGAGAGCGTGATGCCGCGTTCACCGACCAGCGTGTCGTAGCCGTTCGGGAACGTCTCAATGTCCTTGTCCAAACGGGCCGTGGCGGCGGCCTCTTCAATGGCGGCCGGCGAGTGCGGCCGATCGCTCAACCCGAACGCGATGTTGTCCGCAACGGACGCGCTGAACAGAAACGGTTCCTGCGCGACGAATCCAATCGCGCCACGTAGCGTCGCCAGCGGAATCTGTCGTACGTCCACACCATCGATGAAGACTGTGCCCGGTGGCGCCTCGTGCAAGCGAGGCAGCAGGCTGAGCAGCGTTGACTTCCCCGATCCCGTGGCGCCGACAATCGCCGTCGTCGTGCCTGCTGGAATTGTCAGCGAGACGTTGTGCAGCACCTCCGTGTCGCCGTAGCGGAATGTCAGGTGACGAAACTCGATCGCGCCTTGAATGTTCGTGATCGGCGTGACAGGTACATGCTCGTCTGTGATCGCGGGCTTCGCGTCCAGGATCTCCAGCATGCGTTTCCAAGATGCCAGGCCGCGCTGCAGCAGGTTCGTGACCCAGCCAAACGCGATCATCGGCCAACCGAGCATCATCAAGTACGTGTTGAACGCCACCAACTCGCCGACGGTCATGCGCCCAGCAATGACTTCGCGGCTGCCGATCCACAGCACCAGCAGCGCGCCGATGCCCATCAGCAGCCCCATGCTCGGAAAGTACATGCCCTGCAATCGAATCAGCGCGCGGTTGCGGACGACGTATTCCTCGTTCGCACGACGAAACCGCTCGATCTCGAACGCCTCTTGTCCGTACGCACGCACGACGCGAACGCCTGCCAGCGACTCCTGCGTGACCGCGCTGATGTCTGAGAGCTGTTCCTGAATCTTCTCGAAGCGATGGTGAATCGCCGCGCCGAAGTAGCGCACGACGATCGAGACAAACGGCAAGGGCACGAGCGCTGCCGCGGTCAGCCACGGATTGATCGACACCATCAAGACGATCGCGACGATGAAGGTCAGACCCGTGCTCGAGGCGTACATCACCGCCGGCCCGATCATCATGCGCACCGCGCTGAGGTCGTTGGTCGCGCGCGACATGAGATCGCCGGTGCGCGTGTGCTGGAAATAGCCCAGGTGCATGCGCTGGAGCGACGCAAAGAAATCGTTGCGGAGGTCGTACTCGAAGTCGCGCGACGCGCCGATGATGATCCGGCGCATCAGGAACCGGAAGAAGCCCCCGACCAGCGCCAACCCGAGCAGCACAACCGCGTACTCACGGACCTTCTCGAGCGTCAGCGAACTCTGGAGGTCGTCGATGGCATACTTAAGAACCCACGGCCCAGCCAGCGTGAGCACGTTGGTGACGACGACACAGGCGAAGCCGAGCAGGAACGAACGCCGGTGTTTGGCGAGATACCGCAGGAGCCGGCGCTCCTGAACCCACGAGGACACGACTAAAGCGTACCAGACGCTAAGCCGATAGAAGAAGCATGCAAATCCGACTCGTCGCTGCCGTTCTGCTCTCTCTCGTGCTCGCCTCGCGCGCCGACGCCCAATTTCGCGTCGAGAAACCCGCGCCCGGCGAACAGTTCCATGTCGAGCTCGGCCTCATGTTCTGGAAACCGACGCCGGTACTGCAGATTCAAACCGGCGCGCTCGCGGCGTTGGGTGAAGGCCAGGTCGACTTCGTCCGTGAGTTCGCCATCGAGAACGAGCGGTTCAACGACTTCCGGGCGGTGCTCAAGGCCGCGAAGAAACACAAGATTCGCATCACCCACGTGGCCGCGGAGTACAACGCGGCGACGACGCTTCAACGAACGATTGTGTTCGGCGGACAGACATTCCCGTTCAGCGTTCCGGCAACAGCGGATTTGAAGTGGGACGTCTGGCGCTTTGGATACGAATGGGATTTCGTAAGCATGGACCGAGCCGTCGTCGGTTTGATCACTGAGTTGAAAGTCAATAAAGTTACCGCCGACCTCGAGGCCGTCGGTATCGGAAGCGAACTCACCAATGTGACGGCACCGGTACCCACGATTGGCGGGCTCGCTCGCGTATATCCTCACAAGAACTTTTCGCTAACCGCGGAGTTCACCGG
>JBKPRH010000425.1:0-13843 GCA_046765795.1 Acidobacteriota bacterium | reverse complement strand
TGATTCTGTCGATGATCCTGGCCGTGTCGATGTTCCCGCAGATCTCGATCGTCGGCCCGCTATATCTGCTCCTGCGTGAGCTGCACCTGCTGAACACCTACCCTGGTCTCGTCCTTCCGTACCTCACGTTCTCGACACCGCTCGCGGTGTGGCTGCTCACCGC
This sequence comes from Acidobacteriota bacterium, assembly GCA_046765795.1. GTDB lineage: Bacteria > Acidobacteriota > Vicinamibacteria > Vicinamibacterales > UBA2999 > Gp6-AA40. The sequence goes on along the minus strand of JBKPRH010000425.1, from coordinate 13,680 downwards.
GTTCTTTCGTCAGCTGCCACGCGATCTCGAAGAGGCGGCGATGATCGACGGCGCATCCCGACTGCGCGCGGCGTGGGATGTCGTGCTGCCCTTGGCGGCCCCGGGAATCGCCAGTGCGGCGATCCTGACCTTCCTGTACTGCTGGAACGAGTTCCTGTTCGCCCTGTCGTTCACGCTCGGACCCGAGCGCTACACCGTGCCGGTGTCGATCATGCTGTTTCGCTCGCGGTATCAGATCCCATGGGGCGAGGTACTGGCGGCGACCGTCGTCGCCTCGATACCCGTCGTCATCCTGGTTCTGACCTGTCAACGCCGGATCGTCGCCGGGCTGTCCGCCGGCGCAAGCAAGGGCTGATGCAGCCGGTCGGCATTCAGCTCGAGGGCGTGTCAAAAACCTACCCAAACGGTCACGTCGCCGTTCGTCCAATTGATCTCACGGCAGCTCCGGGAGAGTTCCTGGTTCTGGTCGGACCGTCAGGGTGCGGGAAGAGCACGCTGCTGCGGCTGATTGCCGGGCTCGAGACACCTTCGTCCGGACGAATCGCGATTGGGGAAGTCGATGTCACGACAGCGCCCGCGCAAGAACGCGATCTGGCGATGGTCTTTCAGAGCTACGCGCTCTATCCGCACATGACCGTGCGCGACAATCTCGCCTACGGCTTGAAGGTGCGCGGCGTCAGCCACAGCGTGACGAGAGAACGCGTGGCGCGAGTTGCCGACGCACTCGGGATCACGATGATGCTCGATCGCCGCCCGGCACAACTCTCCGGCGGTGAGCGCCAGCGGGTCGCACTCGGCCGTGCCATGGTGCGCGAGCCGAAAGCATTTCTCTTCGACGAGCCACTCTCGAATCTCGATCCCTCATTGCGCGCGCACGCGCGCGCGGAACTGCGACACCTACATCAGCGGCTTGGGGCGACGATGATTCATGTCACCCACGATCAAGAGGAAGCCATGACGCTCAGCGGTCGAATCGCGGTGATGCGCGAGGGCTGTATCGAACAGGTCGCGGCACCGCTCGAGATCTACAACACACCAGTCAACACTTTCGTCGCGCAATTTATCGGCGCACCGTCGATGAACCTGCTTCCGGCACGGCTGCTCGGGCTCAACGCGCCAGAGGGCAGCATCGTGGGGATCCGACCGCACGACGTCTTGCTCGAGTCGAGCGGCGCAATCGAAGCGGCCGTGGAGATGGTCGAGCCGCGAGGCCACGACTATCTCTTGCACCTTCGTCTTGTCGCTCCGAATGCGCCGTCGCTTGTGGCCTCGGCCCCAGCAGCACCAATTGAGCGGCGCGTGTTCCCGCAGTTTCCCCGCGAGCGTCTTCACCTGTTCGCGCCCGATGGCCGGCGAGTCATCGAAGACCATCTCAGGCGTAACGTGCTTCGGTGATCCACGCTCGAGCAACGATGAGGAGACCGACCACAACTGTGTAGAGCCCAAACACCCTCACGATGACGAGAATGCCGGCGGCTGGATTGGCCAGCAGCAGCGCGGCCACGACAATCGAAAACACACCCATCGACGCCATAAGCCACGCGCCAGGCGCATGTCGATCGATGTGCGTCGCAATCATGAGCTCCGCTACGCCAATTACAGCGGCACGTATCGCGATCAGCGCCAGCAGAACCATCCGCGTTGCGCCCGGCCAAACGAGCATCGCAACGCCCGCGAGCATCGTCAGCGCTCCGGCCACGAGCGAGACGCCGCGCGCCGGGCCCTGCCACATCTCCCAACCTGCGATGATCATGAGCGCGCCGTCGATGAGCGCGAACCCGCCGAAGACGAGGATGAGCACCGAGAGACTGGTGCCCGGCCAACCGATGAGCAGCGCTCCGAAAAGCGCCGTGAAGAATCCGCGCAACATGAGCGTCCCAAACGATCCCAACCACATGACCGTTCTCCCTAATGCGACTAGCGCATGTCCCTAATGCCACATCCTTCGCGATACCTCATGAGAGGTATCGCGTGTGACTCGCGTGTCGTCACTCATAACGTTTTGACGTCACGGAGTATGAGCGGGTCATGAAACGAACATTGATGCGTCGCTCATTCGTGTGCCGAAATGGCCGGGCTAGTTCAGAAATTTTGAGCAGCGAAATGAGTGGACTGTCCTAAGATCACGTCCCGCGGCGGCCACGGTGACCTGTGGTCTCGGGTGAGCTTTACGTCCGAGGGTCAAATCGCATGTTGTCGAGAATCGCACTCCGCCAACTCATGGCGCAGGCCGCAAGCGCCGGTTCCTTGCAAGCTGTCTATGACGCAGCCCTTCGTGGTGTACAGGAGGCGCTGAACGTCGAGCGCGCGTCGTTGCTGGTGTTCGACGCGAGCGGCACGATGCGTTTCGTCGCGTGGTCAGGGCTGAGCGACGGATACCGCACTGCGGTGGACGGGCACTCACCGTGGTCGGTCGATGAGACGGCCGCAACATCGCTTCTCGTACCTGACGTAGACCAGGACACGTCGCTGACCCGGTACCTGCCGATCTTCAGACGCGAAGATATCCGAGCACTGGCGTTCATTCCCTTACAGTTCGGGAAGCGGCTCCTTGGCAAGTTCATGCTGTACTCCCGAGAACCCCACGCATTCTCGGATGCAGAGATTGCCGTCGCTGAGCAGATCGCTGATCACGTGGCATCCGCGCTCGAGCATCACAGAATGGCCGTTGCGCTCGAATCCCGTCTGGCCGTGGAGCGTGACCTGCGCGAACACGCGGAGCGCGAGGCGGCGTCACGCGAAGCGAACGAGCGTCGTCTGAGCCTTGCGCTCTCCGCAGGACGAATGGGTGCGTGGGACTGGGACATCGAACACAGTACCGTCACGTGGTCGTCGGAACTCGAACACATTCACGGGCTCGAGTCCGGCACATTCGAAGGCACGCTCGAGGCGTATCGTCGCGACATCCATCCAGCCGATGGCGATCGAGTGGCCACTGCGATTGCGCGGGCTCTCGAAACGCCTGACCTCGGCTACGACATCGAGTACCGCATCGTACGCCCTGACCACGCGGTTCGTTGGCTCTCCGCCATCGGACGAATCATCGTCGACAGCAGCGGCAAGCCGCTTCGCATGGTCGGCATCTGTCGCGATGTGACCGATCGCAAGCGCGCGGAGGAGGCGCGCGCGTTCATCGCCGACGCCAGTCGCGTCCTCGCAACGACGCTCACGCCTGAGACGATCGTCTCGAACCTGTCGCGCCTGGTTGTCCCCTCTCTCGCGGACTGGTGCATCGTGCAAGTCGCAGATGCGGAAGGTCACCTGCACCCAGTCGAGATCACGCATCAGGACAAGCGTCAGACGGCGCTGATGTCCGAGCTGTTTCGTCGCTGGCCCAGCTCCCCGGATCGACCGAACAGCGCCGCCGCCGTCGCGACCACGGGTCGGCCTCGCCTGATTCCCCGCATTACCGACGACATGCTCGCGGGCCGTGTCGAGGCGAGCTTCGGACATGAATTGCGAGAGATGCATCTCCAGTCAGCGCTCTCCGTGCCGCTGCAAGCGGCTGGTCGAACCCTGGGGACCCTGACGCTGATCTCCACTCAGTCGGAGCGGACCTACGATGAAGCGGACTTGCGATTCGCTGAGGACATCGCCAGTTGGACCGCCATCGCGATCGACAACGCGCAGCTCTATCGCCAGGCCGAAGAGGCTCGCCTCGCGGCCGAAACGGCTCGCGGCCAACTCGAAGGGCTGTACGAAGAAGCCCGTACGGCGGTTCGTTCTCGCGACGACATGGTGGCCTTCATCTCACACGATCTGCGCAATCCTCTCGAGTCGATCTCTGCTGCCACGGCAATCCTTCAACTCGTGCCGCAAACGGCGGAGAACGAGGAGAACATCGAAAGCATCGCCCGCGCGAGTACCGAGATGCAGCGGCTCGTCCAGGATCTCCTCGATGTCTCGACCATCGAGGCAGGCCGGATGTTCGTACACCGCACGGATGTCGATCTGCGCCAGTTGATATTGGAGCTGCACACCATCGTGTCCCCGCAGGTGAAGGCGAGAGGGGCACGAATCGAAACCAGGCTGGTGCCGGGCCTTCCCACTATCTCGATCGATCGGCATCGAATACTCCAGGTCCTGTTGAATCTGATCGGCAATGCCTTGAAGTTCGGAGAGTCCGGCGTTGTGGTGACGGTTGGTGCTGAGAGGCAAGACAAGGTCATTCGTATCTGGGTGCAAGACACAGGAGATGGGATCAGCGACGAAGAGGTCTCCAGAGTCTTCGATCGTTTCTGGCGTTCCGATCGCCGTGCTGGCACCGGCCTCGGGCTCGCTCTCGCCAAAGGCATCGTGGAGGCGCATGGCGGGCAGATCGGCGTGACCAGTCAGCTCGGCGTCGGCAGCACCTTCTTCTTTACGCTGCCGCTGCACGCCGCAGCTGTCTCACCCGCTCGAGACGGACTTGCGGATCGGGAGCGCCTGCTACAACAGCCAAGCCGCGGCCTGCGTGTGTTACTGGTGGACGACGACCACGACGTCGTGCAGTCGCTGGTGAGGCTGGTGCGCTCGCTCGGGCACGACGTCCGAGTCGCGTTTGGCGGGGATGCGGCGCTCCAGGTCGCGGATCAATTCCAACCGCAGATCGTTTTGATGGACGTCAGCTTGCCGGGCCTGAGCGGTTACGACACCGCCCGTACGATCCGGTCGCAACCCTGGGCTGAAGGTGCCATTCTCGTCGCGATGACGGGACAGACACGAGAGGCCGATCGGCGCCGCGCGTTCGACGCAGGATTCGATCGCCACATCACGAAGCCTGTCGATGCCGACGTGATCGAGGCCCTGCTGAACGCCTCCGTCGCCTCTCACATCTGAACGAGTGCCCATCCGGTTGGTGGTTCGTGGTTCGTGGTTCGTCGTTCGTGGTTAGGCTCCAGACACCACCCACTACAACCACCAACCAACCACCAACCACCAACCTGTGTTATTACATCGCTGGCGCGTGGATCGCGTCGATGGAGGGATTGTGGACACAACAGGACGCACCCTTATCGCGTTGCTCTTTGCATCGACCGTGACGGCCGGCACCGCCGCAGCACAACCGGCTCCCTTCAACGAGATCGGCGTGACCATGGGTCACTGGCACATCATCTCGAAGGATGTGGAGGCCAACAAACGACTCTTCATGGCGATGGGCGGCAAGTTGTTCATGCCGGGAGGCAACCCGCTGATCATGTTCCCGGGTATCTACATCAACCTCGTTCTCAACGCCGAGAAAGGTGACGGTGGAACCGAGGGCTCGGTGATCAATCACGTCGGGTTCATCGTGGACAACGTGCAACAGCGAGTCGCGCAGTGGAAGGCGGCGGGCGTGCCTGTCCTCCCGGGGCTCAACAACCGGCTGGATCAGGCGTTCGTCGTGACACCGGACGGTGTGCGCATCGAGATCCTTGAAGACAAGACGCAGACGGTGCCAATCCGGCATGAACATGTGCATTTGTCGCTGCCGGAATCAGAGATTCCCAAGGCACAGGCCTGGTATGCGAAAACCTTCGGCGGGAAGACCGGGACTCGAAACAATGCGCCGGTGGTGGATCTTCCTGGAGCGCAGATTCGCTTCGCACGAGCCGACTCGAAGCAAGCGCCGACGCGAGGACGCGTCCTCGATCACATCGGCTTCGATGTGAAGGACCATGCCGCGGCGGTGAAGAAGCTGATGGCCGAGGGGATCACGCTCGACGAACCGCCGCGCAAATCGTCTGCTGGCAACACCGTGACTTACATCACAGATCCGTGGGGCACACGCGTCGAGATCGTTCAACGCGCGCCGCTCGGTCCGGAGGTGCACTAATGACACGTCGCGTTCATGGCTGGTGGCGCGCGAGCGGGTGGGTGATCGCGTTCACGCTGTTGATCGTCGCCGCAGGCACCTCGTCAAAGGGCCAGTCCCCGACTGGCGCAGCCGCGAGACCACCGGCGCAAGAAGCGCCTCTCCTCGTCATGTCGCCGAAAGCGAAGTCGGCGGGGTGGACGGGCGTGCATCGCCCTCACACGAAGCTGCGCGACGTGCTGGCGCGTCATCATGGTCAGGCGGATTGGGCCGAGACCGTCGTGGACGACGAAAGCCTGTTCGCACAGTGGATCTCAATGGGACCTGGCCACAAGACACCGCGGCGCATGAACGGCGACACGCGCGAGTGGTGGATCGTTCAGTCAGGCACGTTGCGGTTCACCGTTGATGGCCGTGAACCGGTCGTCGCCACGAAAGGTGTCATGGTGCAGGTGCCGTATCGCACGCTGTATCAGATCGAGAACGTCGGCACCGAGCCCGCGCTCCGCTTCGAAGTAAACGTGACTCGCGCACGCAAGCTGTATCCGATGGACGAAGCGCCGGTGCCCGTGGCCGGCTTCGAATATGTGAAGACGCGTGTGACCGGCGGACGAGGCGCGCTCGATGCACAGAACCGGCCGGTCGTGGACTTCAACAAGGTGGTCGCGGGTCAGGAGCGCGCAGGCGCGTTCGTCACCGACGATCGGAGCTTCGCCAACATCATCATGGGGCCTTACCAGAAGCCGCAGCCCGGGAATAAGGGCCACTACCACGAAGAAGGCGGCGAGTTCTGGCTCATCATGCTCGGCAAGATCCGCTACAACATCGAGGGACTCCAGGAGTTCGAGGCGGAAGAAGGCGATGTCGTGTACGTCCCGAGACAGACGTGGCACCTCGCCAGCTTCGGCGGACAGGAAGGGCTGCGTTCGTGTCGTCTCGCGATGAACGGGTTCCCCTATCAGGCGCACATGTTCGAGCAGGACTGATGTTGTAGTGTCCGGCTTCAGCCGGACCTATCGCGCGAAGGCAACAAGCTCGGACGATCGCGCTAAGCTCCCGCGGCGTCCATCCCGTGCGCTCGCTTGATCGACGTGAGCGACGGCGACGCCATGAACGCGAGCAGCGCGCGCGCCGCGTCCGGCTGTGTAGACGTTCGTGCGACACCGCCGGAAAACGTCGTGACCATCTGAATATCGGGCGGCAACTGCCCCACCACATCGATGCCATCGCCGCCAAGTTCGCTCAGTTGCTGAAAGCCGAGATCGATCTCGCCGCGGGCCACGAGGCTCCCAACAGGGACACCCACGGGCGCAACGGTGATGCGATCCTTGAGACGCCCATCGGGATCCCAACTCGCAAAAAGCCTGGCGAGATACTGACCGCTCGGGCCTGTCGAATAGCCGATGCGGCGCGCAGCGAGCACGGCTGTCTTGATCCCTTCTGCTGAACTGATGTCGGGATGGGGCGTCCCTGCTCGGACCGCCACGCCGATCGCAGACGCTGCGACATCGACGCGACTGCCCTCGACGATTCGCGCCGCACCAATGAGATCGTCGATCACCTCGCGCGCCAGCACCACGATGTCGAGAGGCTCGCCGGCGCGAACGCGCTTGGCCGCATCAAGGCCACCGACCGATTCAAGCGCCACACGATGCGGCGACGACTTCTCGAACTGCGTGATCAAGTCGCCGAGCAGCCGCCGCGTGGCCATCGACGAAATCATGCGTAACTGTGGGTCCTGAGTCACTCGCTCACCGCCACACGTAGCCTACACGATGAGGCCCTTGCGCACGGCGTAGAGGACGATTTCGGCAGTGTTGTGCAGATTCAGTTTCTGCATCAAGTTGGATCGGTGTGTCTCCACCGTGGAGACACCAAGATCCAGCAGAGTGGCGACTTCCTTGTTCGAGCGTCCTTCAGCCAGCAGCTGCAGGACTTCCTTCTCACGATCGGTGAGCAAGTGATACGAGTCGGTGAGGCCGCGTTGGTGCAGCTGGCGCATGTAGTCCTCGACCAGCACCGCGGTCACTGCCGGACTGAAGTACGGCTTCCCCGCCGCGACCGCGCGAACGGCGGGAATCAGGTCTTCATCCGTCGCACTCTTGAGCAGGTAGGCTCGCGCACCTGCGGCCAGGGCCCGCATGATGTACGACTCGTCGCCGTGCACGCTGAGAATGATGACGCCAGGCGCTCGATCGAGTTTCGTCGCGCGCGCCGCGACCTCGATGCCGTTCAAGCGCGGCATGCCGATGTCGAGGATCATCACGTCGGGCCGGTGCTCTTCGCAGAGCCGAATCGCCTCGAGACCATCGGCGGCCTCCGCCACGACGGTGAACCCCGAGGCCTCGAGCAGCCCGCGCAAGCCACGCCGGACGATGGCGTGATCGTCAGCCAGCAGCACGCGCAAGTGGCACGTCCACTTCGGGCACGGCGCGTCGAACCGGCAGCGGCAAGCCGACGAGGACCGTCGTGCCACCCTTCTTTCCGCTCGCGATCGTCATCGTCCCCAACAGTTCCTTGACACGTTCGTCGATCCCGCGCAGGCCAAGACCATGTCGTTGGTGCGGATCGAGACCGAGACCGTCGTCACTGACGCGCACCCGCAGGTGATCGCCGTCGGCGGTGACGCGTATCTGAATCTTCTTGGCGCTGGCGTGCCGGACGCAGTTGGTTGTCGCCTCCTGGACGACGCGGTACACGCACGTGCGATGTTTGTCCGGCAATCGATCGAGGTCGCCTTCGGTCTGGAGGTCTATGTCGATCGCGTAGCGGCTCATACAGTCGCGGGCATGCCATTCGAGCGCCGCCTGCAAGCCAAAGTCATCGAGCATGCTGGGACGCAGTCCGAGCGCCAGGTTGCGGACGGTCCGGAACATGTCATCCACAAGTGTGCGGCACTCGGCAACCACTGGCGCGACACCCGGGCTCAGGCGTTCCACGCGTCCGAGTTCCATGCGCAGTCCAGTGAGTACCTGCGCGACATGATCGTGCAGCTCGCGTGACAGGTTCTTGCGCTCCTCCTCCTGCGCATTGACCAGTTGCTGCGAGAGCTCTCGCATCTGATACTCGGCGTCTTCGGAGCGGCGTTCCAGCACTTTCAGCCGGACAACGACGATGACCGCGACGCTGATTCCGAGGAGTAGTGACTGCCAGAGTAGCCGCTGCAGTCCGGCGCGAAACGCCGCGTAGCGTTTGGCGACGGCTTCGCGCTGACTCGCCACGTTGGCGTTGTTCAACTCCTCGATCTCCTGCGCGATGGTCAGCGCGGCCTCTCGACGTGGCACGACCTCGCGACGGAGAAACGCGGCGCTGCGGAGAATCTTCTCGCCCGTCGTCCAGTCGAAGAGGGGATCGAACGTCTGCCAGTAATCCTCGAGCTTGGTCTGGAGGCTTGCGATGCGGTCGTCGTGCTGCACCAGCGTGCTGAGCTCAGCCAGCGTGGCCATGTTGGTGCGGCGAAACTCAGCCAATTGCTGTCGGTATTCGGGGGCGCGCTCCCGTGCAATGTCGAGCAGGTAGTCGCGCACGAAAATCCCCGATAGATTCACGTCGGATCGAAGCCTGCGGAGGTTCATTTCCACCCGGCGATGGTGGGCGTTGAGCTCATCCAGCTGGGCGTAAATCTCTTGCGCTCTTCTGGATGAGACGCTCATCGACACCGCGATGAGCACGACAAGACTGCCAAGCCCAAGCGCAGCGACGAGCCAGGTTTTCAACCGCATATAGCCTCCGGCTGACGATTTCGTCCGAGCGTACGACCGAACGGTCCCGCATGGCATCCGGCAAACGGGGGAGACGCAGGCCGGTCTCTGCATGAACTGGTCCCCACAGAAAGCTCAAGCGTCTCCTCTACTTACCCGATGGTCATCGCCCCCCGTTGCGAGGTCTACTCAACACCCAGCAGAGACCGCCGGAGGACGACATGCGTGGCTATGCCCTTCAGATGCAGTCGCCAGAGGAGAGCCGCAGCGGGCCCACACCGTGGCCGACGTGGGATCAGGCGATCGTCTTATCAAACCGCGGCCCGATCAGTCAGGAACGCGGAGCGGATGGATCGATCCGATCACGCCGGTCCTCCGGTGGTCTCGTCACTGCGCTCGAGCCGCTCGTGCACGCCTGCTCGGCAACGTGGGTCGCGTGCGGCACGCGGGCGAGCGATATCGCCAACACGACTGTCGGCGACCTCGACGTTCGCTCGGCAACGTCACGCTATCGGCTCCGTCACGTCTGCCTGTCTGAGTCGGAATATAGCGGGTATTACTACGGCTTCGCGAATGAAGGGCTGTGGCCGCTGTGTCATGCCCTCCGTGTTCAGCCGGTATTTCGATCGAGCGATTTCCGTGCGTACACGTCTGCCAACATCCGCTTCGCCGCTGCAGTTGCAGACGAGGCTACCTGCGCGACGCCACTGCTCCTCGTGCAGGACTATCACTTCGCCCTCGCGCCGCGCGAACTGCGCCATCGACTTCCGCTCAGCACGATCGTGATGTTCTGGCACATTCCGTGGCCACCGCTCCATGTGCTTCGCGTGTGTCCCTGGGCTCGAGAGGTGATCGAAGGTCTGCTGGGAAGTGATATCGCCGGATTCCAGACGCCTGCGGACTGTGCGAACTTCCTGAAAGCCGTCGAGTTGACCCTTGGCGCCGAGGTCGATCGCGACTCGGGCATGGTCAGACATCGCGGCCGGAACACGCGGGTTCGCGCCTATCCCGTCGGCGTCGAGTGGAACAACGATGTCGCGCGTGCCACACCGCCGGCGCACGTGTGCCGTGAGCATGTCGCTCGCGAGCTCGGCCTTCCGGCCAATGTGACGTTGGGCATTGGTATCGATCGACTCGATTACACGAAAGGGATCAACGAAAAGTTTCTCGCGATTGAGCGCGTGCTTGAGGAGCGCCCAGATCTCAGAGGACGATTCGTCTTTGTGCAGGTCGCCGAGCCGAGTCGCGACTGTCTCCCGGAGTACCGCAACGCACGCGAGCAATTGACCGCCACTGCGGCGCGAGTCAACGCGCGGTTCGGGCGAAACGGGATCCTGCCGATCGTTTTGCGCGAGACGCATCACGAGCCGGAGGACGTGTACCGCCTGTATCGTGCAGCGGACTTCTGTTACGTCGGCAGCTTGCGCGACGGGATGAATCTGGTCGCCAAGGAATTCGTCAACGCCCGCGACGATGAGCGAGGCGTGCTGATCCTGAGTCAAGCCACCGGCGCTGCGTTGCAGTTGCGTGAGGCGTTGCTGATCAATCCGTGGTCGCTCGAATCATCGGCTGACGCGATCGTCCAGGCCATGACCATGCCAGAGGCTGAGCAGACGAACCGGATGCGCATGCTTCGACAGACCGTTGCCGGATCCGACGTTGGATGGTGGGCGCGGGGTCTGCTGACCGACGCGGCATCAGTGCATGCGGCGGATCAACCGACAGCACCGATCACTTCACCGGCTGTCCAGCTGTCGGCGTAGACGCGCGCGCGGGGCTCGGCTTCGCGTGGTGCAGCGTTTCCCAGAATGAGCCAGGGCCTTCCGGCGTATCGACGCGCACTTCGATGCGCGCGGGATCATCGGCAAAGGTCGACACCGTGACACGCAGCCCGTCGAGCGGCCAGGTGCCGCTCGGATCATCCGGATAGCGCCGCTCCGCGTGGGTGACGGTGACTGCCAAATCCGAACGCACGTCGTTCGACGGCTGGACGGCGCCTATCGTCAGGTCCGCGTGCTCGACCGACGTCGCAGATTTGATCTCGCGGCCGTGCGCGTCGAGAATCTTTCGCGTTACCGTCAAGGCCGCATCGCCGGTGGGCTTGACCGTCAGATCGACGGTGCGGACCGACTTCGCGTTCTTTCCCCACACCGATTCGTCAAACTCAGAGCTGAGTGGCGTTTCTTCTGGAGCGGATCGCCACGCCCCGGTCAGCGCGTGAGACGACGACGCGGATGCAGATGGCACCAGGAGCAAGAGAGCAAGAAGCGCAAGGACAGCTGGCATACGAGTCCCCGCTGATTATGATGACCGTCTCGATTGCTTGATTCCTTAACTCCGACTTAATTCGCGAGTCGAGGCCGCTCGCGCCTTTCTTCGGCGGACGCGTGCGGGAGTAGAATCTGGGACTCATGATGTCCCTCTCTTGTCGAGCCGGAGCTGTCGCCTTGCTGGCGGCCTTCTTCAGTGTGGCGGGTCTCTCCGCGCATCACTCCTTCGGCGTTGCGTTCGACGCCACGAAGACCGTGACGTTGTCCGGTGTCATCACCAAAATCGCCTGGACCAACCCACACACGCATGTCTGGGTGGACGTCAAGGACGCGAACGGCCAGGTGGTGAACTGGATGCTCGAAGGCTATCCACCGAACGTGCTCGAGCGGACCGGGTGGAAGAAGGACGTCACGATCAAGGTGGGCGACTCGATCACGTTCTTCGGCTGGCGTGCACGCGATGGTTCGCCGTACGCGCATCTTCGCGAAGCCACACTCGCCGACGGGAAGAAACTATTCTTCGGGCCTCCTGCGGGCACCGGCGAAGGACCGGCGACAGTCAAATGACACGCACAATCTGCTTCACGGTCGCGTGCGTCCTCGCCGCTTCGTTGGCGTCCGCACAAACCACCACCGTTCAACCAACTCCCAAGAGCGCTGACGGCAAACCCGATCTGAGCGGCGTGTATCAGGCCAGTCCGCGCCGCGGCGCCTGGGACGCCGAAGCACCGGGCGACGAGCCTGGTGTGGCTGCGCCGCGCAGTGCGGTCAGCATCAACACCACGACGTCGGATCCGATTCCGTTCAAGCCAGAAGCGCGGGCTCTTGCACAGGACATCCTCAATCGCCGCAGCATCGACGACCCAACCAGCCGCTGCATCTTTGCGGCGTCGCCGCGCATCACCGGCGTCGGTCTCTTCCCCGTTCAGATTGTGCAGACGCCGACGCAGATGATCATCCTGTACGAGTACATGTGGACCCATCGCGTCATCCCAATCGGGGCGAAGCACGCGGACGATGTCTCACCGAGCTTCATGGGAGATTCTGTGGGCCGCTGGGACGGCAACACCTTCGTCGTGGACGTCGTCGGCTTCAAGCCGGGCGGCTGGCTGACCGGTGGGCTCGTCACCAGCGATGCGCTGCACCTGACCGAGCGGTATACGCGCGTCGATCGCGATCAGCTCAATTACGAGGTGACGATCGAAGACTCGAAGATGCTGACCAAGCCGTTCACGCAGCGCACCACGCTGATGCTGCGCGAAGGCTTCCGACTCCGCGAGTACTCGTGCGCCGAGAACAACATGGATCCGGGTGTCTACGAGAAGATGCTCAAGGATCCGACGTCGTCGCAGTCGTTCATACGGGGAAAATGAGGTCCTTGGACCTTAGTGCCTGGTTCTTGGTCCGTCCTTAGTCCGTAGTCCGTCCTTGGTCCTAGGGTCCGTCCTTGGTCCTGGGTCCTCAGTCCTGCGCCACTCCTGCGTCATCGGTCTGGCTGGCATCGCGCATGCTCATGTAGGGGCATGAGTGGTGTCTATCGATTTGAGGACTTGCGTGTGTGGCAGGCTGCAAAGCGGCAGTGCGACCTCGTCGGCGAGCTGACCATTCGGCCCGAATTTCGCCGTGACCAGGAGATATCCGAACACATGAACTGCGTCGCTCTCGGTGATGTTCAACATCGCTGAGGGATTCCTGCGACGTCGCGACGGAGAGACGTTGCAGTTTTTGCGATACTCATTCGCTTCGAACGGCGAATTGAAAGCCGGCTACTACGCGGCGAACGGCCGCAAATACCTCGACTCCGCCGAGACAGCTGACCTCATCGCGCTAAACGAGAGCATCGCCAGGATGCTCCGAAGGTGGATGGCCACCTTAAATACTCCGGAGCAGCAGCGCGATCGGAAACGACGTGCCCAAAGGACCAAGGACTACGGAG
>JBKPRH010000424.1:0-5903 GCA_046765795.1 Acidobacteriota bacterium | reverse complement strand
CTCGTGAGTTGTTCGCGGTAATCGCCGTCACGCCGAGTTGGACGCGGATATCGGAAAAAGGCACGGCGTCCGGGCGGCGCGGTCCTGCCGGATTGCCGACCAAGAGATGATTGAGGCCAGTCGGTGGAGAAGCGAGTATCGATGCCAACTTGCGCCAGACACCTGGTCCATGGTCCGCACGGTCCAACAGAAGACGGGAGACGCGAAAGAGCGGCTCGCCCAGAAACGACCCTGCGATGCCGCTGGCAATTTGATCGTTGCGAGAGGGCGCTGTTGTTTCGCCAGCAATTTCCCAGAGCGCGCTACTCGCGAAGGTATAGGCCATCGACGTCCAGTAGTTCAGTCCATTGGACCGAGCGATGCCGTGATACATCGCCCCCTGGTAGGGATGTCCGAACTGATTGACCTGAAACGGATCGTCGTCTACGACCCAGGGGCCGTGCAGATTGCGGCGAATCGTCTTCGATGTCACCTCGAAGGTGGCAGGCTCGTACAGCACTCGACCGGCGAGATTGAATGCCGCGTCCATCGCCAGAATCTCGATCACCGGAAGAACGTAACTCTTGTGACCTCGATCGTCCTGCAATTCCGTGTGTTCGTCTTGCCGTTGTCGCTCGTCCACTGGTGCCTGCGCCTGCGACACAGCGACCTGATCGGCTCGCGGCACGACGACGTGCGCGGGAGCGCGTGAGGCGCATGCGGTCATTGCGCACCCGAGCACAACCACAGACACCCGTACGGCAAACACAGCCATACGCTGCTGTGGTGCACCCGGCGTGCCAGCCTCCCTGGATGCACCAAGTGGAGTCGAACGCTTTGATATCCGCCCGCCAAAATCTGTAGCGCTCGAAATCCTGTAGTCGTTCGTCCGTGAGATGACACTCCTGCCAGGCATGCCCCTCCTCTGAAGAGGCAACGTGTCACCTATGTGTCGGGAATACGGTTACATCGTCGGACCAGACCTGTCGCTTGTCGCCGATCAGCCTGAGATAGAGTCTGATGTCCATGCGCGGATCGCTGCTGCTCAAGACCGACAGCTACAAGGTGACACACTGGCGACAGTACCCTCCGGGGACGACAGGCGTCTTCTCGTATCTGGAATCACGTGGCGGGCGCTGGCCGACGTCCGTGTTCTTCGGCCTCCAGTACCTTCTCCGAGAGTACGTCGTCGGTCCCGTCGTCACGCGTGCGGGAATCGAAGAGGCCGACGAATTCTTCTCTCAGCACTTTGGGGACCGCAGCCTGTTCAACCGCGAGGGATGGGAGTACGTCCTCCGCGAGCACGGCGGCCGTCTGCCTGTCCGGATCAAGGCCGTGCCCGAAGGGTCGCCGGTCTGGAACCGGAACGTGCTGATGACCATTGAAAACACTGATCCTCATGTGGCCTGGTTGACCAACTACCTGGAGACGCTCCTCGTGCAGGTTTGGTATCCGACCACGGTGGCCACGCAGTCGCGCGAGATGAAGCGCATCTGGCAGGAGTACCTCGTGCGCACAGGCGATCCTTCCCTGATCGCGTTCAAGCTTCACGATTTCGGCTACCGGGGCTCCACGAGCGACGAGTCCGCCGCGCTCGGTGGAGCGGCCCATCTCGTCAACTTCAAGGGGACTGATAACCTGGCCGGCTGCGAGCTGGCCATGCGGTACTACCGCGCCCAGATGCCCGGGTTCTCCATTCCGGCCGCCGAGCACTCGACGATCACCGCGTGGGGGCGAGAGCGAGAGCTGGACGCGTACGCCAACATGCTGCGCGCCTACCCTGACTCTCCGCTCGTCGCAGTGGTGTCGGACTCGTACGACATCTTCCACGCCGTCTCCGAGTTATGGGGCAAGAGTCTGCGCGACGCGGTGATGGCTCGGCGCGGTGCGGTCGTGATTCGCCCCGACAGTGGAAAGCCCGACGAGGTAGTCGTGAGCGTCCTTCGCCGCCTGGCCGCCACGTTCGGCGCGCGCGTGAACGCGAAGGGGTACAAGGTGCTCGATGACCACGTCCGCGTGATTCAGGGCGACGGGATCGACTACGACTCCATCCGGACGATCCTGGAGTCCATGGCCTTGGACGGTTGGTCGGCCGACAACCTGACGATGGGCTCGGGAGGTGGGCTCCTCCAGAAGGTGGATCGCGATACACAGCGATTCGCCTTCAAGTGTTCTGCGGTGCGAATCGGCGACACGTGGTCTCCCGTCTCGAAGGCCCCCATCACCGACCCAGGCAAAAACTCCAAGGCCGGCCGGTTGAAGCTCGTACGGATCAACGGCGAGCACGCCACGGTGGCCGAGGACAACTCCGGACACGACGAGATGGTGGAGGTGTTCCGCGACGGCGAGCTGCTCAAAGAGTGGACGTTCGACGAGGTGCGCGAACTCGCCGCGTTGACCAGCTAAAGAGCGGCTTCAGCCTGGGAGATCCTCCGGGCGCTTTGCGGCGCGCTGGCCGTGCAGCAGGCCAGTGGACTGGCCGACTTCGATGAGATAGCCGTCTGGGTCGCGCACGTAGCAGCGGATTTCCGCTCCCCGGTCGATCGGCGGCGTCACGAACTCCGCCCCCTTCGCCTTCCACTCCTCGTAGCAGGCGTGGATGTCGGCGACTCGCAAATTCATGAACATCGATGTCGTGTTGCCGGGCTGATAGTCGACGACCGAGATATCCGGCTTGTCCGGAGTGGGTGGTCCGCCCGGGTTCATGATGATCCACGAATTGGACAGTTTCACGATGCAAGGGTTCTCGTCCATGACGACGGTGCCGCCCAGGACGCGCGAATAGAAGTCACGGGATCTCGCCACCTTGCGGACGGTGATGAACAACGTCACAAGAATGCCTTCGTTGGGAAAAGGCAGATTGGCGAAGTCGATACCTGACACAGGCTCTGCCATGAAATGCTCCCTGGCTCGGTATGGCAACTTAAAGAAGACTAACTCCGCTCGCGTCTCGCCGATCGAGTCCAGCCGTCTCCACTCACCCTTCGCGCGAAAGCCCACGTTTCAATTCCTGCCAACTTGTCGCTGTTTGAAGATCGACGGAAGTGCGTGCTGTCGTCGGAGTGATCGATGCCCGTGCTCCGAATTTCTACGTGGCATGAGTCCTGCCTCTTCAAGGTGGCCATGTGTGAAGTCCACGAATCATATGGCCGCGTGGAGGAGGGACGGTTATGTCCGAGAACCAGATGTCGCGCGGAGGCGCGTCGGCTGACGACGAGTACCGAGATTTCGTGAGAAAGATGGAGCTGTTCGAGAATGGACCCACAACGACAAACTTCGCGCAACTGATCGCACACGGCATTCAACTGCCGGACCCCGACTCGATCAGTGATGCCGACATCAGCGCCAAACTGTGGGAAGTCATTGCTGGTCTCTCGAGTCTGCATGAAACTTGGACACCGAGATGCGGGTAGCATTCTCGGCCTGTCACATCAGCGCGTACATCAACTGGAGAAGAAGAAGGCCGGCTAGGTAACAGCAGGATCGCAACCGAGCGAGCGTGGCCGGGGAACGGCCTCGACGCCCGTTGAGGGGCTCGCGAGTCGTCTACTGCGTCTTGTGCTCGATGAGCTCGATCGCGTTGCCGGCGTTGTCGCTGATGAACGCGAAGGATTCGGTCGGTGTGTCGCGCATCTCGAAGGCCATCTTCACCCCTTTGGCCTTCAATTCCGCGAGAACAGCGGGCAGGTTCTTGACCTCGAAGCCGAAGTGCTTCACTCCGTGCGTGCGGAAGTCTTCTGACGGGTTCTTCCTCGACTCAGGCAGCGGGGCGGCGTCCGGCAGCTGGAACAGTTCGATAGTGATGTTGCCGCGTCGGAGATCCGCGACCTGCTGACGCCCGCCCGGCTGGCCCTGGCGGATGGTGCCCTTGAAGCCGAGCATCTTCTCGTACCAGGCGATCGATTCGGCAATGTTCGGCACGCTCAGCGCGACGTGATTCCACGCTATTTCGAAGCCGACGGGCTTCTCGGGATTCGCCTGCGCGTGCGCACCTGCCGGAAGCAGCACGATTGATGACACGAGGACAACGACCGCTCGAAGAGCAGCGCGCATATACGAACCTCCTACTTGCGGAACATTCCGAACACGAGCTTAGCCATACCACTTTAGTCGTTCAATACCAGGAGTCTTGAAAGGGGCTCTTCGCGCCATTTGCAGTCCCCAACTCCTTCGCAGTACGTTCCGTCAAAGCGGCCATGACGACCTTCCTCTACGATCTTCGCCATGCGGTCCGGACGCTGCGACGCTATCCAGGCTTCTGCGTCGTCGTTGTGCTGACGCTCGGTCTCGGGATCGGCATCAACACCGCCACCTTCAGCGTCATCAACGCGGTGCTCTTTCGACCGCTCGGCTTCCCGGAGGCGGATCGTCTCGTCGCGCTGCACGAGAACGTGCCGAGAAGAGAGCGCGTCCCGTTCTCCCCGCCTGACTTCCTCGATCTCGCCCGCGATCAGCAGTCGTTTTCCGGCGTCGCGGCCTACACGAACACGCTCGTCGAGCTGTCAGGTGGCAGCGCGCCCACTCGGATCGTCGCGGCGAAAGTCTCTGCGAGCCTGTTCTCAGTTCTGGATGTGACGCCTGCCCTTGGGCGAACCTTTACGCCCGACGAAGACCGGCCAGGCGTTGACGTCGCGGTGTTGAGCTGGAGCCTGTGGCAGGCCCAGTACCAGGGAGATCCGTCGATCGTCGGCAAGACGGTGACGCTCGATCGCCGGCCGTACACCGTCATCGGTGTGATGCCGGCGACATTTGCGTTCCCACGCCGCGGCCCTGTAGCCAACAGCAGGCCGGCGAGTGCGTGGGTGCCGATGGGGTTCAGGCCGGACCAGTTACTGGTGCGGGGCAACGAGCTGAATCACAGCGTCGTCGCGCGGCTGAAGGATGGAACATCCATCGACAACGCACGAGCCGAGATCAGCCTCGTCTCACAGCGGATCGCTGACCGCTATACCCCGTCTCGGCTCAATGGACGACCGGTGATCGAGATGACGGTCACGCCGCTGCACGAGGAGATCTCCGGCCGTATGGAGCGGCCGCTGCTGCTGTTGTTTGCGGCCGTCGGCCTCGTGCTGGTTGTGACGTGTGCCAACGTCGCGAACTTGGTGCTCAGCCGATCCGCGGCGCGCGCGCGGGAGATCGCCGTCCGGACCGCGCTTGGCTCGAGTCGGACGCGTCTGCTGCAGCTATTACTGGCCGAGGCCGCTATCCTCTCGGCCGCTGGCGCGCTGCTCGGCTTTGTGCTGGCGCGTCTCGTCGTCTCGGCGGTGCCAGTCGTGGTCACCGAGATGCTGCCGATCGTTCGTGAGATCTCGGTCGACGTTCGAGTCCTGTTATTCACCACAGGCGTGGCGATTGCCACATCGATCCTGTTCGCAATCGTCCCGCTCTTCGCGCTCGAGCGCCGAACTCCAGGAGCTGCGCTTCAGGAGGAAGCGACGCGCACCACGCCTGGGACTCGACGCCATCGTCTGCAGGCTGGTCTCGTCGTCTCCACCGTCGTCCTCTCGTTCGTGCTGCTGGTGGGCGCCGGTCTGTTCATCAGAAGCTTGTCGGCGATGATGGCGCGGGATGCCGGATTCAACGCCGAGTCCGTGCTGACCGCGTCGGTGGTGCTTCCTCGTAACGGCTACGCTAACGCGGCAAGCGTTCGCAATTTCCACAGAACGCTGCTGACACGAGCGGCTTCGTTGACTGGTGTGCGATCTGCGGCGCTTGTGACCGATCTCCCGCTCGAACGGTACGAGCAACGCGGTGTGTCTGCCGAAGGCGTCGACGACGGCACGGCGGTTCCGAGTACGTATCTCTCCTGGGTAGACGGCCCCTATTTCACGACGCTCGGGATCCGGGTGACGAGTGGACGCGCCTTCACCGAGGTCGAAAATGTCGAGCAAAGAGCGGTCGTGATAGTCAACGAGCGGTTGGCC
>JBKPRH010000423.1:0-7095 GCA_046765795.1 Acidobacteriota bacterium | reverse complement strand
GGCTCCAGGAGTTGTTGTTCGATTCGCTCGTCGAGGGATTGCGCGGATCGATCGTGGCGACGCCGTCGATCGTGAAGGAGTAACGATACGCGCCGGCCGGAACCGGGCCGACAGTCATCTCCCAGACGCCGTTCGCGCCCTTGGTCATCGAGGGGGCGCTCTGCCCGAACGGCACGCCAGGAATATCCGACGCATTCAGCTTGACCGTCTGCGCCTGCGGCGCGAGCACGCGAAGCACGATGCGGCGCTCGGCGGTGACTTCTGGCGACACGACCTGCGGTCCTTGCGGCGGCGCCTGCGCCGCGGCCGACACGGCCACGCCGATCACGATGAGCAGCGATGCGCTCAGCAGAAGCCAATCAATGCGAGCCAAAGAGCGTTCTCCTTGGGTGCGTAGCATATACGACGAGTGAATTAATCCGTGATCTCCGCACCCTCGATCTACAATCCCCCTCTTACAAGAAGGAGCCCAGCAAAGACCTATGTGTGCACTGACCAAAGAAGAAGTGATTGCCCAGCTACAGAAAGAGGTGCGCATCCTCGTGCACCTCGCGAGCAAGATCGATCGCGCCCAGCTCGACTACCGGCCGACGCCGAAGCAGCGCAGCACGATCGAGCTGCTGCGATATCTGGTCAATATGGGACCGCTGCTCGTGAAGGCGATCAAGTCGGGCACGTTCGACGTCGAGGCGTGGCAGGCCGGGACGGCGAAGGCCAACGCCGCGGACTTCGAGCAGGTGTTGTCAATGATCCGCGCGCAGGAAGCGGAGTACGCCACTCTGCTCTCATCGTGGACGGAAGCCGACTTCCGCGGCTCGATCGAGATGTTCGGCAGAAGCGCGACTCGCGCCTCATGGTTGCTCGAACTCGTGCTCAATGGCTGCGCCGCGTATCGCACGCAGTTGTTTTGCTACCTGAAGGCGTGCGGCCGCGAGGAATTGACGACGGCGAATCTCTGGCAAGGGGTGGACGCGGCGGTGCCGGCATAACGCACCGCTTCTGATATTTCTGATATTCTCCTGCGGCGACAGAACACAAGAGAGTCGAGGTGCGTATGCGTTACGCCGTGACCCTGGTTGCCTGCGCCGTCTTCCTTGGGGTTGTCTCGGTTCGACCTGCGTCCGCGCAGGTCGACCTCTCCGGCATCTGGGCGCCGATCATGCACGAGGACCAGGTCGAGCGGGCGCCCGGGCCTGAGATCGGCGACTACCTCGGGCTCCCCATCAATGACGCCGGGCGGCTGCGCGGCGAATCGTGGGATGCCAGCATCCTCACGATGGAGGAGCACACCTGCAAGCCGCACCCCTCTACCTACGGGTTCCGCGGTGTCGGCAACCTGCGCATCACCTATAACTACGACCCGACCAGCTACGCAGTGATGAAGATCGACACCCACATCCAGTGGATGGAGCAGCGGCGTGAGATCTGGACCGATGGCCGGCCGCATCCACCGGACTTCGATCCGCATACGTGGCAGGGATTCTCGACCGGGCACTGGGAAGGCAACGTGCTCGTGGTTGAGACCGATCATTTGAAGGCGGGATGGATCAGGCGCAACGGCCTGGCGCTGAGCGACCACGCGAAGATGACCGAGCGCTTCTTCCGTCACGGAGACATCCTTACGCACACCTACATCATCGAGGACCCGGTCTATCTCACCGAACCCTTGATCAAGACCAACGGCTTCCGTCTCCTGCCGAACGGGGCGATGCAGCCGTATCCGTGTCAGCCGGCTGTTGAAGTCGAGCGGGAACCCGGAGACGTGCCGCATCATCTGCCCGGACAGAACCCGTTCATCGGCGATTTTGCGAAGAAGCACAACCTGCCCATCGAAGCGACGCGTGGCGGCGCCGAAACGGCGCTACCCGAATTCGCCAAGAAGATGCCGCCTGCGGGCGGGGTGAAGAAATGAACGCGCGGGTGCTCGCATTGGCGGCGTTCGTGTGTCTGGTCGCCTCGTCTCACGATGCCGCCGCGCAAGCGCGTGGCGGCGGTGCCGCGCGTCCCGCCGCGGCGCCAGTTGCTGACGTGCGCTCGCGTCTCGTGCAGGGCAACGTCTGGTTGATCAACGCCGGCTTCGTGAATGTCGCCGCGCAAATTGGTCCCGAGGGCGTCTTCGTCGTTGATACCGGCACGGAAGCGATGGGCGAGAAGATCCTCGCCGAGATCAAGCGCCTCGCCGGCGACAAGCCGATTCGCTACATCGTCAACACGCATGCCCATGCCGATCACATCGGCGGCAACGTGGTGATCGCCAAAGCCGGCAAGTCGATCATCGCCGGGAATTTCGTCGGGCAGGCGGGCGCCGAGGCGGCGAACGCCGCGAAGATCATCGCGCACGAGAATACGCAACTGCGGATGGCCGGCGGCGAAGGTGGTCAACCAGCCGCGCCGACCGCGGCGATGCCGACCGACACGTTCTTCGCGCACCGCTATGACATGTTCTTCAACGGCGAGGCGATACAAATGCTGTATCAGCCGAACGCCCACACCGACGGCGACATCATCGTCTACTTCCGGAAGTCGGACGTCGTGGTCACCGGCGACGTCTACATCAACACGACGTTCCCCGTGATCAACGTGCAGCAGGGTGGCAGTATCAACGGCATCATCGCGGCGCTGAACCGGATCATCGAGATCACTGTGCCGAAGGACAAGCAGGAAGGCGGCACGTACGTCATTCCGGGGCACGGTCGTCTGGCTGACGAAGCGGACGTGGTCGAGTATCTCGACCTGGTGACGATCATCCGCGACCGTGTGAAGGATGCGATTGACAAGCGCATGACGCTCGAACAGGTAAAGGCGGCGCGTCTCGTTCGCGACTACGAAGGCCGCTACGGCGCGACACAGGGCTTCTGGACGACGGACGCGTTTGTCGAAGCAGCGTATAAGAGCCTGACCACGCCGGCGGCCTCGTCAAGTCGAGCGCGGTGAAGAGGACATCCATGAGACATCCCAGACTGATCGCCGCGTTCGCTCTTTCGTGCGCGTTGGCCACGACGGTGTCGGCACAACGCGGTGGCGGTGCCCCGGCGGGCCCCCCACAGACTCCACAGGCGTCGGCGCCAATCGATCTCACCGGCTACTGGGTTGCGATCGTCAACGAGGACTGGCGATGGCGGATGGTGACGCCGCCGAAGGGCGACTACGCGAGCGTGCCGATCAGTCCCGAGGGACGCAAGGTGGCCGACACGTGGGACACCTCGAAAGACGGATCGTGTCTCGCATTTGGCGCCGCTGGTGTGATGCGCATGCCGACGCGGCTGCACATCACCTGGGAGAATGACACCACGTTGAAGGTCGACACCGACAACGGCCAACAAACGCGGCGTCTCGTGTTCAACAAGTCGATGGCACCACCTTCGGCGAAATCGCTGCAAGGTTTCTCAGTTGCTGAATGGGAGCGGCCCGCTGCGGCTGGCCGAGGCGGTGGAGGTGGTGGCGGCGGTGGTCAGGGTGGGCCGCCCGGAGGCGCACCCCCCGGAGGCGCACCGCCGGCAGCCGGCAGAGGCGCGCCACCCGCGCCGCCCTTCGGTAATCTGAAGGTGGTCACCACGCAGTTGAGTGGTGGATGGCTGCGCCGCAACGGTGTGCCCTACAGCGAAGACACCACGATGTTGGAGTTCTTCGATCGGTTCGCCGCGCCGGATAACTCCGAATGGCTTGTTGTGACGACCATCGTGAACGATCCGAAATATCTCGCGCAGGAGTTCGTGACCAGCACGCACTTCCGTCGCGAGCCGAACGCGTCGAAGTGGGACCCCACGCCCTGCAAACCCTAGGACGGCTGTTCCTCGCGTCCTTCCTGGCGCTCGTTGGGCTCCCCCTGACGAGCGCTGCGCAAACTCCTTCCTCCTGGTTTGGATCGTGGTCGCTGAACATCGGGCGATCCACGTATGAGCCTGGACCGCCACCGTACAAACGCGCGACCTACACGATCGAGCCGTGGGGCGCCGATGGCATGAAGGTGATCTACGACATGGTGCACCCGCGCGGTGGCACAACCCATCTCGAGTGGCAAGGCCGCATCGACGGCAAGGACTATCCGCTGCAAGGCATCGACGCGTTCGTCACCTATGCCTACAACCAGGTCTCGCCGGGCGTCTACGAGACGATCGTGAAGATGGGTGGAAGAGTTGCGGCGAAGTCCACAGTCACCGTGTCAGCGGACGGCAAGACGATGACGACCACGACGAAGGGTGTCGATTCGTCGGGTAGAGCGGTAAAGACGCTCACCGTGTACGAGCGGCAGCACTAGCTACCTCAGAAGCTGAGGGCGAGTTACAGATTATCCTGCCGCTCGAAGCGTCCGTGGTAGATGGCGCTGCCCTCGCATCGCTGGAGCACGATCTGGAGGAGCCGCACGCCTGCGTGGATGAGCAGCGTCCGGCCGGACACGTTCGACATCTCGAGCACTTGGCGGCTCGCGACGCCCGGCTGCACGAAGCCCGAGGTGACGTGGATCATGAGGCCGAGGCGCGCGAACCGGCTGCGGCCTTCGAGCCATCCGCCGATGTCGCCGGGAAGCGTGATTCGCTCGCGGGTGATGCCGTGGATGGTCTCGCCGGGTGCCAGCGGATATGGCGTCTCGAGCGAGCGTACGTCGGTGATCGTCCGGTAGTCGACATCGTCAGTCACCGGCACCGGCTCGCGCGCGGCATGCATGACGCGGATCTCGTCGCCGAGATGGAGGTCGATCGACGCCGGCCCCACCTGGTCGGCGAAGAACGGTTCGATCACGACTCGCTTCGCCTCGATCTCGCGCCGGATCGCGTCGCACGTGAGGATCATCGTGTCACTTTATATGAGGCCTCATATACAATGAAGGTCCTTTCCTGAGCCTCCCGGCCGGCACCGGCCGCCAGCCTCATCAAAGTGGCTGGTGTGGATACACCTTCTTTCCAGCCTCGGCTCAAATCGGTGCCATGAGAGGGCTCACATGCGGACCTCGAACAAAAGCCCGGCACTTCTTCACCAGTGTCCGGTCTGTCACCGGCCGCAAACGAGGTTGCAACGGCTCCTGAGTGAGACGAAGAGAGGGGCCACGATATACGTGTGTCCACGGGCCGGTGAATGCAGCGTCGGCGTCAATCTCGCCAAACTGGACACGTGGGTAGCAGGCTAGTAACCGAGAATCGAGTTCACCCGATGATGGCCACGATCAGCGGTTTTCGTGCTCGGGTCGTCGAGTGACTATCGTCTGGGCCGCGATTGCCGCCGTCGGACTCGTGTGCTCTGTCGCGTGGTCATGGTATCGACGACCGAAAGACCATGATCTCGGTGTCATCAGCCATCAGTGGCTTGCCGAACAACGTCAGCGAACGGATTCCACGTCCCAGCGGTGAGACGACACTCACTCCTCAGCCCGCGAACGGATCCGGGGGTCTCACCCAGCGGAACCGGCTATTGAGCAGCCTGAATGTATCGAGGTCCAGACGCCGGAGCCGCAGTCTCAGGGTGTAGCCATCCATCGTCCCATCAAGCACAAGCCGATCGTCTGACGGTCGATCGAACGTGAACGACGCTCGCCACGGGCCGCCGTTGCGCTTGGTCAGCGCGATGGCGCGGCTGTTTGCGTCCACCGCCGCCTCGTAGTGCGCGAACGAATCGTCCGTCCGTTGAAAGACGACGACCGTGGGCGTGTCGAAGATGACGCGGCGCCAGCGGCGATCGTAGTCATTGAGTACTGCGGGACGGCTCTCGCCATCCACACTCAGATCCTCGACGTTCCAGATGCCATAGAGCGGCGACCGCGGCTCGCCGGGTCCGCCGGGCCCGTAATACGAGCGGGTGGCCACCCACGTGAACATGCCGATCAAGTAGATCCCGAAGGCGACTTGCGCGATTCGCGCGATGCGATTGGCGCGCGGCGTCGTGAACAGATCGAGCGGTGACGAGGGCGCGGTGGCGCGATTCAGGATGAGAACGTTCACGAGACGCTGTGCGTCTGGCGCGAGTAGAAACGCAAACATCAGCAGGTAATGAAACGAGATCTGCTTCAGCCCGAAGTCGTAGGTCATGTTCAGCACAAATACCTGAAGCATGTCGGCGATGCCAATCAGCGCGCCGAGGAGTGTCGTCTGCGGGAAGAGCAGGAGGATGCCCGAGGCCATCTCGGCACCGCCCGTGAAGATCTGATACGGCGTTGACGATCCCACCCAGGTCCACAGCAAATCGGAAGTCGACAGATTGCCGATGGATTCCACGAGTGTCACGAGCGAGGGCGGTGGAAACTGCGTCGGGATGATCTTGGCCATCCCGTAATAGAACATCTGCGCGGCGAGCGCGAAGCGGATGAACAGTCGAAACCATGCGTGCCACGTGCGCTCGCGATCGCGGCGCGGCTGCAGCATCAGCCATACGGCGGTGATGAGGATGGCCAGCGCCAGCAGCCAGGCGTTCTGAATCCAATGAGATGCGGTATCGCCGCTGTTGCCGGTGAAGAGAAGCGGTGGGCGAAGGCCGAACACGTGCTCGGCGAGCCATTCGGTGATCGTGCGCATCGGCGCGATGTTGCCGAGCGCCGGAAACGAGAACCACGGCGTGAGGAGCACGCCGCCGATGATCTGCGTCGCGAGCGAGTAGAGCGTGAAGTAGACGACCGAGAAACGAAAAACGAAGGACACGTCCTTGGTCCTTGGTGCTTAGTGCTTAGTCCGTCCTATGTCCATGGCCCCAGGTCCATCAGGACAAAGGACACAGGACCAAGGACGGACCAGGAACCAAGGACGGACCAAGCACCAAGTACTAAGCACCAGGGACCTTCTAATTGCCGCGGGGAGCTGGTTTCGAAAGGTACGCCTTGGACGCTGCTTCGTCCTTGATCGGCGTCACCTTGTCGGGATCGATCCGCACCATCAGGTAGTCGATGTGGTCGTCGATCTTCTGGAACCAGTGGCCGGTGCCGGCTGGAATCACCACGACGTCGCCCGGCTTGAGGTCGTAGCTCTTACCGTTGCGGATGTCCGAGCCGTTGTTGCCTGGTCCGTTGAACTCGCGGACGGTCAACTGCGTTGCCGGGCGCCGCTGCCGGTTCGTGATGTCGGGTCCGAGCATCAGCGTCGCCGTGCCGTCGATGATGTGGTAGACCTCGCT
>JBKPRH010000422.1:0-12156 GCA_046765795.1 Acidobacteriota bacterium | reverse complement strand
GTACAGAGCCTGACGGTTGAACCGCCGCTTCCCCTTGTGGTCGCCGCGCTGGTCATGATTGGCGTGGGACTCGCCGCCGCTTACCTTCCGGCGCGGCGCGCCTCGCGCGTGCAACCGATCGAAGCGCTTCGCCAGACGTAGCGACGGGTCTTTCGACCCGCGCACTCACCGGTCCTCATGGACACGTCCGCCGATAAACGACGCGAAACTACCGCAATGATGCGCGCAGCATCCTGGCGCCGCGCTTGCACTGCGCGCCGCCATGCGTACCACATTCGTGATGACAGTGCTCGGACTCGCGCTGCTCGGGCAGACCTCGCATGCCCAGAGCCGCACCGCCCCGTTCGTCCTCGCGATACTCGCCGACAACAACGCGTTGTTGCCGTTTGCCAGTTTCGACGGAGACCGATGGCGGAAGATCTGGCAGGAACCCGTGAATGGGTATCCGAAGCTGATTGCTCCGGAGCGGATTCCACCCGCCTGGTGGGGAGGCGTGCCCTATCAACCAACGTGGGAGGTCGTGGCCGCGAACGGACGCCGCGGTGTGCGTATCATCCGCAGCGTCCCCGCGACCTTGGGCAGCTGTTGTGCGGTGAACGTCGGTATGCGGATCGACGCGCCGAGAAGAACTTTCGAGCCTAACACTGCGCTGGCGACGAGTCGTCCGGACATCGTCGAGCCGGTCACCGCACTGACGCCTCAGACACTCCAGTGGAAGCACCTTGATGCGCTTCTTCCACGCCTGTTTCGAAAACATTTCGGCGCAAGTGTCGACCGGCCTTCCTTGCTCAAGATGTTCATGTCCTCTGAACCAGATGGACAGTATTTCTATTTCGAAGCGTCGCGCTGGCCGGAGAGCGTCATTGTTGGTTGGTTGCGTAGCGACGCTTCGTCGTCTTCCCTCGTCATCGTTTCTCTCAAGACAGGAGACCGAGACGGAGACGGAAAGGGGATGGAAGCTTTTCAACCGCTCGGCATCATCCGCGACGGCGATCGACGATTCTGGATCGGGTTCCTAAACTCCTACGCGAACTCGGCACTCGCGATCATCGACGTCCGTCGCAACTGGATGACCGAGCATGTCCGCGTCGATTACGGAGGCTGTTGATCGCCCAGCGGTCCTCCTGGACACGTCGGGCCGGTCCCGTTGGACCGGCCCTGCCTTCAAATTCTTCGAAAAACCTCGAACAAACGCACGAATGTCAGCGGAATGTCAGCGGCAATCCGCTTGCAGAACTCCGCGCCGGAGCCGATATCAGGAGCAGGCAATCAGTCCTGATCCTGATTCCTGACACCTGATTCCTCGAGGTCTTTATGTCGCGTGTTGGTGTGGTCTGTACATTCGTCCTTGCCGCGGTGCTGTTGGTCACGCCTGCCCGGGCACAGGAACCACCACTCACCATCGTCAACTCCGCGCCTCAGGGCCCGCTGGATCGGCTCGAACAGGCCAACGAGATCCGCATCGTCTTCTCCGAGCCGATGGTGACGCTGGGACGGATCCCGAATCCGGTGACCGCGCCGTTCGTGCGAATCACGCCGGCGATCCCAGGAACGTTCAGGTGGTCCGGGACGACCATCCTGATCTTCACGCCAGATCCGAAGCGACCGCTTCCGTACGCGACGTCGTACGAAGTGACAGTGGACGTCGGCGCCACCGCGGTGAGCGGCCGACGCCTGGCGCGACCCGAGACATTCCAATTTTCGACGCCGATAGTACGGCTGCTGCGGACGGAGTGGTACCGCCGCGGAGACACGGTGGACGGCGCGATGGTCGTGCTGCTCCGGTTCAATCAACCGGTCAGGCCGGCCGATGTCGCCGCGCATCTGACCGCCTCGCTGGAGCGACATAACTGGGTCACGCCGCCGGCGCTCACGCCAGAAGAACAAGATCGCCTGATGGAGCTCGACCCGAACGCGAGCCGCGCGTTCGCGCAGAAGGTCGAAGCCACGCGACAGATCGCGGCCGGCGGACCGGCGGTGAATCTGCGATTAACGACGAACTGGGATCGCGAGCGCTTTTCCTCGTCACCGGACCTGGTCGTGTTCGAGACCACCACGCCGGTCAAGCCCGAGAGCTGGGTGAAGCTGGTGCTTGATACGGCGTTGCCGTCGCCCGCCGGCCGTGTCACACCACGCGAGGCGCAGGCCTACACGATTCAGGCTGAGCCCGCCTTCTTCATCAACGACTTTTACTGCACAGCGCAGTGTGATGGCGATGCCTCGAATCCGTTGCTCTCGCGAGTGCCGATTCGCGTGTCGGATTTTGCTGCGGCGATCCGCGCCACCGATATCACGTCCGGCGACCAGATTGTGAGGAAGCCCGCCGGACCACGACCGCGACCGGACTGGGCACCAGATGAAAGTGAATCACTCACGCTTGAAGACGCCGGCTTCTCTGCGCAGCCTCCCGACCGGCGCTACTCGGTTTCAGTTGCGGCCTCACTGAAGTCAGCAGACGGACAAACGCTCGGCTATCCATGGGTGGGCATCGTTGATAACTGGCACGCGCGAGCGTTCACGAGCTTCGGTGACGGCCACGGCGTGTGGGAGAAGGGTGGAGGACCGCAGCTCCCGTTTTATGCGCGCAATCTTCGTGATGTGACGCAGTGGACGGCGCCGATCAGTTCGTCGAACTTGATGCCGACGCTGCTCGGTTTGCAGCCTGCTTTCGAACAGGACCCTGGTGGCCCGGGAGTCGCTCGCCGGTTGGGCGTCATGCCCGATCGGATCCAGTCGCATGGTCTGGATCTGTCGAGCGCGCTCAATGCCGGTGGCACGGGCCTCGTGTGGGCCGCAGTGCGCGAAGGAGAGATGTTGCCGCGCACGCACCGCACCGGCCGCGACGAGCCGCGGACACGCGCGTCGGTCGTGCAGGTCACGAACCTCGGCATCACAGTCAAGGACAGTCCTCAGAACACGCTGGTGTTCGTCACGCGTCTCGACACCGGCGCACCGGTCGCTGGTGCAAACGTCTCAATCATCCTGACGAACAACGAGACGTTCTGGCGTGGAACGACTGGCACCGACGGCGTCGCGATTGCGCCCCCGAAGACTCCGCTTCGTGATCCCGATGAGTGGTGGCGCTTCTCGTTCATCGTCACCGCAGAGAAAGACGGCGACGTCGCGTACGTCGGGAGCGATTGGAACGAAGGCATCATGCCGTGGGACTTCGGCACGAACGTCAACTTACGCGAACGCGATCCGTTGCTGCGCGGGAGCGTCTTCACCGATCGAGGTGTGTATCGGCTAGGCGAGGAAGTGCATCTCAAAGCGGTGCTGCGCCACAACACGCCCACCGGTATTCAACTGCTTCCCGAGAACACGCCCGTCAGGATCACCGTTCGCGATGTTCAGAACCGGCTTGTTGACGAGCGCGTGATCCGCCTCACGCCATGGAGCAGCGCCGAATGGACGATGAAGCTGCCGGAAGACGGGACGCTCGGCAACTACTCGTTGCGCGCCATTCTTGACGCTGACACGCCGAAGCCCAAGACTCCTGAGGACCGCCGCCCCGGCGTGACCCCCAGCCCTGAAGACGATGTTGCCGTGCCGCCTGAGAAGGTTGTGCACGGCTCCTTCCTCGTTGCTGCGTATCGGCGACCGGACTTTCGTGTTGATGTCTCGCTCACGGGCGAGACCGCGATTGCCGGCGGTCAGCTGAAGGGCGTGGTCTCCGGCCGCTATCTCTTCGGCGCATCGATGGGTGTCCGGCCAGTGACATGGCGATACTCCAAGTCGCCTGTGTCGACCGCGCCCGCGGCGATCACGGACAAGTTCACTGACGATCGCTGGGTGTTCGTCGGATGGTCGTTCGACGAGAACGATCGGCCCGAGTCCGGCGATATCCGCCGCGAAGAATCGAAGCTGCAGAACACCGGCGATCTGCCGTTGTCGCTCGACACTCGTCGCGACGCCGGCTTGCCCTACATCTACTCGCTCGAAGGCGATGTCGAAGACGTCTCACGTCAGCACATCGCCAACCGTGCGAGCGTCACGGTTCATCCGGCGCCCTGGTATGTCGGGCTACGGCGGCCCTCGTACTTCCTCGATCAGAAGACCGGCTTGAAGACCGAGGTGGTGACTGTGCGGACCGACGGGGTCGTCGTGCCAGGAGTCGCCGTGGACGTCACGCTGACGCAGATTCAGTGGACGAGCGTACGCCGCGCAGAAGGCAACGGTTTCTACACGTGGGACACGCAGCGTCGTGACGTCAAAGCGGGATCGTGGACCGTCACCACGGCTGGAGAGCCCGTGCCGCTCGACATCCCACTTCAAAACGGCGGGTACTACGTCCTCGAGGCGCGCACGCGCCAGGATGAAGGCCGCTTCGCGGTGACTCGCACATCGTTCTACGTGCTCGGCGAGGGCTACACGGCGTGGGCTCGCTACGATCACAACCGCATCGATCTGGTCCCAGAGCGGCAGACGTATCGGCCCGGCGACACGGCTCGCATCATGATCCAGTCTCCGTGGGAACAAGCCACCGCGCTTGTCACCACCGAACGCGAGGGGATTCGCAGTCATCGTCAGTTCGCGCTCACGTCCACGCAGCAATCGGTCTCGATTCCGATCGCTGAGGGCGACATTCCGAATGTCTTCGTCTCGGTGCTGCTCGTCAAAGGGCGGACGAACGCGGCGCCAGCGAACGCGGCGGCCACCGAGTCGAACACCGACACGAGCGATCCCGGCAAGCCGACCTTCAGGCTCGGGTATGTCGAACTGAAGGTTGAGGACCGCTCGAAGCGATTGAACGTATCGGTGACGACGGACAAGGAGGAGTATCGGCCGGCGTCGAAGGCCACCGTGCGGTTGGAGGTGAAGGATCCCGATGGTCGTGGCGTGCCCAGCGAGGTGACGTTGTGGGCGGTGGACTACGGCGTTTTGTCGTTGACCAATTATCAGCCGCCCGATCTCGCTGGATCGGTCTACGTTCGTAAGTCGCTTCAGGTCTTCAACGAAGACAACCGCCAGCGGATCGTGTCGCGCCGCGTGCTGACGCCGAAAGGCGAGAGCGATGGCGGAGGTGGTGGCGAGGATGGCGCGGGAACCGTCCGTCGTGATTTCCGTGTCCTGGCGTTCTGGCTCGGATCGGTGACCACCGGTGCTGACGGCCGCGCCGCCATCGATGTCACGTTGCCGGAATCGCTCACCACGTACCGAATCATGGCGGTCGCAGCGGACCGCAACTCACGCTTCGGTTCTGACGATGTGGAGGTGCGCACCAATAAGCCGCTGACACTCAAGCCAACGTTCCCGAGATTCATGGCCGTCGGTGACACCGCCTACTTCGGTGCGGTCGTCGGCAGTCAGCTTCCCGCAAATGGAACCGCGATCGTCACGATACGCTCGCTCGATCCACGTGTGCTCCAGATCACGGGCGCCGCCGAGCAGCGCGTGACGGTGAATGCGGGCGGCACCGTGGAGGTTCGCTTCACGAGCGCGGCCAAAGCGATTGGGCGTGCGCGCATCCAGATGCAGGCACGCATCGGCAACGAGTCTGATGCGTTCGAAGACGTCATACCCGTCGAGGTGCTCGCGTCACCAGAGACTGTCGCCGCGTACGGTGAAGCGGCGGCTACGAACACTGAAGCCAAAGAAACCGTGACGGTCCCCTCGGGTGTCGTATCCGGATTCGGTGGTCTCAACATCGAGGTGTCGTCCACGGCGCTCGTCGGCCTGGGCGAGGGCGCACGATATCTCGTCGAGTATCCGTACGGCTGCGCGGAACAACGGGCCTCGACGTCGCTTGCCCTGCTGCTGGCGGCGGATCTCGGGGACGCGTTCTCGTTGCCTGGCATGGATCCGACCAAGATGCGACCGGTGGCACAGCGCACGCTGAAAGAACTCGAGAAATTCCAGTGCGAGAGTGGTGGCTTCGCCTACTGGCCCGGTGCCTGCTGGAGCACGTCGCCGTATCTCACGGCCTACGTTCTCAACGTGATGAAGATCGCGTCCGACTTGAAGTACGACGTCAACCGCGGGGTTCGTGACCGCGCCTACGACTACCTCGATCGCGAGCTGCGCGCAGAGGCTCCGGGTGTCAACGACAGTTGGTGGCCCGCCTATACCGCATGGCAGGCGTTTGCCGTGAAGGTGCTCGTCGAGGGTGGACGCAACGAAGACTCACACCTGACACGGCTCTACGAGTACCGCGACCGCATGCCGGTGTTCGCGCTGGCGTATCTGCATGACGCGCTGCTGGCGAAGGGCGAGACCACAGGCGATCGGATCAGCGATCTGCGGCGGCGGATGGCGAATGCGATTCTGCCCGAAGGTGGCAGCGCACACGTAGGCGAATTGGCAGACCCGTATCTCCTGTGGTTCTGGAATTCGAACGTGCGATCGACGGCGATCGTGTTGAACTCACTCGTCAAGGGCAACGTGACGAACGCGCCGATGCGACAGATGGTGCGATGGATGCTCGCTGCGCGGAAGGACGGACGGTGGGGCAACACGCAGGAGAACGCGCTCGCGATGGAAGCGCTGGTCGGCTACTACCGCAAGTACGAGCCGGTCGTGCCGAACTTCCGAGCCGTCGTCTCCCTCGGCACACGCGAGCTCGCCCGCGAGGAGTTCCGCGGGCGATCCGCTGAGGCATCGACGACCGAGGTGCCTATGGCGCAGGTGCTCACAGCGGCTTCAGCCGGCACGGGGATCCCGCTGACGTTCACACGTGCCGGAGAGGGAACGTTGTTCTACACCGCGCGGCTTCGCTACGCCGTCGACGCGCTATACCAGGACGGTCTCGATTCCGGTTTCCACATCGAGCGACGCTACGAGCCATACATCGAGAACGGCAGTCGTCCCACCGCGACGACGTACGCAGCGGGTGATCTCGTGCGGGTCACGTTGACGTTCCGATTGACGAAGGAACGCCGCTACGTTGCCGTGACCGATCCCCTGCCCGCGGGATTCGAGGCCGTCGAGACGTGGTTCGCCACCACTGCACGCGACCTGGCCGCGCAACAGGATCGCCAGACCAACAACGGTGGCGACGCGCAGGACTGGCGCAATTGGTGGCGATATAGCGGCTTCGATCACGTAGAGCGCCACGACGATCGCATTCAACTGTTCGCGACCCGGCTTGGCGAAGGCGTCCACGAATTCAGCTACATCGTCCGTGCGACGACCGCTGGAACGTTCCGCACCGCGCCGGCCCGTGCAGAGGAAATGTACGAGCCCGAGGTGTTTGGTCGAACGGCAACCACGGTCATCGAGGTTAAACGGTAATGAGCGTCTTCCTCCGTGCGCGGTGGCTTCGAATTCTGCTCGCAGTTGTCGCGCCAGGTGTCGTGATTGCCGCGTGGCTGCGCATGGGACCCCTTCCTGCCGGTTTGCTCGACGACCCGGCGAGCCCATCGACAGTCGTCGTGGACCGGCACGGTGTGGCGTTGCAGGAGGCGCTCTCGAGCGAGCAGACGCGTGCGATGCGGCTGACCGCCGATGCGTTGCCACCGATGCTCGCCGCGGCAACGGTCGCCGCTGAGGACCGGCGCTTCTTCGGCCACGCCGGCATCGACCCGGTGTCGATCGTGCGCGCGCTCAAGACCAATCTCGTCGAGGGTGCGGTCGTGGAGGGAGGCTCCACGATCTCGCAGCAGGCAGCGAAGCTGCTGCTGAACCGTCTCGAACCCGGCAGATCGCGCGGCGTCGCGGCGAAGATGCGTGAGGCGGTCGTCGCGCTGCGACTCGAGCATCGATTCACGAAGCGCGAACTGCTCGCGTTGTATCTGAACGTCGCGCCGTACGGCAATCAGTACATCGGAGCAGAACGAGCCAGTCGTGGGTATTTCGGTGTATCTGCATCGCAGCTCACGGTCGCCCAGGCAGCATTCCTGGCTGGACTGCCGCAGCGTCCGTCGGGGTTCAATCCTTATCGCAATCGAGATGCTGCACTGCGTCGTCAACGTTCGGTGCTTCGGCGCATGGGGGCCGACGGGGGACTTACCACCGAGCAGGTGCGTGATGCCAGCGCCGAGCGGGTGACGTTTGTCGATCGCGAGTCGCCGTTTCTCGCGCCGCACTTCGTCCGAATGGTGCTCGATGCGGCAGCCACTCCACGTCCTGCGCGCATCACGACCACGCTCGATGCGGGGTTGCAGAAAGACGTCGTGGGGATCATTGCCAGCCATCGCGAGACGCTTCGCCGGCACGGCGCGCGCAACGTCGCCGTCGTGGTGCTCGACAACGCGACCGGCGAATGGCTCGCGTGGGAAGGTTCTGGCGACTACTTCGAGAGCGGTGGCGGTACGCTCAACGGCCCGGTGATGCCGCGACAGCCGGGGTCTGCGCTGAAGCCATTCACCTATGCAGTGGCCTTCGAGAACGGATTCAGTCCGGCAAGCGTCCTCGCGGATTTGCCATCGAGCTTTCCGACGGCGGAGCCGGGCGTGGTGTACAGCCCGCGAAACTACGACGGCCGCTATCGCGGACCGCTGCTGGCTCGAAACGCCCTGGCCGGATCCGAGAACGTGCCGGCCGTGATCCTTGCGTCCAACGTGGGTGTACCCACCTTACTTCGGTTTCTCAGTCGCGCCGGTATCAGCACGCTCGACAAGACGGCCAGCCATTACGGTCTGGGGATCACTCTGGGCAATGCAGAAGTTCGACTCGACCAACTCGTCGCCGGTTACGCGGCGTTTGCGCGCGGCGGCGAATGGATCGAGCCAACGTTCACACCGCGCTCGAGCACGGCGCGCTCCGAACGATTGATGTCGCCGCGAACGGCGTTCTGGATCACCGACATTCTCTCGGACGCTGACGCGCGAATGTTCGTATTCGGCCGCGGGAGCAGTCTCGAATTGCCGTTCCCTGTGGCGGTGAAGACGGGAACGTCGCAGGCGTATCACGACAACTGGACGATCGGGTACTCGCGGCACGTGACCGTCGGCGTGTGGGTTGGCAACTTCGATCGGACGCCGTTACGTAATTCGAGCGGAGTGACCGGCGCTGGTCCCATCTTCCATGCCGTGATGCTTGCCGCCGAACGGCGAATCAGTGGGACGTCGAATCACTTCTCGCACGAAGCGCTCGTGAGCGCCGACATCCTGTCGGCGCCACGCAACTCCGTCCAGCGTGAGATCTGTGCGCTCTCGGGGCAGACTGCGAATCAGTGGTGTCCACTGCGCCGTCGTGAGTGGGTCGCGTCGGACTCTCCATCTGTTCCGTGCAGCTGGCACCATCATGGCGAGGAAGGGCTGCTCACGTTCTGGCCTGCAGAGTACCGGCAATGGGCGCGTCAACAGGGGCTCGCAGACGCTGCAGCACCTGCCCGCGACAGCGGTGTCGCGCACGCTCGAGTGCGGGAGGTCGCCGCGCTCGCGCGCAGGGCAACAAGTGAGCCCCCGCACGGCGCGCTGACCATCGTCAGCCCACCACCGGATTCGACCTATCTGATCGATCCCACGCTGCGGCGAGACTTTCAAACGCTGCCGCTGCGTGCCGTCTCAGAAGCTGACGGACCGATTGAGTGGACCGTGTCTGGGCATCCGGTGGCATCGACCGACGAAGGTGATGCCTTCGAGTGGCCGCTCGCTCCCGGTCGCCACCACATCGTTGCGCGAGACCGGCGGGGTCATACTGCCGAGACGTTCGTGACGGTGCGATAACGCCAGCGCGGGCGCCGTCGTTAACCGCTGGCCGCAGAAAAGATCACACTTCGACGACGCGCGACCTCAACCTCGCTGAACCCCTGAGCCGCCTCCTGCTTTCACCTCTGACGCATGTCGGTGTGCCTCGAATCGCTTCGCTTCGCGAGACACCCGGCCGCCCAGCCCGGCCTCGCGGCAACACACAAGGCACCGACAGGCGTTAGTCCCCTCGCACCGACTAGCGTTGGACCGCTTGCACCGACCAGCGTCCGAGTTAGGAAGCTACCGGATCGTCAGCACGTCAGCCGTGAAAAGGTCCAAGGCCTCTCCCCACGCCAGCCATTGCTGATCGCAGATGTCCGAGCATCCAGCGGTGCTTCCGGGGTGGCAGGCTGAGAGAGTCGAGGAGTCCAGCGGTTCGTCCAGTTCCACGCAGGCCGCGCGTTGCACCCCAGTCTTGCAGGCTGCGACAGCCACGAAGAGGCGAGGCGGATCCGCACCCACCTTGCACCACTCCTCACTTTCTCCCGAGTCGTGATAGAGCTGCTCTCCCGAGCGGATGGATTCTTTGCGCATCCACTTCATGAGATCAGTCGCCGTGAGATGCTCGCTGCTGATGATGGCCCCAACCATACGGGACTCCGCGGACAACGTCTCACCGGCCGGGACGTACGTCACAGCGGAAATACCGTTCCTGGTCCAGTAGGAGGCTCGTGCGAGCGGCTCGTTGTTGAACTTGATCGCCTCCGGAAACATCGTCGAGTTCGGAGGGATAGGGGCCGCCGAGCATCCGCTCACAAGCACCGTCGCCGCCACACAGCCGAGCAATCCACGACGCACGGTAGATCCATCGGCCAGGCTGGGCTCCAACGTTAGGGCGAGTGACTCCGATCAGGCCTAACGCACGCTACTTATGAAACAGTTGGCGAATCCGCTCGGCCAGGGTCGTCGGACGTTTTCGTGCCTCGATGTCGGCCGAGTAAATGCAGATGCCTGCAGGCACCGGTCGAATGCGCAACTCGAACCACTGCGTGGTGCCGTCGGGAAACGTGAAGTGGTTCTCGAGCACCCGACTGACGCGCTGCTCCATGCACTCCTGCATGACGTCGAAGACCGGCGTGCCTTCGATGCCTGGATAGGCCTCAATCATCGGCTTGCCGATCAACTCCGAGGCGTTACGTCGGCCATGCCGTGCGGCGGCCGGATTCACGTAGACGTATCGCCAGTCTCTGCCGATGATTTGAAAGCCCTCCTCAAGACAGTCGAGGGCGATGCGAATGGGATCGTCAAGGACGGTCGGCGGTTGGAAGTGGACCGGCTCTGCCATCTGAAGCGGGGCTCGCCAACACTATAGTGTCAATTCCCAACGCCCAACTCCCAACAACTTTCAATGGCTAACGCCAGCCGAGTTGAACCACCTCGAAGTCGCCGGCCGTCAGGCTGCGGAACGCGGGATTGAGTTCGTCGTTGTTCCAGCGGCTGTCCATGGCGCCGCTGATATACATGTCTGACCCGTTGTCGGCCACGATCAACCCGTAGGTCTGCATCGTGCGGAAGATGCGCTGAATGTACGCCGGATACCCGGAGATCGTCTTCGATGCTTTGAGCCGCAGTCGCGCGCCCATCGGCAGCGCGCCGGACGACGATCCGGCTCGATGTGATGCCGGCCAGACGTTTCCGTTCGTCGCACGCACGGTGACCCGGAATGCGTGGCGAATCTCGCGCCCGCTCACGGCTTCTTCATAGCGCACGAGGCCGGGCAGGATCGCGAGGCCCGCGGCATCGGCCGACGTCCATCCCTCCGGGCGTCGCGCGTTGGTGTTCAAGTCGAACACTGCGCCGGAGCCGGCTTCCCATCGACCGTTGTTCCAACGCGTGGCAAAGAGTTCGAACAACACCCAGCGATCGCGATCGACCACGATCACGTGGCGATCGCCGCTGCTGCCACCGCCAGGCACACCGCCCTCGATGTAGTTCGGCTGCGTACGAGCTTCCGTGGGAATCGGATAGCCATTTTCGCCGCGGAAGCCGGCATCGCTCTCGCTGCCATAGTCGACGAACGTGATCGGCATGCGCGTCTGCCCCCCGCCGACGGCGATGTACGGAATGCCATAGGGAGGAGGACCGAAGTCTGGATGCAGCGTTCGCGTGCGGCCGATGTAGTCGATGAAGGCGTTGGACTGACCGTCCAGCGGTGCGCGGCTGATGTCCTGATTCCACCAGTTGTCGAACGGAAAGAGCATGCGCCCGCTGAAATCGTCGTTCAGCGCGACGCCGCTCGACGGTGTCGATGGCGTGCTTGGCGTTGTCGGCCCAGTCGGCGTCGTCGGTTCGGACGGCGAGTCTTTCGCGCCGCCGCATGCGGCGATAGTGATGCCGCACAACGCGAGTGCAGCGGTGAGCAGTCTGACGTGGAGTGACATCGGCGGCGGCGACCCCTGCTTCGGGGTATCGGACGCCAACCAGCCAAAAAACAGTACGAGTACGAGGCTCTCGACGCTGAAGCCGGGACGATGTTTTTACTTGCTCTGTCGCGGGCCCGGCTGTGCCGGCGACGGCTTCGCTT
>JBKPRH010000421.1:0-5247 GCA_046765795.1 Acidobacteriota bacterium | reverse complement strand
TTCGAGTCGTTCGAGTCGTTCGAGTCGTCGAGTCGTTCGGGTCGTTCGAGTCGTCAGTCGTTCCAGTCGTTCGAGTCGTCGAGTCGTTCGGGTCGTTCGAGTCGTTCGGGTCGTTCGAGTCGTTCGAGTCGTTGGGGTCGTTCGAGTCGTTCGAGTCGTTCCCGTGCGCTCGGCGAACGAGCCGAACGTTTCGAACGTTTCGAACGTTTCGAACGATCCGAACGATCCGAACGATCCGAACGATCCGAACGATCCGAACGTTCATTGTTCCGGATGCAGTGCCTCGGCCAGCGCGACACGCGTGCCGCGCCGCGCTGGCACGTAGGACGCCAGCATCGCGACCGCCATCAAAACGATCGCGGCTATTGCGAACGTAGACGGATCCCGCGGCTCGGTGTCGTAGAGCAGCGTCTGCAGCACACGCGTCGTCGCAGCCGCCGCAACGAGACCAACGGCCACGCCAATCGCCGTCAGCGTGAAGGCCTGACGAAGCACCATCCTGAACACCATTCCGTTGGTCGCGCCCATCGCCAGGCGGACGCCGATCTCGTGCGTGCGCTGCCCCACCGAATACGCCATCACACCGTAGACGCCGACGCCAGCGAGCAGCAGTGCCATCACGGCGAACGCGGTCAGCAACGTCATAATCACGCGCGGTTGGGCCATGGTGAGACCCACCACATCGGTCATCGTGCGCATATCGGCCACCGGTAGTTCCGGGTCGAGCTCGTGTACGACTGCTGCAAGGCCTGCGGCTAGCGACGTCGGTGGCACGCTCGTTCGCACGACGAACGTCATCACGCCGACCGAGAGCTGCGTGTGCGGGATGTACACGATTGGAAAGACGTCGACATCGAGCGACGCAGTCCTGATGTCTTTGACGACTCCCACAATCTCGAACGGCTGACCAGGCGGTCCAATGAACGCATCGATGCGCTGGCCAATCGGATCCGCGCCGGCAAAGATGCGCTGCGCGGCGGCCTCGCTCACGATGGCTACACGTGGCGAATCGGTCCCATCCGCGGACGTGAAGTCGCGCCCCGCCACGATCCGAATCCCCATCGTCTTGAAGAAGTTGGGCGTAATTGGCCTGACATCGGCTGACGATCCTGCTCCCGGCGCCGGCCGCGGCCGATCACTACGCCAATAGTCGGTACGCATGAAGCCGGGTCTGGTCATCGGAAGAGACGTGACGGCGGCGGCCTGCTCGACTCCCGGAAGCACACGAATGCGGGCCAACGCGTTCGAGTAGAAATCGGCGCGCTGCTGGGGCCTCGGATAGCGCACAGCGGGCATCTGCACACGCGCGGTGAGTACGTCTGCTGGATTGAAACCGGGATCGATGTTCTGCAAACGCATGAAGCTGCGAATCAGGAGACCGGCGCCGACGAGCAAGACCAGCGATACCGCCACTTCGGCCACAACGAGCCCGGAAAGAATGCGCCGCGCTCTCATCCCTCCGCCGTGACGGCCGCCCTCACGCATGGTCTCGTCCACCGAGCCGGAGGTCAGGATCGCCGGCACGAATCCAAAGAGCACCCCGGTGGCCAGCGCCAGGGCCATGGTCAACGCCAGCATGGGGAGATCGAGCGAGACCTCGTCGAGTCGCGGGACGGGGATGCGATCGGC
Organism: Acidobacteriota bacterium; assembly: GCA_046765795.1. Taxonomy (GTDB): domain Bacteria; phylum Acidobacteriota; class Vicinamibacteria; order Vicinamibacterales; family UBA2999; genus Gp6-AA40. Next base: position 3,618 of record JBKPRH010000421.1, on the reverse strand, counting down.
CACGAGCGCGATCAGCCCGCGATGCAGTGCGTATGCGAGCGCGGCTCCCGCGATACCGCCGGCTGCACTCAGTAACAGGCTTTCGCTCAGGAGTTGCGCCAACAGCCGGCGGCGCCTCGCGCCGAGTGCGGCGCGAATGCCCATTTCACGTTGCCGGACCGTGCTCCGCGCCAGGAGCAGATTCGCCACGTTCACGCAGGCGATTACCAATACCAACAGGACGGCACCGGTCAGGACGAACAGCGCTGGTCGAATCGGCCCGATCATCTGTTCGTGAACGGGCACGAGCACCGCCGACCAGGCGGTGTTGGTACGCGGCGCTTCCCGTTGACGCTCGAGCATCAGCGCACGCATCTCGGTGCTCGCCTGCTCGAGCGTGACGCCATCACGCAGTCGCGCGAGGCCGTAGGAAAAGCCACGTCCCTGAGCCGTGCGCATTTGCTCGATCACCCAGCCATGCGGAATGAGAAACGACAGCTTCTGACCAACGAGCGTGAAACCTTCCGGCATGACTCCCACAACGGTACGGGGAGCACCCATCGCGGTAATCGTGGTGCCGACCACGTCGGATCGACCGCCGAGGCGCGTCTGCCAGTACTCGTGGCTGATGACGATGACCTGATCGTGGCCTTCAGTGTCTTCGTTAGAGGTATAGGCGCGGCCGAGGACCGGCTGAACGCCGAGAATCGCGAACACATCCGAAGAGGCGACCATGCCTGCGACCTCTTCGGGCATGTTGCCTGCGATCAGGCTCAGGCGAATCGGACCGCCGACCATTCCCAGGTTCTCGAACGACCGCATTCGCTCGCGCCAGGCGACGAAGTTCGAGTGGGCGATGACGTTGCGTTGGATATTCCGGCTCGGATTGGTTTCCCAGATCGTGACGATGCGATCGGGGTCGCGATACGGCAGCGGTTCGAGCATCACGCCGCGGACGACGCTCAGCGTTGCTGACGTGGCGCCGATGCCGAGCGCGAGAGCCAGGATGGCTGGAACGGAAAAGCGCGGCGTGCGGATGAACGACCGCAGCGCGAACCGCAGGTCCTGTAGCAGGTTACTCATGAGAGGCTCCTCGGACGCACCGACGAGCCCTTAGACGAAGGGGTATGCTAAAAAGTTGGCACCCCCTCTCGCAGCGAAGATTGGTGAGCTACGCCCTCATGCTCGGGCGCAGACCGGGGCCGCCTTTGTCGTCGTCGGGTGACGGCTCCTTGCGCTGTGCGATCGGATCCTCTGGCTCGTTGGCCTTGCGCGCACGGCGATCCTTCACGAAGAGGAACACCGCGGCGACAACGCCGACAAGGGCGACGAACAAGGGGAAGAATTCGAAGAAGAGCATGTCTTTCAGCTCACCTTACGGTCCATCGCAACGAGCCACCCAACCACGGGAACGCTGACGATGCGCATGAATGCGTCACACGCAGTTGCAGATGCCTGTGAGGTCGTTAATCGAGCGTGAAGGCGATGTAACTGAGGAACCCGAGACGCTCGATTTGCAGGACCACAGCATCCCCCGATTTCTTGCCCTCGAGTGCGCCCCGCAGTGCCTCGAGCGTCATGATCCACTTACCGTTGACCGCGTGGATCACGTCGCCGGGCACGAGGCCACCGCTGTCCGAGTCGAACGTGCCGGCGGTCGCGGATACCACGACCACCCCTGACTTCGCGCGCAAGAGCGGCATCATTGCGGCCACCTCGGGCCCAAGCGTCACACCGAGGATCCCGAGACGCTGAACGACGTTCTGCCGCGGATCGGCAAGCCCTGTAATGCGGGACAACGGATCGTTGCGTTCGGCCACCGAGACGTTCAGAGACTTGACCTGTTCGTCTCGCAGCACCTCGAGCCTGACCACATCGCCGACGGCCTTGCGATACAGCGTGACGTTGAACTGACGCCCGTTCTCGATCGGCTTCCCATCGACCGACAACACCAGGTCTCCGACGGCGAGTCCGGCGCGATTACCGGGTCCACCAGGTGCGACATCGGCGATCACCGCGCCGTAGTCGCGTGACAGACCGAGTCCCGTTGCCAGCACCGGTGTCACCGTCTGCGCGCGCACACCGATCTCACCTCGCCGCACACGGCCAACCTGCTTGATCTGCTCGAACACCGTCTTGACGATATTGCTCGGTGCCGCAAAGCCAAGGCCGCTGTTCACGCCCGACGTCGAGACGATCAGCGTGTTGACGCCGACCAGTTGGCCCTTCGCATCCACGAGTGGACCGCCACTGTTGCCCGGATTGATCGATGCGTCGGTCTGAATGTAGACCATCGGCGACTCGGGCTCGAGTTGCCTGGCCACAGCGCTGACGATGCCGAGCGACACGGAGTTCTGCAGGCCCATCGGGCTGCCGAACGCCAGCACGACCTGTCCTGCCTTGAGGCTGTCCGAATCTCCGAATGGCAGGGCGCGCAAACCGCTCGCGTCAATTTTCAGCACCGCGATATCGGTCTCTTCATCGAACCCGACGAGTCGTGCCGCGACGATGCGGCTCCGCCGAGCAAGGAGCGACTGCCCCGCCGGCGAGACCGGCACTTCGATGCGAATCCGCGACGCACCGCGCACGACGTGGGCGTTGGTGATCACAAATCCAGCGGCGTCCACGACGACGCCAGAGCCACTGGCTCGAACCGGGGTGACCAGATCGGTTTGCCCCGTCACGACGCCTTCGCTCGTCGCGAGCCCGGACGTGAAGATCTGAACGACTGATGGATCGACGGTGCGGACCAGCGATTCAATCGTGCCGTCGAGATCCGTGAGCACGGGCGGCGCGGCGGTCTGCGGGCGGGTCTGCGCGGCCGCCGGACACCACAAAGCAAGGACGAGGGCACCGGCACAGAGGACGCCGCACCGCGAGATGCGGTCGAGAGTTCCTGCCGATCGGTATCTGGTCATGGCGACCCACGCATCATACAGAACACGATCACGCTGATCAGTAATGCCGTCGCTCTTCATGCACACGGCCGAGGGCAAACATTGAGCCACGTCCGTCGAGCGTGTAAACACGGCACTCTCCTCGGATTTTGCCTGACGGCGCGGACAACCCGGGCTCGCCATCCCTGTCCGATGCGCGGCAATTGTCCGGATACACGCAGGGTTCACACAGTTCCTATAGTGATTTCAAAGCGTTTTGGCGGTTGCCGCCCCACTGCCGCCGGTTGGAACGGAATCCGCAACGGCCCGCCTGCCCCGCTGAAGCCTCGCTTCGGCCGGCGAGGCGAAGGCGGGTGATACCATGAACGGGTTCTACTCGCATCAAGGGGTTCTGGCGCGTCAGCGACGCGCATGCCTTAGTGGTATGTCCTTCATGAATGACTACCGGCCGCTCCGTTGTCGCGGCCGGGAAATCGCTCTTGGAAGCTGGTTCTCGGTGGTACTCCTTCAGCGTATACGGACCACTAAGCCCCGACTGTTCTGATGACCTCATCCCAGACTCGGACCGACCCGGCAGTCATCATCGCGATGATCTGTTCGGCGGCCGTCAGCGCTCAATTCATCGCGGGCAAGGCCACGCGAGATGCGCTGTACCTCGCGAACCTCGACGTCACGACGCTGCCGGCGATCGTGATCGGGACCGCGGTGGTATCGATCTTTCTGGTGATGGCGAGTTCGCGTG
>JBKPRH010000420.1:0-8445 GCA_046765795.1 Acidobacteriota bacterium | reverse complement strand
CAGCTTCTGGCGCAAGGTCGATGGGTCGTTCGACGTCGGCTTCAGCTATACACGATCGAGCGGCATCGCCCAGCTGAATCTGAATTCCGACGCGATGTACCGGCAGCCGCGAGCGCAGACACGGCTGACCGTCTCGTTCACGCAGACGCAGCAGAGCGACGAAGAGGGACGCGACGACCGCGGAGCGCTCGAGGCATCCTACCGCCGTTATCCGCGGCCACGGTGGTTCGTCGCAGCGGTGGGGCGGTTCGAGACGAATGAGAGCCTGGGGCTCACGCTTCGATCGCAGATTGGCGGTGCGTTTGGTCCTCGTCTGATCAACAGCAATCGCGCCCAGATGACGCTCGGCGCCGGGGTGTCGTTCAACGAGGAGCAAGGCGTGGACGTCGAGGCGACGCAGAACTTTGAGGCGCTGCTGACGTTCCAGGCGTCGTATTTCACCTACGATCGGCCGAAAACCAATCTCGACCTTTCGGTGCAGTACTACCCGAGCCTGAGTGATCCAGGGCGTGAGCGCCTGCAGTTGGATGGGGCTGCCAAGCGCGAATTCTTCAAGGATCTGTTTCTGTCGCTGAGCGTGTTCTACACACTCGATACGCGACCGCCGAATCCGGACGCCGACACCTACGATGTCGGCGTCCTGTGGTCGATTGGTTGGACGTACGGCCGATGAGCATGCGACGGGCTATGACTTCTTGACTGGCGGCGGATAGTTCTTGAACAACTTGGTCATCGCTTTGGCCAGGTTCTTCTGCTGCTTCTCCGGCTTCGCCTTCGTATCAAGCGTCTTGCTGGCCACGCCGCGCCAGACGAGCGCCTTCTGGCCGGGTTGATACATATCCACGGCGATCTGGCCCACGTAGATCGTCGATGTCTGGCCGGTCGTCGTGCTCGTGCCGCCGCCGCCGTACCAGCCGCCGCCGTACCAGCCAGGGCCGTAACCCCACCCGGTATCGAAAGAGGTGTACTGCTTCTCCGTGTTGACCGCGCTCTGATAGCCCACGTACAGATCGGCGGTGTCTGCGTCGGTCCGTTTCAGGCCCTTCATGGCCAGCTCCGCATCGACGGCGGCCTTGATCTGCATATCAACGAGTTCGTTGGGCGGCGCTTGCGCGCCCTTCAGGGTGACCCATTTGTAGGTCTTGAACTGCGAAAAGTCCGCCTGCTTGTCGAAGTTGTAGCGCACGTCCTGGGCAAACGCCGTGACGGCGCTCGCCAGCAGCACTGCAAATGCCAGCGTCAGCACTGATGGTTTCTTCTTCATGGCTCGTGTTCCTTTCGATGACGTCGTGCAGGGTTCAATGAAGTTGATGCGCGTTGTTGTTGACGTGCGTCAGCGACGGCGTCCGCCGCCGCCGCGGGAGGCTCCGCCACCGCGGTAGCTGCCCGCACCGGAGCGTGTGCTTCCGCTCCGTTGATAGGTGCTTCGATCGGTCGCCCGTTGATTGCCCGACGTACGTGCGGCGCGATCGCTGTCCAGTTGACCGGCTCGCTCCGACGTGGCGTTGCTCCAGCCGCCGGAGCCGTTGCTCTGTTGCCAGCCGCCTCCCTCATCGCGCCGGTAGACGTTGCCGTCGCGCCCGGCGTAGATGTCACCGCCTTGTGTGCGGCCGACGGTGGTGCGATCGCCGCCTGGACCAACGCGCGAGACGCCCGCAGCGCCGCTGTCGGTACGAAAGCCCGACGTCGATGTGCCGCGACGATAGTTCTGCGCGTGCGCGGTCTGTGCCCAGTTATCGCCGCGTTGCACGGCGCTGGTGCCCCAGTTGCCATAGACGTTGGAGCCCTGGCGTGTTTGTCCGTACGCCCCGGTGCGCGGGTTATAGGCCGAACCGGCGGCGCGTGATCCATACGGACCGTATGCCGCTGCACCGCGCGAATACGTCCCAGTCCGCGGGTTGTACGAGGCGCCCATACCGACGCCACCGTATGGGCCATACGCGGCGTAGCCACGACCGTATGCACCTGAGTACGGGTTGTACCAGGCGCCCATCCCGTAGGTGTGCGGGTATCCGTAGTAGGCAGGGTAGAAGCCACCGTAGTAGACATACGGCGGGTAGTACCAGCCGCTGCCCCACACCGCGCATCCCCATCCGATCATCATGCCGGTGTATGCGGCGGTATACGCGAACGTCGCCCATTCATCGTCGTTGTCTTCGACCGTGACGTAGGTGATGTGGTGCGATGGGGAGCTCGCGGGGATCGTGTAGATCTGCTGCGGAATGCTCGACGCCACTTCCCAGGGACCGTTCGCCGAACGCGACATGAACCAGATGCCCTGGAAGCACATGTAGTACAGGTCGCCGTATTTGACGATGTCCTTGTCGCTGTTCACTGCGCGCTCAACACCTTGCGAACCTTGAATGGGTTGGAACTGCGGATCGCCCTGATACGACACCTCAGGGGCCTTCAGCTCTTTCTTGTTGACGCGCGCGGTGCGCGGGACCATCGCGAGCAACACCGCTTCGGTCGCTTGCGGCGTCCCCGGTATTGAGGCGAGCACGCGTGAACGCGGATGCTCGACGGGGATCGTCTTGAAGTCCTCGGGCAACGACGGCGTTGCAAATGTCCACGGCCCATCGAGCGACGCGCTTTTGAACCAGCGGCCGGCGACGAGGAAGTAGAAGTCGCCCTGCTGTCCCATGCGGAACAGATCGCTTTCGGTGTTGTTCACCCATAACAGCGTCGTGGCGCCGTCGACCTTGAGATAACTGGGCGGCCCCTGCAGCAGAATCAACTCGGCGGGATCCATGCTCACGAAAACTTTGGGCATCGTCTTGTCGGTGAGCCGTTCGCCGGGCAGTGCGGCCTTGACGTCTTTCCAGTTCTCGTCGGGCGGCAGCTTCGAGAAGCTCTCGGGCAACTTGCCGGCCTGCGTCCACGGACCTTCGATCGCCTTTGCTTGCAGCCACGATCGGTTGTAGCGGAGATACAGGGTCTTGCTCGGCGTGTGCTCCAACACATCCCAGTTGGTGTTCACGACGTATCTGACGTCCACATCCTTGATAGGACTCCAGACCGTCTCACCATCCAGGTTGACGAGAATCGCCGGCGTCGTACTGGAGAACACTTTCGGCGGGTCTGCCTTGATGTCGTCCACGTTCTTGGCTTGCAGCGGGCTGGCGGCGACGTAGGCGAGTAGCCGATCGAGATCGAGCACGCGCTGGTTGACGGGCAGCGCCTGCACATCGGCCACAAGCTCTTTCACCTGATCGGATGAGAGCGATGGGAAGTTGTATTGCGTAATCCGCAGATCGAGCGTCACCACGCGATCGTCAACGGCGACGTTGGTCGGACCTTCGATCTTGATCGTCCCGAGTGCAGGCTCCTTGGTGCCCGTCCGCTGATACGACACCGCCGACCACGCGACGATGTTCTTCTGATCGGTCCAGCTCTCGACCTGCGGCTGATACCACACGACCGTTCCGGTCTTCAGTGCGACGGTCCGCGGCCATCCCGTGTCGGCATTGGTGCCGGGCGGCGGTGTCGCCGCTGTGGGTTTGGCTGTCGTCGCCGGTATGGCGGGTTTGGTCGTTGAAGGAGGGGGCGTGGTCGCAGGTTGGGTCTGCGGCGGAGGCGTGACCGCGGCAGGTTGTTTCTGCTGCGCGGTCACGACCGGCGCCTGAGGTACCGCCAATGCCGTGACAAGGGCCCACGTGAGCCAAGGCAGACGACGAGTCAGCATGCGCATCACGTTTGTTCTCCGAGCTCGCGCTCAGAACCTCGCGGTCACCCCGCCGTGGAATTGGAGCTGATTCGAGTACTGCGGATCTCCGGTGAGATAGCAGCCCCAATACGGATCGCACCACCAGCCTTCGGCGTCGGTCTTGATGTAGGTGGGCGTCCACTGCACGCCGAACCGCACACCGAAATGGGGCGACGGATACGCCTTCACTCCAGCTCCCCACGTCGTGGAGAACTGCGTCTCACCCGGGATCGTGCGTTCCCCGGCCAGGGTGTTGAAGTTGACGCTCGCGAAATGGGTCGCGCCGATTCCAATCATCGCGTAGGGACGAAGGCGCGCGCCGAGTTCGCCGAAGTTGAACGCGACGTAGGGATGGTACGAATAGACGTTGAGGTCACCAATATCGAACGTATTGGTGCCAGTGGCGGCGAGCGTGCTCATCTGTTGATTGAAGAGAAAACCCACCTCAAACCGCTCGTTGACGTGGAACCCGGCACCGAGACCCCACGACGAGGAGTCCTTCGTATCGATCGCGTCGTAGACGTTGCCGTCGCCCGCCAAGATCGCGGTGTCGGTCTCGACGCCATCAGACAGCGTCCACCCGAAGAGGCCCATGACTTCGACTCGCTGCGCGAAGGCAGGCGTCGCAGACCAGAGAACGCACACTAGCAACAGCCCCGTGGCTTGCTTCCACATGTCAAACCTCCAACCGGTGGGCGGCCCACGCTCCGTCACGAGCCGTGCGGGAACCGTTCACTCATGAGGATGCTGCGGCGCCGTTCTCCAGCGGATAGGGCCGACCGCACGACATCAGTCACCTGCGTCTTCAGCAGGACCGGTGCCAGCTCACCGCATCGCGACAGCCCGCCCAATTGCCATGCGTTTGCTGAAAGAGAAGCCCCGTTCACGATGTGGCCGCGACGGATCGTGGGCCGCACGTCTCCGGAATATCGGAGATCGCTCCGCTCGAACGCTCGTTGTAAGAAAGCGACCTCGAACACGCTAGCGCTACCACACGTCTTGGCACGTCACGTGCTCCGCTGTGCGTGGCGGCATTTGCGCCGCGACCCCGGCACACAGGAGGCACGCCATGCGCGTGACGTTCGATACAGCTGCAATACGGATCTCGGCGCTCGTGCTCGTCGTGACATCGACCTGGGCGTGCACACCGCAGCAGGCCAACGAAGAAGCGGTTCGACCCGCGAGTGCTGCCGCTCAACAAGCGAGCGGCGCACAACCTGCGGCCACGGTGCAACGCGCCGCGATCGTCGGGCCCACGCGCACCGAACGCGATCTGCTCGGCGAGAAACAGATTCCGGTTGACGCGTATTACGGCGTGCAGACCGCGAGAGCGATCGAGAACTTTCGCATCTCAGGCGTGGCAATCAACCACTATCCGGGATTCGTGGAGGCCTGGGCGATCGTGAAGCTGGCGGCGGCGCGCGCCAATACTGACGTCGGTGCGATGAAGCCCGAGAAGCTCGCGGCGATCGAGAAGGCCGCGGCTGCCCTCATGAACGGCAAGTATCACGACCAGTTTCTTGTCGACTGGTATCAGGGCGGCGCCGGCACATCGACCAACATGAACGCCAATGAGGTGATGGCCAACGTCGCGCTCGAGCTGACCGGACACCCCAAAGCCGACTACGGCGTGGTCGAGCCGCACGACGACCTGAACATGTCGCAGTCCACGAACGATTCGTATCCGACTGCACTCAAGGTCGCGTTCATTCTGCGCAACGACAAGCTGGTCTCGGAACTCCAGAACCTCGTCGCCTCGTTCCGCGCGAAGGGCAATCAGTACATCGACGTCGTGAAGATGGGACGCACCGAGCTGCAGGATGCGGTGCCGATGACGATCGGTCAGGAGTTTCACGCGTTTGCTGCGTCGCTCGACAGCGAGATCGGCCTGTTGCGTGACGCCGAGAAGTATCTCTACTCCGTCAACATGGGGGCCACGGCGATCGGCACGGGCATCAACGCCCCGAAGGGTTACGCGCAGAAAACGGCACAGCACCTGGCGAAGCTCACCGGCAAACCGATCGTGGTCGCCCCGGACATGGTGGCCGCGACGTGGGATCAGCAGGGATTCGTTGTCTATTCATCGGCGCTGAAGAGCGTCGCCGTGAAGCTGTCGAAGATCGCCAACGATCTGATTCTGCTCACCTCGGGACCGCGCGCCGGCCTCGCCGAGATCAATCTCCCGGCGTTGCAGCCGGGCTCGTCGATCATGCCCGGCAAGGTCAACCCCGTTATCCCGGAGTTGGTCAACATCGTCGCCTTCCGTGTGATGGGGAACGACTATGCCGTCACGCTGGCGGCGCACTCCGGTCAACTCCAGCTGAATGCGTACGAGCCGCTCGAAGGCATCGCGATCATGGAGTCGCAGCACCTGCTGCACAACACGTCCATGGCCTTGCGGACGCTCTGCGTCGATGGCATCACCGTCAACGAGAAGGTGCTCGAGCGCTACATGGAGACGACCGTGGGCATCGTCACCGCGCTCAATCCGGTGCTCGGCTACGACAAGGCCACTGAGCTGGCGAACGAGGCTTACAAGAGCGGCAAGGGCATTCTCGAGATCATTCGCGAGCGAAAGATTCTCACCGAGGCGCAGATCGCCGACTTGCTCGATCCAGTCAAGCTGACGCAACTCGACAGGAATCAGTATCGGAACGCCAAACGATAACGCGGGCGTCGTGTCCGCCTTCAGTCGGACGTGGGGGAGGCAGTGATGAACCGGCTTCAGAAGATGCAGGTGATATGTGTGGCCGTCGCGCTGACGGCTGGCGCCCAGCTCTCATACGCGCAGGCGAAGAAGGCCAACGTCGTGATCCTGGCCACCGGCGGGACGATCGCCGGCGCGGCGGCTTCAGGCACGCAGGCGGCGTACAAATCGGGCGCAGTGACGATCGACGCGATGATTGCCGCGGTGCCTGGCATTGGCGATCTGGCGACGATCAAAGGGGAGCAGATCTCCAACGTCGGGTCGCAAGACATGACCATGGACATCATGCTGAAGCTCGCCAATCGCATCAACGAGCTCGCACGATCGAACGACGTCGATGGGATCGTCGTCACGCATGGGACCGACACTATGGAAGAGACCGCATTCTTCCTGAACCTGACCGTCAAGACCGACAAGCCGGTGGTGATGGTGGGGTCGATGCGGCCGTCCACGGCAGTCAGCGCCGATGGGCCATTGAATCTCTATAACGCGGTCGGTGTCGCCGCTGATCCCAACGCTCGCGGTCGCGGTGTGCTGGTGGTCATGAACGACTGGATCCACGCCGCGCATTCGTTGACTAAGACCAGCACAACGGCGATCCAGACGTTCATGTCGCCGCTGCGTGGCCTGGTCGGTGTCGCCAACTACGGCAAGAACGATTTCTACTCGTCGCCGACATGGAAGCACACGACGCAGACTGAGTTCGACGTGTCGAAGGTGACGTCACTGCCGCGGGTCGACATCATCTTTGCGAGCGCCGATTCGTCACCGGATCTCATCGACGCAGCCGCGGCGAACGGCGCGAAGGGGATCGTCATCGCCGGTGTGGGCAACGGCAACATGAACAAGGCGTCACTGACCGCTGCGGCCAATGCCGTGCAAAAGGGCGTGATCGTCGTGCGGAGCTCGCGCGTGGTGACGGGTGTCGTCGGCCGCAACGTCGAGGTCAACGATGACGAGCTCGGGTTCGTGGCATCGGACGAGCTGAACCCACAGAAGGCGCGCATCCTCTTGATGCTGGCGCTGATGAAGCAGCGGAACACGAAGGATTTGCAGGGCCTGTTCACGATTTATTAAGGCGAGCATGCCTCGCCCCTACGAACGTCGTGTGCGTCGCCCCGACGACCGTCCATTGCGAGCGCTCATCGTTGGCGTGAGCCTGATGCTCATCGTCGCCCGCGGTGAGCCCGCGAGTGCTCAACAGGGGAACGGGTCGCAGCCGGCGCCGATCGACGACACGATCGAAGCTGGCGAAGCGGACGCCGTTGAACCTGCTCGAAGGCTCGTCCGCTGGAACGAGTACGAGGGTCCCTTCTTCACCATTCGCTTCGGCGGTGGGCTGCTGTACGAATACGCCGGCTACGCGCAGGACGAGAACAGCAAGACGCAAGTCGATCTCACTCCCGAAGCCAAACTCCGCGATACCCGCGTCCTGTTCAAGGGCCGCCTCAAGTTCAAACGATCCGTGACCTGGAGCGCCGGCCTCATGTACGACGGGCCGACCGACGAATGGCTGGTGCGCGAGACGGGCGTCATGATCGAGATGCCCGAGATCTCCGGGCATCTCTTTGTCGGCCGATCGAAAGAGGGTTTCTCGCTCAACAAGATCATGGTCGGCTACGCCGGATGGACGCAGGAGCGATCGACGATCAACGACGCGACGATTCCCATCCTCGCCGACGGCATCAAATGGCTTGGCTACGCGCCGAAGATACACCTGTTATGGAATGTCGGCGCCTACGCAGACTGGCTCTCGGAAGGGCAGGGCTTCTCGACCTACGACAATCAGTTCGTCGGTCGTGTCGCGTGGCTGCCGTATCTCTCGACCGACGGAGGACGGCTGCTGCATCTCGGTATCAACCTGCGATACGGCCATCCGAACGAGGGCACGTTGAAGCTACGATCGCGCCCCGAATCATTTCCCAGTCCCTACTTCGGCGACACTGGCGACTTCGCTGCGAAGAGCACACGGATGACGTCACTCGAAGCCTACTCACGACGGGGCTCGGTGCTGATTGGTTCAGAGTATTTC
>JBKPRH010000419.1:0-7884 GCA_046765795.1 Acidobacteriota bacterium | reverse complement strand
CCTCGAGCGGCGCGCGGCGGCGTCCCTCGGGCGCTTCGTCCGAGGCGGACACGCCGTCGATGTCGTCGGCGCCAAACGTCAACGCGACCTGGGCGAGCTTCGGACCGTAGCGCCGCCAATCGACCTGCACGGTCGGAATGTTGGGCGCCGCCAGACGCGCGATCGCCACCATCTTCACATCGTCGTATCCGGTGGTCGGCCTGAACGCGGACAACGTCATGGGCAGCGGGCTGATTGCTTGGATACAGCCAACGCGGTCCTGCAGTTCCGCGGCACGAAGCAGGAGGTCGGCGCGCGTGTCGGCAGGAGCCTTGTCTACGGTGAGTCGCAATTGGGTGAATCCTGCGGATGCCAGCTCGCTCACCATCGACGCCGGGTCGGCCTGACCGTCGAGCGGCACGGCCAACAAGCTATCGAGACCCGCCACATGGAGCTGTTTCAACACCGCAGCGATACTCGCACCAGAAGCCATGCGCTCGACGTCCGACCACGTGAACGCGCTGACGGTGCGATCGCCCTTTGACTTGATCACCTCTACAGCACGTATTGCGTCAGCCAGTTGCGCTGGCGATCCAGTGATTCTGATCTCCTGCGCCTTGACCTGTGCTGGGTCCAACGCCGGAGCATCAAGCGCGCACTCGGCGACACGCAGGAACGTGGTGCGCGACTCGTGCATACGCCGGCGCAGCACGTCTGCCAGCATGCCGATCGACAGGATGTCGGGCGTCGTGGCCAGATGGCGAATGTCGTCAGCCGACAACCGCTCTCCTGCGCTGACGCGCTCCATCAGCGCGTCACGTGAAATCGAGGTAGTCATTGCGCCATCTTCTCCGCGATCCTGGTCGCCAGTTCCAACGCGTCACGACCGGCCTGGCCGGTCACACCTGGCTCCCGCTTGTGGCGTACTGCATCCACAAAATCCACGAGCTCTCGTCGTAGCGGCTCGTCGTTCTCCACCGTGAGCTTGCCGCCCTGGATTGGCGGCATCGAGCCACGCGGCGCCAGGCGGTACACCTCGACTTCCTGCGCGGCATAGTCGATCGACACATACGAGTCGTGCTGAAAGAAGCGGACTTTGCGCACCCGCTCTCGGCTGATCCGGCTCGCGGTCACGTTCGCGATGCAGCCAGAAGCAAATCGCAGTCGTGCGTTGGCGATATCCGTGCGCGGCGTCAGCACATTCACGCCCACCGCTTCGATCGACACGACTTCCGAATCCACTGCGGTCAGCAGCAGATCGAGATCGTGAATCATGAGATCGAAAATCACGTCGATATCCAGACTGCGCTCCGGGAACGTGCCCAGGCGATGGACCTCGACGAAGCGTGGATCGGAGACGAGCGGCAGCGCAGCGACGACAGCCGGATTGAATCGTTCCGTGTGACCGGCCGCGAGTATCGCACCGGCGCTCGCCGCAGTGCCGATCAAACGCTCGGCATCGGCGACCGTCGGTGCCACCGGCTTCTCCACCAGTGCTGAGACACCGCGCTCGAGAAATGGCAGCGCCACGTCGAGATGCGACACGGTCGGGACAGCGATCGTCACCGCATCAACGCGCCCAAGTAGATCGCCCGAGGCCGGCCACGCCTTCGTGCCGTACTTCGCTGCCACGTCCTCAGCGCGGCCAGGCTTGGTGTCGACGATTCCGACCAACTCGACACCGTCCATTGACGCGAGCAGCCTGGCGTGATGCTGGCCAAGATGGCCGACGCCGATCACGGCGATGCGTAAACGATTCGTCATGCGCTCCTAGGCCGGTGCTGCACTCTCGCGAACGCGGCCAACAATCGTGATGCCCGCCTCCTCGGCCGATGCATACACTGCATCGCCATCGAGCAACAACGTCTTCCCAGCATCCACCGACAACGCCGTCGCACCTGCGATGCGCATCGCCTGAATCGTCGCGAATCCGACCACCGGCACGTCGAACCGCATGTCCTGCGCTGGCTTGGCGACTTTGATAATGCGAACGCCGGGACCAGCGAGATGTCCGGCGCGACCGATCACTTCGTCGGTGCCTTCCATCGCCTCCACGGCGACGACAGCCTGGTGCTTCACCGCGATGGTCTGACCGATATCGAGGCCGGCGATGGCGTCGGCCATTTTGTATCCGAACTCGAAGTCACGCTGCTCGTCCTCAGTCGGCGGACGTTTGGTCAGCACGCCGGGCCTCGCCAACAGCGGCGTGAGCAGCGACGTCGAGTCAATCAGCTCGATGCCGTGCTCGCGCAGGACGTTGGCGACGGCGCCGATCAGGCCATCAGTATTTCGTGACGTAAGCTTGAGTAGCACGGCGAGGAAGGTCTTATCGGGCAAAATGCCACCGAAGATCTTCGTGTGCTTCACCTGTCCGGCCATGACCGCGGTTGTGACCCCAGCCTGCTTCAACAGATTGATGCACGTGCCAAGTTGCCCGAGCGAGATCCAGTGAATCTGCGAGGCATGCCGTTCGGCCGCCGCGTTCAACTCGGGAAAGGTCTCTTCCTTGATCGCGACGATGGTGACCTCGTGCCCCTGCGCGCGAGCGGCGTCGAGGACGAGGAACGGAAAGCGTCCGTTGCCAGCGAGCAGGCCGAGCTTCATTCGTCGGCGACGAGCTCCTCTGCGCGCCGGCCCGCGCGGCGCAGAATGACACCGCGCTGCGAGCTGCGAATGAACTCCACCATGTAGCGGACTTCCGGAGCGGTCAGCGTCGAATCCTGTTCGATCTGCGCCAGCGCGCGCGTCGTATTGAGCTTCGACTGCATCAAATAGCGATAGACATGACGCAGCTGCGTGATCGTGTTCGGCGTGAAGCCACGCCGCTGCAGGCCGATCGTGTTGACGCCGAAGATGCGGGCGGGACGGCTGCCGATGGTTCGCGCGAACGGCAGCGCGTCTTTCGTGACCACTGAATATCCGCCGACGAACGCGTGCCGCCCAACGCGGCAGAACTGATGGACCGCGGAGCCGGCGCTGATGTTGGCGAAATCCTCCACGCCGACATGGCCGCCCAATGTGGCGTGCGGACCGAAGATCGTGTTGTCGCCAATGTGGCAGTCGTGGGCGACGTGCACATAGGCCATGAACAGGTTGTTGTCCCCGATCGTCGTCTCACCGCCGCCGCCCGCGGTACCGCGATTGATCGTCACGAACTCGCGGAAGATGTTGCGGCGGCCGATCTTCAAGCGGGTCCGCTCGCCACGGTATTTGAGATCCTGCGGCGCGAGGCCGATCGACGCCATCGGATAGATCTGCGTCTCATCGCCCACCTCGGTCCAGCCGTCGATGACAACCGACGCGCCGATCTGGCAGTTACGGCCGATGGTGACGTCCGCACCGATGACGGCCTGCGGGCCGATGGTCGTGCCTTCCCCGATCCGGGCCGAGGGATGTACTTTCGCAGCGGGATCGATGAATGCGGCGCCGTGTTCGATGGCGAGCAAGAGCTCCGCTTCGGCGACGGTCTGGCTATCCACGGATGCCCGCACCTGTGCTTTTGCGAGCCGAGACCTGACTCGCCCGAGTGTCACCTCGAGGTGCAGCCGATCGCCGGGAAACACATTGCGACGGAATTTGGCGCCGTTGACACCACGCAGCGAGACGCGCGTGGTCTGAGACGTGCCGGCCCGATCGAGAAGCAGCACCGCCGCGAGTTGCGTCAGCGCCTCGATCATGAGCACGGCCGGCATCAACGGCGTGCCGGGGAAATGTCCCTGGAAATAATCTTCGCTGACCGTGACGTTCTTGAATGCCACGAGCCGGTTGCCCGGCTCGTGTTCAGTAACCGCGTCGATCAGCCGTGACGGGTAACGATAGGAGACGCGGCCAAGCAGCGATGGGAGATCGACAGTCAGGAACTCGCGCCTCCTGCGCTATTTGCTTGGGGCGGGGGGCGTCGGAGCCGCCGCCGGTTTGCCGCCATTCATGGCGGCGATGACTTCGCCGGTCAGGTCCATGCCGGGTTCGGCCCAGATCAGACCGCTCTGCTGGGCGTTGAACACGAAGTGCACCTGCTTGTCCTGGGCGACCTTGCTGATGATCGGCAACACCTTGCGCGTGAACTCTTCCTCGACCTGCTGCGCCAGGTTCTGCACGTCCTGCTGCGCGTCCTCCGACAGGCGCTGCAGATCGCGCTGCTGTCGATCGATATCGGTCTGCAATTGGGTGCGAGCGGCCTCACTGAGGACGCTGCCGCCGGACTCGAGCTTCTGCTGCGCGGCCTGCAACGTCTTCTGTTTGTCCTGCAGCTCCCGAGACTTCTGATCCTGGAACCCCTTCAATTTCTCGGCCGCCGATTTGCCGTCGTTCGACTGAGCAGCAACAGCAGCCATGTTTACGTACGCGTACTTGAAGCCGTCCTGGAACTTTGGCGCCGGAGGGGCGGGCGCGGCGGCAGGTGGCTTCTGCGTCGCCGGCGCCGCCGGTGCGGGCGCGGGCGGCTTCTGCGTCGCCGGCGCCGCCGGTGCGGGCGGCTTCTGCGTCGCGGGAGCCTGTCCGACAGGCGCCTGGGCGTACGTATGACTGGCAGCTAGCGTAATGCTCGCAGCCAGCGTGATGGCAAGCAGTCTCATTCGACTCGGTCCTTTCTTCGCGATGTTACGGCCAACAATTTTACTCGACCGTCTAACGCCAAGTAAGATGGTTTCAATGCTGCGATTCCGAACATTTCGTGTACTTCTGCTGCTCGCCCCGCTTGCCGCCGGTTGTGGCGACAATTCGACCAATACCCCGACAGCCCCGACGCCAGTAGCGGTGACTGAAACGTTCAGTGGCACTCTCACACCGAACGGCGGAGTCACTCATGAATTCGTCGTTCAGCAGGCCGGTACGGTCACAGCCAGGCTCGCCGCGCTCGCACCAGACGACACCGTGACGATCGGCCTCAACCTCGGCACGTGGAACGGCGCAGTCTGTGCGGCCCTTCTGCCCAACGACAAAGCCAAGCTCAATACCACGCTGACCGGCAACGCGCAGAACACCGGCCTCTACTGCGCCCGCGTGTATGACGCTGCCGGATCCCTCACGACGTCGATCGATTACACGATCGAAGTCACGCATTTCTGAAGTGGAAAAGTAGAGAAACACTCACTTTTCCACTTCTCCACTTTTCCACTTTTCAACTTCCGTCAGAACGTCGTCCCGACCGCGAAGCGGAACACTGCCGACTTCGCCGGCCGCAGATTGTTGTCGAGCACACCAGTGCGCTGTGGGTTCCACGCATAGATCAACCGGAACGGCACATTCAGCACCGGCATGAAGAAGCGCAGTTCGATGCCCGTCGACGTCTTGAATGCGCTGGTCTGTCCGATGACCTGAGTCGTCGCGCCCGGCGCATTCGGATCCAGGAGGAACGACGACGCAAACGGGTCGGTCAGCGGCGGCACCGGCGGAGGCACGATCCGCGTCTCGTTCTCTCTCCACGCGAAGCTCTCACCCACGTCACGCACCTGGCCCGCGTCGTAGAAGAGCACGATGCGCACCTGATTCACGATGGAGATCAGGTACTCGGCGTTAAACAACAGGCTCTTGTTGCCGCCCAGCACGACGACCGATCCGGGAACCGTAGGACCAATCGAGCGGATGTCGTAGCCGCGCACGCTGTATTCGCCGCCCAGGAACAGCCGCTCGAAGATCGGCAGCGACTCCGTCTGGCCAATAGCGCGGATGTACTCCGTCTGCGCGCGGAACCCGAACGAGGTCCGCGGCAGGTGCCGATGGAAGTAGATGTATTCGAGGCGCGGCTTATAGAACTGGGTGTTGCCACCCAGCACTGCGAGGTCGATCGACGCGGTGAGCCGCTTGCCCTGGTTCGGGAAGATCGGGCTGTCCACCGTGTTGTGCACGAAGCTCGGCGTGACCTTGCTGATGATGCGGCGTCCGCCCTGACCGATGAGCAGCGAGTCGTAGACAAACGGGTTGCGGCGCAGCACTTCGATCTGTGTTGGCGTCAGCTGAGACAGATCGCCGACCGACTGGATGATCGAGCATCCACCCGCGCGCAGCAAACAGGACTGGTCGATCAGCGCCTCGTTCAAGTCGGTCATGTGGACCGTCTCGTACGAGTAGTTGAAGAACATGCGGCTGAAGTCTGCGACCGGGAAGCCGAACACGATATTGCCGCCCGTGGACTTCTGCGTGTAGTAGCCGATGTATTGCAGCGAGCGCTTGTAGATGTCGAAGCCGCCGGTGATGTTGCGGTCGAAGAGGAACGGCTCCGAAAACGACAACTGATAGTTCTGCGCGCGATCGCCAGCCTGCAGCGAGGCGGTGAGGCTCTCACCGCGGCCGAGGAAGTTCGAGGTCTGGAACGCGAGCTGGCCGAAGAACCCTTCGTACTGTGAGACGCCGGCGCCGAACGTCAACTGATTCCGGTTCTGCTCTTCGAACTTCAGCGTGACGTCGACGTTGTTTTCCTTACCCTGCGTCTTCTCGACCTTCATGTCGCTGTCGTTGCCCTTCAGCTCCTTGAAGTAGCCAAGCTGGTTCAGACGACGGACGCTGTACTTCAATGCTTCGGTATCGAAGACGTTGCCTTCGATCAGCCGCATCTCGCGCCGGATCACGTTGTCGCGTGTGGTGGTGTTGCCGGTGAACGTGATGCGATTGACGAAGTACTGCGGCCCCTCCGTGATCTGCATCGTCACGTCTACGACCGGCGGCTTCGACGCATCCTCTTTCGCCTTGGCGGCGACGGGTTTCGATTCTTCAGGCGCGGCCAGCGCGGGCGGCACGAGCGAAGCGAGCATCGTCTCGGGATTGTTCGGATCGTCGCTGTACTTCCGCATCTCGAAGGGCGTCCATTCCATGAAGCCCCGGCTGCCGTAGACCTCCTGCGCCTTCTTGTTGCCGTCGTTGATCTTCTTCTTGCTGTACCACTCGCCCGGCTCAATCTTGTAGAGCGTACGGAGCCCGGCGCTGTTGACCAGCTTGTTGCCTTCGAACGACAGGTCGCCAAACTTATAGCGCTTGCCTTCAGTGACCGGGATGCGGAGCTGCACCCAGCGAGTCTTGCCGTCCTTGGTGTCTTCGAGCGTCTTGACTTCGGGATTGCCGACGCGCGCCTGCGGATAGCCCTGGTTCTGGTAATACTCGACGACCTTGGCGGCGTCTTCTTCGAACATCGCCTCTTTATAGGTGCCGCCGCCAGTGATGAATCCGAGAAGGCCCTTCGGCTTGTTCTCCTTCATCTTCTTCTCGAGCTTGCCGTCGGTGATCTTCTCGTTGCCGACGAACTCGACGTCGCGAATCTTGATCTTCGGTCCTTCACCCACCGTGAACGTCACGTTCACCAGCTTGGGTCCACCGGCAACGGGCGAGACCTTGTGACCGACTTCGGCGTTGGTGAAGCCCTTCTCGGCCATCAACTCGCGGAGCACACCCTCGACGCGACGAATCGATCCTTCGTCGAGGAAGGAGTCGAGGCGAACCTCGATGTTGCGTTCGCGGAGCTTATCGTCGATGTCCGAGCGCTTGATGATGCTGATCGAGTCGCCCTTGGTGTTGCGGTAATCGACGATCTTGACGCGCTCGCGTTCTTCCATCCGGTAGACCACCATCTTGCCCACCACACCGTTCTCGAACGTGTGGTCGGTCACTTCGATGGACAGGTCCTCGAGGAACTTGGTGTTCCAGAGCGCCTTGAAGTCGGACCGCATGGTGTCCTCGGCAGCCTCGTCGTAGGGGACGAACTTGCCCTGCGACGGCGCGCTGACCGGGAGCTTGATCCAATACAGGTAGGTCTCATTCTCGACCGTTGAGGTGTTGCCCTGACGGTCGAAGCACAACTCGAGGGTCCAGATGAAGGGGGGAGATCCCGCAGGAGGCAGAGCGGCCGGTTCACCGACAGGCGTGCCACACGCAGTCTTCGCGATTGCGGCCGGCGCCGCCGCCGCAGGTGCGGGC
>JBKPRH010000418.1:0-42953 GCA_046765795.1 Acidobacteriota bacterium | reverse complement strand
GGTGAACAGCTTCCAGGAGTACTTGCTGTTCGTCGCGGGATCGATCGTCGCGGGCTGCCAGGGGCCGTCATCAACTTTGACTTCGACCGACTTGATCGGCGTCCCGTCGTTCAGAATCACGCCGAGCACTTTGTGGCGATTGCCGTCTTTGCTGACCCGCGCGATGAATGATTTCAGCTGCATGTGCGTGACGGCCGACTCCTTCCACTGCACTTCGCCGTCGATCATTTCGCCGCGCAGCGTCCGATACCAGCGCGCCTGATACTTGCCGAGATATTGATCTTCCTGCAGATGAATGTGTGACAGCCACTTCACGTTCGCCACGCCATACCATCCGGGCACGAGCAGACGCAGTGGTGCTCCCTGGTGTTTGGTCAGCGGGTCGCCATTGAGGGCGTAGGCCAGCATCGGCTCCTGAGAAAGCGCCTTCTCGCGCGACAGACTGCGGCCGAACTGCTGATCGACTTCGTACTTCTGCGTGCGGAACTCGACTTCTTCTTTGCCGTGATCGGCACCGAAGAACACGAACTCTTTCGCATTCGCCTTGACGCCCGCTTGATCGAGCACGACGTGCAGCGGAACGCCGGTCCATCGCGCGTTGCTCGACAGCCCCTGCAACGGACGACGGTTGCCCGAGCATTCGAAGCCGGCGACGAGATCGACGCGGCGCATCGCGCGCAGCGCGTCGAGCGAGAGCGACAGCGGCTTATTCACGAGGCCGGTGACCTTCAGCCGAAACGCGGCGGGATCGATCTCGGGGTGTCCGTAGTGCTGTGTCGTGAAGAACTGATCCTTTGGCGTGAGTGGGCCATCGATCTTGCGGATGTCCAACTGCCGGCGATCGACGGCGGGAGCAGGGAAGGTCTCTGGAAGATCGGTGAATGGCACCAGGGTTTCTCCCTGTGCCAGCGCCGGCAGAACGAACTCCGGCAGTCCCAAAACCCCAAGACCGGCGACGGCCAGGCCGCCCTTCAACAGGTCGCGACGCGAATGTGTTGTGTGCATTGGGCGGTCTCCTTGCCCCGAGCATAGTTACAGGGTGTAGGGAAGTCATATCACGACCGGCGGGGTTCCCGGAACCGGGTTGACGATTCCGAATGTGACCCTGCGAATTCGTAACTTCAGGGCGTCAGGCACCCCGACGCCCGCGGACGTCCAGCGAAAGAAGTCCTGCCGATCCAATGGTTGTGGCCGAGGTATGACCACGGCATAGGCATTGCCCCCAGCAGGCCCTGGTCAGGTGCATGGGGCACGCTGACACGGATTGAACGTGTGTCAAGCGATGTTCGCTGCACGCGTGTGAAGGAGTGGCGGTTATGAACCGGGCTGGAGTGTTGTCGATCGTGTTTGCGGCGGCGGTGACCGGAGCGTGTGGTGGTTCCGAGAGCGCCAGCCCGACCCCGACTGGTCCGTCGTCCACAACCACGACGACCTCGTCACAGCCACAGCCCACTCAGCAGGCGGCGTGCGTGCCGTCGAACTTGCACGTGGTCAGCATCCAGGGAACGGTGGTCTCGCTCGCGTGGAACGCCGTGAGCGGTGCGACCGAGTATACGGTCCTCGTCGGATCGGCCCCGGGCAGCTCTGATCAACTCTCGACGAACACGACGAACGCCAACTACACCTGGACCGCGAAAACCGGCCGGCAGTACGCGCGCGTGCAGTCGAAGTGCAACGGCCAGTATGGCAGTTCGTCGAACGAGATCGAGTACACCGTCGGCAACTAGACCAGACGCGGCGCGCGGTGCCGCGTCGACCAAGTGCTGACTGGACCGGCCAATCCGTTGGTCGGTCCGTCGTGTTCGAACGTCTGACTGGAAGCAGACGGGCTCAGGCCCTCGATCGCACGATGGTCAAACCACGATTCACGCTTCGCGGCCGGAAGCGTGGAACAGGCGCGGCGGCCCAGAGGTAGACGTCGTCGATCCGTTGAAGGAAGCCCTCAGCGATCAACGCGTCAAATGCTTCGGGAACAGCGGGTTCGTCGAGCGACCAGAGGCGACGGGCCTGTTGCAGCGTCAACGCGATTCCGGGGTGCTCCTGGAACTCGCGACGGATTTGGGTGAGTAAGCCAGCCTGCGACATACATGCTCCCCATGTAGATCTCGCACAGCGCGACGCTCGGGGGAAGTCCCGCGACACGCGATGCGCGCTCGTGCGTGAGCAAGATTCGGCCCAGTGCAATTGTGTGAATGGGGAAAGCGCGACGGAAGTTAATGGGGTGAGCAGGTAAGGGGGCGGGAACGT
This sequence comes from Acidobacteriota bacterium, assembly GCA_046765795.1. Taxonomy (GTDB): domain Bacteria; phylum Acidobacteriota; class Vicinamibacteria; order Vicinamibacterales; family UBA2999; genus Gp6-AA40. Next base: position 40,706 of record JBKPRH010000418.1, on the reverse strand, counting down.
GGAGATCCAGCCAAGGCTTTTGGTCATCGACGCCGATGCCGCGATGTTGACCTCGATGGCGAGTGTCGCGGTGGAAGAAGGCTTCGATGTGCGGACCGCTGCCGACGTCGACGATGCGATGCGGCAATGCCGATCGGCCTACATCGATCTCGTGCTCATTGACGCGCGCGGTGATCAGCGCTCAGCGGCCAACACCCTGAGTTCCGTCCGCACGTTCAAGCCATCGGTTCGCGCGGTGGTGATGAACGCGCCGCTTGGCCCGGATCACCTGCACAGTCTGCTCGCGCGACTCCGGTCAGAGTCGTACTACACGCTATCTTCCTGATTCGCTGTCTTCCTGATTCCTCACTGATCCCTGAGTCCTTTCATTACAATCCCCTGGTGAATCAGAACCGGGTCGATCTCAAGACAGACGAGGGGACGCTCGACGCCTACATCTTTCACCCAAGCGCGGGCGAAACGCCCGCGCCAGCCATCGTGATGTACATGGACGCCTTCGGGATTCGTCCCGCCCTTGGCGACATGGCCGAGCGGCTCGCCTCGCACGGCTATGTGGTGGCGTTGCCCAACCTCTACCATCGCACGCCGTTTGAGCCATTCGACCCGAAGCAGGTCGCGGTCGAAGGGCCGGAACGCGCGCGATTCAAAAGCATGGTGGCCTCGATCAACGGGCCGATGGTGATGCGCGACACCACCGCACTGCTGGCGCATCTCGATAGCCTGCCGACGGTGAAACGGTCACCGATGGGCGCCCTTGGCTATTGCATGGGTGGCGGGTATGCGCTCGCCGCCGCTGGCACCTTCCCCGATCGCATCGCTGTCGCGGCGTCATTCCATGGCGGTGCGCTGGCCACCGAAAAACCCGACAGCCCGCACTTGCTCGCACCGAAGATGCGCGCACGCATTTACGTCGGTGCAGCAGGCATTGATCCAACCTTCCCCGACGAGCAGCGTCAACGCCTGCAGACTGCTCTCGACAGTGCCGGTGTGAACTACGCTATCGAGACGTACGAGAACGCCAAGCATGGGTTTGCGGTGAATGGCCATCTCGTGTACGACAAGGAAGCATCGGAGCGGCACTGGGACCGGCTCGTCAGTCTGCTCCACGAGACATTGCAATAAGACGCGTCCGGCGAAACCGGACATACGGAATCGAGGAGGCACTCATGAAACGGTTCGTGGTGAGTCTCGGAGTACTTGGCGTGCTGCTGACAGCGAGCAGCGCGATGGCGCAGCGAGGTCCGGCGTGTATGACGGTTGCCTGCGATCTGCAGGCTGACTGGGCAGGAAACACCAATGGCTTAATCGGGATCGCGAATGCGATGCCGGAAGGCGAATACGGTTTCAAGCCGACTCCGGCGCAGGAAAGCTTCGCCGAGCGTCTGATGCACGTCGTCAATATCGACTTGAAGCTGTTGAGCACACTCGGTGGGAAGACGCCGGTCCCGATGGTCAATCCCAAGGCGTCGTCGAAGGCGGATGTGATGGCGGCCATGAAACAGTGGGACGCGTACGGCGCCGCGGTGCTGAAGGAATTCAACGATCAGCAGCTCGTTGAGCGCGTCACCTCGATGCCGTTCATGGGGCCGACGGCCAGCCGTATACGCGTGGCCTATTTCTCCATCGCCCATGCCCAGGACATTTACGGCCAGCTCGCCGTTTATCTTCGGTTGAAGGGTGTGACGCCGCCGCGAAGCAATCGTCCCTGATCGGGCCGGTCGCCTTTGTAGCGAACCGACGCGAGAAAGAGTCCAGAGGCCGGCGCGGTCAATCGCGCCGGCACTCCTGAGTCCGACGACAGCAGACCAGCGGCCTCGTCTGGAGTCAGGCCGCCGCGACCGACCTCGACGATCACACCGACCAGACGTCGCACCAGCTTCCAGATAAAGTGAGATCCGTCAACGCGGAAGACAATCACGTCACCGTCTTCGCGAATGTCGAGTGCCTCCAGCATGACCTCGGTCGATCCCTCACGCGGATCGGCATCCGAGAATGACTTGAAATCGTGAAAGCCGACGAAGCGCGCTGCGGCCGTTTGCATGCGCGTGAGATCGAGCTCCTCTTTCACCCACCACACATACGGCTTCGCAAACGCGGTTCGTCGTCGCGAGACCTGATAGATGTAGGTGCGTCCGATCGCGTCGTGACGCGCGTGAAACTTGTGGCGGACCTTCTCGACGTCCAGGAGATTGATGTCCGCGGGCAGCTCGTCGTTGATCCGGCGGCGCAACGTCTCGGGCGGAATCGTGATGTGGATGTCGAGATGAGCCACCTGCGCCAGCGCATGCACGCCGGCATCGGTGCGGCCCGATCCGTACAGCTCGAAGTCACGCTCACCAGTGGCTGCGGTGATCGCGCGTTCAATCTCGCCCTGTACCGTCTTCGCGTTCTTCTGGATCTGCCAGCCGCTGTACCGAGTGCCCGCGTATTCGATGGTCAGCTTGAAGCGCATTAGCGCGCGCGCATGCGCTCCAGAACCTGACCGAGTTGGCGAAGTTCCTCGCCATAGGTGGCCCAGTCGCCGGATCGCTGCGCCTGGACGGCGCGATCGTAGTGCCGCTGCGCTTCGGCCGCGAGATCCTGGAGCCCTGAGTCGGCCTCGCCCGACACCTGCGCCGGTTGCTGCGTCGTCGGAGCTGGCGTGCGCGTGTCCTGCTGGACCGGCGGCTTTTGCCCCGGTGCAGTGGAGAAGAGTCGCGCGAGACCTTCTTCGAGCGTTTCCTCCATCACGATCCGGTTCTCGTAGGCGACGATGACTCGCGTCAACTCGGGAATGCGGCCGCCCTGCGCACGCAGGTAGAGCGGCCTCACGTAGATGAGCGACTCCTCGATTGGAATCACCATCAGCGTGCCCCAGATCACCTGTGAGCCTTGCTGATTCCACAGCGTGATCTGCGGCGAGATCACCTGATCCTGCGCGATGCGCGCGACGACCTGCCGAGGACCGAAGACCAGTTTCTGCTTCGGGAACTCGAAGACCCTTAGTCGTCCATAGTGCTCGCCGTCGCTGCGCGCGACGAGCCACGCAGCCAGGTTGTCGCGGCGTCGTGGCGTGAACGGGAGCATCTGGATGAACTCGGCGTCCTTCTCGCCGGGCAGCCGCATGATCGTGTAGTACGGCTGCATCGTATTTCGATCGCTGCCCTCGTCAAACGTCGGGATCTCCCATTGGTCCTCACGGTTGTAGTACACGGTCGGCTGCGTCATGTGGTACGTCGAATAGACCTGCGCCTGAATCGCGAAGATGTCCTCTGGATAGCGGACGTGCTCGCGAATGGACGCCGGCATCTCCGCCAGCGGTTTGAACGTGTTGGGAAAAATCCGCGAGAACGTCGCAGCAAGCGGGTCGTTGGTGTCGGAGAGATAGGCAGTGGTCGTGCCGTTATAGGCGTCGATCACGAACTTCACCGAGTTGCGGATGTAGTTGATGCGTCCGGCCGGCGTCGAGTATGGATATCGATTGCTCGTCGTATAGGCATCGACCAGCCAATAGAGCTTCCCGTCAGCGAGCACGAGATAAGGATCGCGATCGAAGGCCAGGAACGGCGCGATGTGTTCGACGCGCTCGCGAATCTGGCGATTGAAGAGGATTCGGCTCTCCTCGGTGATGTCGTCGCTGAGGATGATCTGATAGGAGCCGAACCGCAGCGCGAACAGGAGCTTTCGCCACAGCGAACCCAGTGGCACACCGCCCTGACCGGTATAACGCGTTGTCTCGTTCTCGTCGCCGCGCGGGTAGTGGAACTCCGGCGTGCGCGTTCGCACGATCACGTAGTCGTTCGTGAGTTCGCCGAAGTAGATGCTTGGCTCGTCGATTTTCAGATCCGGAATCGTCTCAGGCGGAAGGTTGCGCACGAACAACACGGGCAAGCCTTCGCTCGTCACCTCGTTCACCGGACCCAGCGTCAGTCCGTAGCCGTGCGTGAACGTCAGTCGCTCGTTGACCCAGGTGCGCGCGGGGAGGCTGGCCGAGTTCAGCTCGCGCGCCGAGAGCATCACCTGACGAAGTGCGCCGTTGATGTGATAGCGGTCGTTATCGACCGATGCAAAGTCGTAGTAGGTGCGGATCTCCTGGATCTGTCCAAACGTTTCCAGCAGCGGTGCGTGATCCCACAGCCTCACGTTCTTGAGCGTCGCGCCATTGCGTTCGATGTCCGCGGGCGTTAATCGCGCGTCGCCCGAGACGGCGCGCTCCTCGACGTTGTCGAGCGCGAATGCGCGTCGTGTTGCGCTGATGTTGTGCTGAATGAACGGCGTCTCACGGGCTTGCTCGTTAGGCGTCACCGAGAAGCGCTGCACGAGGCTACTGTAGCCCTCGCCGCCGATCGACACGACCGCATAGAGCGCAATCGCCGCAGGGATCGGCCAGTTTCTGCTGCCGAATGCCTGCCACACCGCGAGCGCGGCGCTGGCGATGCCAGCAACGACCAGGAGGAGCGCAGCCGGCATGCGGCCGTAGACGTCGGCGTAGCTGGCGCCGTGGATCAGTCCAGACGTCTCAATAAGATGCTCGGCTCGTTGCAGCGATGCGCCCCACGCCATCAGCAACATAAACGCGGCGACGAGTAGCGCGAGATGACGACGTGCGCCCGGCGTCATCGACATCCGCCCGGGGAAACCTGAACTGAGGCTGCCTGATACCAGATACAAGGCCCCCGACGCGAGCGCCGCGAGCACGACGAGCGCCTGGCCCATGCCACGCAGGAACTGCTGGAACGGCAGTGAGTAGACGTAGAAGCCGACGTCTCGATTGAGAATGGGATCGGCGACGCCGAATGGAACGCCGTACCGCCACGTCAGCCATGTCTCCCAGCGACCCGCCGCGTATAAACCGAGAATGACCGCGAGCAATGCCGCCGCACTCGTGGCCAGACTGCGTAGCTGCCGGCCGCTCGGCAAGGTCACCTCGAGCCCTTCGCGCGTGGTGAAGACTGGCCGCAGATCACCAATCGATGACAACGCGACGCGGAGATTGAATACGAACCAGCCGATTGCGAGCACGAACGTCGCGGTGAAGATCGTTCCCTGTGCCCGCAGCATCGTGCTGAAGACGTGCTGGTAGCCGACCTCCCCGAACCAGAGCCAGTCGGTGTAGAACCGGAGCAGAGACGGTGCCACGAGGATGAGCAGGAGGATGAGGAGCGCGATGGCGATGCGACCTTGACGATTCATGGGCGTGAGCCGCCTGCTCTGAGAGGCGTCGAAGAGTCGTTGCGCGACGAGCGGCCGTATCTCGCGGCCGCCGCCTGCAGATCAGTCTTGATCTCGGCGGCCAGTGCCGGCGGTGAGATGACGCGAGCAAACGCGCCCCAGCCGAGTACCCAGCTGCGCAGCGCCCAATCGTGACAGACGTTCATCGTCAAGCGGAGACCACCCTCCTCGCCGTCGCTGATCTGCTGCGACGCGTGCCAGACGCGGGCGCGAACGTACGGCGCCACGCGGGCATCGAATTCAAGTTCTACGCGCTCGGCAGGTCCGGTGTTTACTCCCAGTGAATTGGCGAAGACGTCTTCGCCCACCGGCTGCTTCGGTGGCGTGAACGTCTGCTTCTCGAGCGACGCGGACGCAATGCGATCCACGGCGAACGTGCGCACGTCCTTGTAGTCGGGCACGTAGGCAAGCAGGTAGAGGCCGCCCTGGGCAAAGGCGAGGCGATACGGATGAATCAGGTAGTCCTTCACACGCGCACTCGACACTGAGTGGTATCTCATGGCCGTGACGCGGAAGTGAAGCGTGGCTTCAAGGAGGCGAGCCACGATGTCGGCCGACGAGGTTCCACCACGTGCACGCGGGCCAGGCTTGGCCGCGAGGACTGACGGCAGCCGATCGAGGAACTGCCGCATGCGCGGGGACAGCATTTTTTCGAGACGCCCGAATGCGTTGGTCAGATCACGCTGAAACGGCGAACCGGCGACCGACTCGAGGAGATGACGACTGAGATACAGCGCGCACAGCTCGGCGAGCGTGAAACCGCTTTCGAGTCCTCCGAGCACATGCCCGTCGATGCGCCAGCGGACGCGGCCGTCGTCATCGCGTTCGTCGTACAGCGCAAAGCCGGCTTCCTGCAACGCGGCAAGATCGCGACGAATAGTCCGTGTGGTGACCTCGAGCTCGTCGGCGAGCCCGTCAATCGTCGCGCCGTGGCGCGATGACTCGAGGGCATGCAATACGCGCCACTGGCGGATGACCTCCTGATTTCGCGGCACGACTCATCGTATCGCGGGTTATCCGCCTTCTTTCAATCTGCGCAGTTCCCGGCGGCGATTGCGATCGGGCGTGCCGGCCGCGCGTGCGGCGGCGCGATACGTGCGCTCGACGCGCCTGGCTTCGATCTCCTCGGCTGTCGGCTTGGGTGTGTGATCGTCGTAGAGGGCGCGCGCCTCGGATTTCTTGACGTGCTGATCGATCACGATGCGAACCACGACGTCCTGGTTCCGGCCGAAGCCGCGACTGATCCTGATGCGATCACCCTCGCGAAGCATGCGATGCGGCTTGGCGTTCTCGCCGTTGACCTCGACCTTGCCGCCCTCGCATGCGCGCTTGGCTTCCGATCGCGTCTTGAACAGACACGCGACGTCCAGCCAGACATCCAGGCGAACTGACTCGTTCACGTCAGATCAGGATTTCGATCTTGCCCTTGGTCTTGAGGCCGTTCACGAAGGCATCGGTCTGCTGCTCGCGATTCTGACGCTCGAGGTATTGCTCGAGCTGTGGACGAACCTCGTCGAGTGGCACCGTGCGCGACGCCTGCTTCTCGGCGACCTTGATGATGTGGAAACCGAACTCGGTTTCGACGAGATCGCTCACCTGCCCTGGGGCGAGCTTGAATGCCACGTCGTTGAACGGACCGACCATCTGACCCTGTTGGAAGAATCCCAGGTCGCCACCGTTTTTCGCGCTGCCCGGATCTTGCGAGTGCTCTTTCGCGAGCGCCGCGAAATCCTTGCCTGCTTTCACATCCTTGAGAATGCCGGTGGCCTTGGTGCGAGCGGCGTCCTTGGCTGCCGCGTCGGCACCCTTGGGAACCATGATCAGAATGTGGCTCGCGCGAACACGCTCGGGCTGTTTGAATTGATCGGGATTCTTCGCGTAGAAGTCCGTCACTTGTTCAGGCTTGACCGCGATCTTGTCGGCAATCGCATTCTCAATCAGCTTCTGGACCGTGATGTCCTGACGGATATCCGAGCGCACTTGATCGATCGTCGTCTTGCGCGCGGTCAGCATCTGCTTGAAGGCGTCTTCGGACGGGAACTGCGCCTGGATCTCCTTCATGCGGGCGTCCACGTCAGCGTCGGACGCTTCGATCTTTCGCGTCTTGCTTTCCTGGATGAGGAGCTTGTAGGCGACGATCTGATCGAGCACCTCGCGCACGATGCGATCGCGTTGTGGCGCGGGAACGGGACCACCGTTGCGCGCCTCGAGGGCCGACAACGCGCGATCGAATTCGGCTTTGTTGACGGCTTCGCCATTGACGCGCGCCAGTACATCGGGCAACTGAGCCGGCACCGGCTTGGCCGGTTCCGCACCGAGGACCGCACCGGCGGGCGGAGCAGTGCCCGCCTGCGGAGAGGGTGTGGCTGCGCTTGCCGTCGTCGCGCCTGCCGGTGTCTTGGAGCACGCGCAGAGCGCAATGAGGGCCAATAGCGTGAGCGTTCTCATCAGGAGAATGTCCTTGTTGAAGTAGCCAATCCTCAATCGTACCACGCTAGGGCGCTTGAGGCTGCGTCACGGTAAAGGTCAGACCGGCGATAGTAATCGTTCCTACTCGTTGCGCGCCTGGATTGGTCAGGTAGCGGTACTCGACGCTCCCGATGCCAGTTCCCTGTGAGCCGGCTGAGACGAAGAGCCAAGGGGCATTGCTGACTGCGGTCCACCTGCAGGTGCTCGTTGTCGTGATGCTGACGAGACCCGCGCCGTCGTTGGCGCCGACGAAGTCGGAGGAGCGCGAAAGCGAATACACGCATGCAGCCTGGGTCACGGTAAACGTGAGACCAGCGATGGTGAGCGTTCCCGTTCGCAGTCCGCCAGTGTTGCCCATATAGCGGTATTCAATGCTGCCATTGCCCATGCCCGAGGCACCCGACGCCACGGAGATCCATGGAGCATTGCTCACGGCCGTCCACCCGCAGGTACTTCCCGTCGATACGTTCACGCTTGCCGAACCGTCGCCGGATGGCACGAAGTCGGACCCGCGTGCCAGCGAATACAGACATGCCGACGGTGGCGTGGGCCCCGGCGGTGGAGGCGCGGGAGGCGTTGGCGGGGTCGGGGGCGTCGGCGCCGGAGGCAGACCAGAGGCTTGCGTCACGACGACTCGCTGATTGGCGACGACGATCGAGCCGCTGCGCTCATCGTCGCGATTGGGAGCCACCGAGAAGACGACGGTTCCGTTACCACTTCCGGTGGTCGCGGATGTGAAGGTAATCCACGTGGCATCACGCGACGCGTTCCACGCGCATTCACTCGATGTCGCAATGGTGAGGGTGCTCAAGCCTCCGCTCGCGCCGGTGCCAACGCTCGATGGTGAGACGTCGTATCGGCATGGCGCGCGTTGCGAGACGCGCGCCTGCTCGCCATTCACGACAATGGCGCCGTCGCGCGGTGAGGCGCTTTCGTTGGCGGCTACGCGGAACGATAGGGTTGCGGATCCTTGCCCCGATGCGGGCGACAGCGCTGAGATCCAGTCAGTGGTTGTCGCCGCCTCCCACACACATTCGCGTTGCGTCGTGACGGCCAGCGATCCTGCGCCGCCGGTCGCGTCAAGCGCCGGTGGTGTGGCCAACGTCACGCCACACTTCACCGGATTCGGACCCTGGCTGATCGTGGAGGAGGTTTCGCAGCCTGAAAAGAGCAGACCGGTCACGACGATCGCGACGGCCACAAGTGTGCCGCGGCCTGTCCGGGTGATGCGAAGGACCTTACCCTTCACGCCTGCGCCTCAGCTGCATTGGCGGGGGAGTGCCGTGACAGCGAAACCGCATTCTAGCGGTTAACTGACCTTACTGTTTGGGAGGGTGCACGATCATGCAACGTAAGAAAGAAAACGAACCTCCGCGGGCCGCGTTGCTGGCACGAGACGGGGCCTGCCGGCCGTGGCCCGCCGCAAGCGAGCGAAGGCTGGTGGCCAGGGCCGGAATCGAACCAGCGACACCCGCATTTTCAGTGCGGTGCTCTACCAACTGAGCTACCTGGCCCTCAGGAGTGCAGTCCGAAGGACGTACAGAAGCACGAGTATAACAGAGTGATTCGGCGATGACGGCTAGCTGCATCGCTTGCAGCATCGAGAACGGGGGAGCCTCGGCCCGGAGCCGAGGCTCCTTGCACGCGTTCAGCGGCCACGTCGGTCATCGGCAAGGGGCGTGCTGGCAATCGCAGCGTAGCTCGGTCTTGTCGCCTGCTTGCCTGCAGTGATCGCTGCAGTACTTCCCGTATGGCCCTTTAGGTTCGACCATGCACTGACACGCGGGGTGTGCGCACTTGGCAACTCCGGCCATGAGGACCTCCGCTCCGAATCTACGCCGCGGGGGAGAAGCCGTTCAAGGTCGTCCGTGACACCATCGCCATATCCAACGGCCAAATCGTCGAGAAAGTCTGCCGATTCACGCCCTTCTCGGTGATTCCTCATAACTTCCTCACCCAACTTCGAAATTTTTGTTCCGTATTTCTTCGCGAGTCGTTCTTTTGTGTGCAAGACCACGCTCGATGGAGTAATGATTGGCATGATCGCGTTGCGGCTGAGCTCGAGAATCTCTCGACGCCTCGGACTTGGATGCGATCAAAGCCGTTTCAAAGACGCCCCGTCAGAGGAGACCTCTATGTCTGCGATCAGGGTTGAACAACGCGTGTCAGGGACGCGCAGGTGGACTATCGCGCTGCTTGCTTTGAGCGTTCTGGTGTACGCCCAGTCAGGAGAAGCCGCTGACGGCATCAAATTCTTCAAAAACTATTTCGTGACCGGCGACTACGTCACTGGCTCCGTAGACTTGCTTCCGCAAGGGGCCGTCGGAGGTCGCGTGTCCGGTACGATTCCGATGACCGGTGTCCCCGCCAACGCCGACATCCTGGCGGCATTTCTTTACTGGCAAACGATTACTGATGGAAATCCCACCTCTATAAGCGCGAAGTTTCGAGACCAGGAGATCGGTTCGTTCGCGGTGAAGGTCGGTCAGTCACCTGTCAATCCATCGACCGCACCGTGCTGGGCGAAGCAGGGAAGCGCAAGCGCCATCGCGACGACCTGGCGAGTCGACGTGCTGCGTGCCTTGCCACTTGGCAGCAACTCCCTCGCACCTAACTTCCGCAAGCGATTGGTCAACGACACCGACCTGGCCTTGCAGGGAGAAGACCCGCACCGGGTGTTCCTGCCGGATTCAGGTACAGGAAATCAGTTGCCTGAGAGCGCAGGCGCGAGTCTGGTTGTCATCTATCGGCACCCTGATTCGCCCCTCACGGGCATCGTCCTTTACGAGGGTTTCAACTTCACGCCATCCGCGTCGACGATGTCTCAAACGCTCCGAGGATTCTTTCAGCGTGCCACCAATGGGGTCGGCAAGCTCACGCAGCACGTCGCCAGCGGACAACCCAACCCTACGGAGCAGGTCTCGTTCAACGGCGAGATGCAGGCGCTCACTGACCCGTTCAACTCGAGCCCCTCATCGCAGCGGGGTTGGCGCGCGCTGACGCTCAGCGGCCTGAACATGGGCGGTTCAGGAAACACCGCCACTTACGGCGAGGAAGTCACGACGGCGGTGACGCACACCAGCACGACGGAAGAATGCTTGTCGTGGCAGGCGTTTCAGTTCAGCGTGCCGGTAAAGGACGACGATCGAGATGGACTGTTGAATATCTGGGAGTCAGCGGATGTGAGCAGTCTGCACGACCCTGACGATACGCCGCTGCCGAACCTGTACGCCATGCGCGCGCGGCCCACAGTTCAGGACATCTTCATCGAAATCGGGTACATGACGGCCCCGAACGGTACCAGGTACGGCCCGCTCAACGGCCAGGGACAATGCGAGGCACCGGTCTGCGCGCAAGAGACGCGGGCCGCTGGACACTCGCATCTGCCCGCCAAAGAAGCGCTCGATATGGTCGCGACGGCATTCCGGAATGCGGCAGGGTCACGCGCAGGCAATATTTCGGGACCCATCAACATCCATTTTGATGTGGGCAACAACTACCAGACGAGCCTCCCGAGTGACCAGGCGTGCTTGACGGGTACGTGGGTGCCGAGCTGCGCCATCATTCCGTCCAGCCTGGCTCGAGGTGGCGATGTCGTCCCCGAAACGGCATGTGCACCGAGCGCTGACTGCGTGTTCTCGGATCATCCTGGAACGGTTGGCTGGAAGATCGACTATCGATTGATTCGAGAGCAGCCTCTCAATTACCCCGACGAAGTTGCGTGCGCACAGGCGACGGACTGCGTCCGGCGATTCGATCACAACCGCCGATATACACATCGCTACGCCTTGTTCGCGCACGCTCTCGGTTTGCCGGCTGCAACCACCAACCTCGATGAAACGCCGTACGACGACAGGGTTACGCCAACAAGGGCCTCCGGCATTGCCGATTTTCCTGGCGGCGACCTCATGGTGACGCTCGGCCGCTGGGACGATTTCACTGCCACGCCGTTCGTGCAGGCGTCGACATTGATGCACGAGTTCGGTCATACGGCGTATCTGAGGCACAGTGGTTTTGCGGGCGGACAGAACTGCAAACCGAACTATGAGTCGGTCATGAACTACCTCTTCCAGGTGCGTGGGTTGTTCACGGTCACCGGTACCAGCATCAGTGACCCCATCGTCGATTACTCCCGCCAGGAACTTCCCGCGCTGAGCGAGCCCACCCTGAACGAAACTACAGGGCTGGGTACGATGGCGTACGGGACTCGCTGGTTTGCGCCCTGGGAGAGCAGCCTGATCGACAAAACGCTGACCACAACCCCCGCGAAGAGACATTGCGATGGCTCGCCGTTGTCAACCGTAATCAACCCGAGCACCGGAACGTCCGAGTCTGGCGACGCGTTCGCCACTCCTCCGGGTCCGCTAGCGATGACGCGTATCGATGGCACCGTGATGTCCGGCCCCATTGACTGGAGTGCAAACGGGACCGCCGACCTTACCAGCCTCTCCCAGGACATTTCGTTCAGCGGCACAAAGACCGCGCTCGGCGCCGGGGTGAACGACTGGAGTCTTCTGGATCTCCGGCAGGTGGGTGGGCGGCGCAATGTCGCCTCACTCAACGCTGCGGGTAGCGGTCTCTTCGGTGCGCTCTCGGCGGGCCTTGATACACGCGATTACATGAGCGTCACAGGCGGCTTCGATGTCGATTTCCTGGGCGGCTTCGATGTGGACTTCCTCGGCTCGTTCGACCTCGAGTTCCTGGGCGGCTTCGATGTCGAGTTCCTGGGTGGCTTTGATGTCGACTTCCTCGGCGGCTTTGATGTGGAGTTCCTGGGCGACGCCGGCATGGGAGAGAACGGTCTCGGTGATGTCGTTCCGGATGCCGTGAACGGACCGCACGGGGATCTGAATCTCGACACCGCGATTAGTTACGGCAACGCGCCACATATTCAGCAATTGGTCTGGAACAAACAGGCGAAAACGACCACGCTGACCGTACGGCGCCCGCACGCCGGCAAGGTGTTGAGATACGAGGCGTATCGTGTGGAGGGCGGTTTCCCAATTACTGCTACGGCTCTCGCTCAGCGCGTGCAAGTCGGAACACCGTGGCCATTCCCCGCAGGCGACCCGCCGACGCCCACGGTGACGATCGTAGACACAAACGTCCCGAACAACAGGCTGCTCACGTACTTCGTGCTTGCGGTGGTGGAGAACCCGAACGATCTCGATCACCCGACGCGCACGGGCATCTCGGCGTATCGGGTCTTGAACACGAAGTAGTAAAAGGAGTGAAAGATCTGCCGGGTATCGGTCGTCACCGATACCCGGTAGTCCCGTTCGTGTCTTAACTACCAGCGCGACGACGCGCGTCGGGAGCGAGAGAATCCTCGGAAGACTTTCCCCGGATATTCAGATAGGTACGGTATGAGTCGGCGTAAGCTGCCGTCTTCAGTCCTTCTCGCGCCCGGCCCTGGTAGTAGTAGACGGGCGGCAGGAAGCTGTACGAGGGATCCTGATCGAAGAACAGTGCGAGGGCTTCGCCGCGGCGCTTCAGGCAGCGATCGAACTCGGAGTCGGCCAGCGCAAACTCATTCGCTTGCAAGTAGGCTCGTCCAAGATCGTAGCGGCCGATCCACGTGTCGAGAAGTCCATTGGCTGCGGTGAACGCGTCAATCGCCGGGCCCAGCTCTTCTTTCCGCAAAAGCATTTCGCCTTCGAGAATCTTGGCGTAGGCACGCGGCTCTGCGAGCCGCTCTTTTGCCAACTCCGCCATCAGCGCTTGTGCTTTCGGAATCTGGTTGGCCTCGATGAACACACGAGCCGCCATGAACCGGATCTTGACGGCCTTTGGGTGGAGCATGAGGGCTCGCTCGGCCGCTGTCGCCGCAGGCCGTGGTTGCTTTCGCGCAAGGTGCACGTTGGCGAGCGCCAGGAACTTATCAGCGGCACGCTCGGACTCCTTGGCCTGGACGTCAACGGACGCACCTTTCTCGAGAATCTGGATCGCATCGGCGAAGCGTCCTTCGAAGGCTGCCAGGTCGCCAAGACCGGATGCCGATTGCGACAAGCCGAGCGCGTCCACCTTTGCGAGTTGCTGATAGGCTTCAACGGTCTGCGGTAACTGACCGAGTCCAAGATTTGCGAACGCGAGCCGCAACCAGCCAGCCCGGTTCTTCATCTCGAGTGCAACTTTCCCTTCCTGCTCGGCGGTCTGAAAATCACTGCCGTAAGCGGCGTACATCGAGAGATTCCCGCGATACAGCGAGCGCTTCGGCAGGATGGTAACGACCTCTCGCATGTGGGCAACGGCCTTGGGCACGTCACGAAGCTGGAGGTAGCAGAGCGCGAGGTTGTTGTGCGCGACCGAGTCTTGTGCGTATCGCGCGAGCAGGTCCGCGTACTCCTTCGTGCACGCCTGGTAGTCGCCTCTCACCAGATAGAAGAACGCACGAGCGGCGAATCGCTCGCGTTCACTCATGCGATCGAGATGTCGAACGGCCTCGTCGGTGTACTTCTCGGCATCCTGCTGTCGACCGAGGCCCATCGACACAGCCGCAAGGCCAAAAAACCCCGGGCCGAAGTTCGGGTCACGCTCGACGGCTTTCGAGAAGCCCTTCTGCGCTTCCTCGGCTCTCCCGTTCGACAAGGCCTCGGCAGCCAACGCAAAGTCGCGGACCACCTCGAGTGAACTGGCGGTCCAGGTGCCCATCGCGAACCGACGCGTTTCGTCCGACGTGTCGTCGCCGAGCGCCGTTCGAACCTCGCTTGCCAGATCGCTCGCCACACTCAAGATCTGGTCTTTACTCCGTGCCCGCTGTTCGCTGCTCGCGATGACTTCACCCGTGGAGACGCGAATCGCCTTCACGGAAAGCTGATACCCGCGGCTCTCCTGGCTGACCATGCCCGCGAGGACCACACCCACGCCCTGACGGACCGCGAGTTCCTGCGCCGCCCGCTCGTCCAGCTTCTCGGGAGGCGGCACGCCGAGTCGACTCCTGATGCCGGCGCGATCGTAAACACTGATGAAGCTCGCTCCCTCGAGTGCCGCCTTCATCACTGGTTCGAGCGTGCGGTCCAGCGCCGGATCTCCCGTGTTGTTCTGAAAGTCAGCCAGCACAATCGAGACAGGATCGTGCACCGCCGGCGGAATGAACTGTCGCTGGTACCACCAAACACCGACGGACGTCGTCACTAGAAGAGCCGCGGCGGCGATCGCGTACGGCAGCCGCACGACACGCTTGATTGGCCGCAGCTTGCCGTTGTCATCCAAGCGTTCGATCGCGGCAACAAGCTCCGCCGTCGTCTGATAGCGATTCGCAGCGTCGGGCTCTGTGCACTTGGTAATTAGCTGATCGAGCGGCAGGGGGACATCAGGCAGGACCGTGCGGATCGACGGAGGCGGCTGCGCGAGCCGCTTCTGTAACTCACCAACAGCGCTCACCGCATGCTCGGAGCGACGCCGACCGGAGAGCAGGTCGTAGATGATCAGACCAAACGCATACACGTCCGCGCGTTGATCGACGTGTTCACCGCGCGCCTGCTCAGGCGCCATGTACTCGATCGTCCCGATCACTTCGCCGACCACTGTTTCGGCGATGCGGGTCATCTCGGCGTCAGCGTCATCGAGTGCGGGGGCCCCTGCAGCTGGTCCGGCTGTGGCTGCAGGCTGCGATGGTGCCGGACCACCGCGCGACGTCGAGCGCGCGATACCGAAGTCCATGATGATCGCGTGCTCGCCTTCCATCATCACGTTCGCCGGTTTGAGATCGCGATGGACGACGCCCGCCTCATGCGCGGCTTGCAGTCCCGCGGCGACCTGCCGCGCGACTCCCATGACCTTGGGGACAGTCAGGCGCTCATTGCGAAGCACCGTCGCCAGGTCGTGGCCCTCGATGTACGGCATCGTGATGTACTTGATGCCGTCGATCTCGCCGAGATCGTGAATGCGGACGACGTTCTTGTGGGTGACCTGACGGGCGAGCAGCAGCTCTTGCTTGAAGCGGCGCTCGATATCCTGCGCGACGACCGGATCGCGAGTGACCTCAGGTCGGATGACCTTCAATGCGACAGCGACGCCCAACTCGCCGTCCCATGCCTGATAGACGGCGCCCATGCCTCCGACACCGAGCTGCTTGATGATGATGTAGCGCGCGCCGAATTTCTGTCCGACCTCGAGCGGTCCTCTGCGTGCGCCGCTGGGAGGTGGCGTCGTGGCGACGAACCTCGTCTCGCCGGAATCATCCGGGGTCGGCGATGGTACCGGAGTCATACCGCCAGCTGACGGTATCGGAGCACCGGAGACGATGGTCGCGTCTGTGTCTCCAGTAAGGCCGCCAGTGGGCGGGTCCGTGTCTCCAGTCTTTGCTGGCGACGCGGAGCCGAGAAACACCGTTTCGGCGGAATCGTCCGGGATCATTGGGCTGTACGGATGTTTCCGATTATCCGCCCGCAAGTCGCGAATTTCAAAGGATAAACGGAAGAAAGACGCGGCCGTTGCCGGGAGGACAACGGCCGGGTTGGGGCAGGCTGGCCCGCAGTACGGTGGTTATACCGTCGCGACCTCCGCTTCGCGTACCAGGCCCAACTCACGCCGGACGCGCTCTTCAATAGCTCGCCGCACATCCGGGTTCTCCTTGAGGAACTGCTTCGCGTTCTCACGGCCCTGGCCGAGACGCTCACCTCCGTAGGCGAACCACGCACCGCTCTTCTCGACGATGCGCTTCTCGACCGCCAGGTCGAGTAAATCGCCCTCGCGCGAGATGCCTTCACCGTACATAACGTCGAACTCCGCCTCCCGGAACGGGGGAGCCACTTTGTTCTTGACCACCTTGACGCGGGTCCGGCCACCGATAATCTGGTCGCCGTCCTTGATGCTGGCAATACGGCGAATGTCCACGCGCACCGAGGCGTAGAACTTCAATGCACGGCCGCCGGTGGTGGTTTCCGGGTTGCCGAACATCACGCCAATCTTCTCGCGCAGCTGGTTGATGAAGATCAGGATGGTCTTCGACTTGGAGACGACGCCCGTCAGCTTTCGGAGCGCCTGCGACATGAGCCGCGCCTGCAGCCCCATCTGCGCTTCGCCCATCTCGCCCTCGATCTCGGCCTTGGGCACCAGGGCAGCCACTGAGTCCACCACGACCACGTCAATGCTGCCCGAGCGCACGAGCACTTCCACGATCTCGAGCGCCTGCTCACCGTGATCGGGTTGCGAGACGAGCAAGTTGTCGAGATCGACGCCGAGCTTCTGCGCGTACTGCGCGTCGAGCGCGTGCTCAGCATCGACGAACGCCGCCATGCCGCCGCCACGCTGCGCTTCGGCGATCACCTGCAGGGCGAGTGTGGTTTTGCCCGACGACTCGGGCCCGAAGATCTCGACGACGCGGCCGCGCGGGAGACCGCCGATGCCGAGCGCGTAATCGATGCTGATGGCGCCGGTCGAGATGGCCTCCATCGGGGCAATGGCACCGCGCTGCCCCATGCGCATGATCGAGCCTTTACCGAACTGCTTCTCGATCTGGCCGACAGCGATGTCAATGGCTTTGGTCCGTTCCTTCAGGTCGTCGATCGGCATGCGGGTCTCCTCTAGGCGTTTGGCCGTGTTGAAGTCAGGATGGCTTGGTGGTGTGACAGCGGAGGTCACGGCCGCGCGTAGATCCTAAGAGTGGGCCAAGCGAAAGTCAAGCGAAGATAGCTCGATATCCGAAGAAATATTGTCGCTCAGAATGGGGCGGTCGCAGAAATCGCCCGTTTCACCGAGGCCGTTTCGCGCAGGTTCTGCGATGTCTTTACGAGTCCGGCTAAAGCCGGAGACTACACCTGCTCGATTGCGACCGCGACTCCATTGCCACCGCCCAGGCACAGCGCCGCGATTCCGCGCCGCTGCTGTCGCTGGATCAACGCATACAACAGCGTGGTCAGTATCCGCGCGCCGCTCGCGCCAATCGGATGACCCAGTGCGACTGCGCCGCCGTTCACGTTGACCTTTGCCGGATCCACACCGAGTTGACCAAGCACCGCGATCAACTGGACCGAGAAGGCTTCGTTGATCTCGAAGAGATCAACGTCCGACATCTTCCATCCGGTCTTCGCGACAACGCGACGAATCGCTTCGACCGGCGTCATCAACACGTGCTTCGGATCGAGTCCGCTCGAGGCCTGCGCGACGATGCGCGCCACTGGAGTGACGCCGAGTTCCTGCGCGCGCGCGATCGACGTGACAACGAGCGCAGCGGCGCCATCATTGACTGGAGGCGCATTGCCTGCCGTCACGGTACCCCCCTTCGCGAACGCGGGTGCGAGCGTGCCGAGTGCCTCGAGCGTCGTATCGGGACGGATCGATTCATCGTGTCTGAAGACGATCGGCTCGCCCTTCTTCTGTGGGATCGAGACGGGAAGGATCTCTGCATCGAAACGACCGGCAGCGGTGGCAGCGGCTGCCCTGCGATGGCTCTCGAAGGCATAGGTATCCTGAGCCTCGCGACTGATACCGCACTCGCTCGCGACGACTTCACCGGCATTGCCCATGTGCCAGTCTTCGAAGCTGCACCAGAGGCCGTCGTTGATCATCGAGTCGAGCACCTGGCCATGGCCCATGCGCAGACCTTCGCGTGCGCGCGCCAGGAGGTACGGCGCGTTGCTCATCGACTCCATCCCGCCTGCGACGACGACCGACGAGTCGCCCGTGGCGATGCCTTGTGAGGCGAGCATGACGGCCTTCAGACCCGAGCCACACACTTTGTTGATCGTCAGCGCGGATACGTTGTCGGACAGGCCGCCGCGCAACGCCGCCTGCCGTGCCGGCGCCTGCCCGAGGCCCGCCGACACGACATTGCCCATGATGCATTCGTCCACGACGCCCGGGTCGATGCCGGCGCGCTGGACCGCCTCACGAACCACCATGGCGCCCAACTGGGGGGCGGTGAACTCCTTTAACGAGCCCAGAAACTTTCCCGTCGGGAGGCGGACCGCCGAGAGGATCACTGTCTCCATCGTTCGATGTTAACCCCCTTGGTGGCGACCCCGTTGTATCGTCAGCACCCGGTCACAGAGCCCGAGGTAGCGCGCGGAGGAGCCACATGCAGTCAGAAATCATCATCGTCCCGGCCCTGTTCTTCATGATTGGCTACATCGTCTACATCGTCGTCGACGGATACCGGCGGCGGCAGCAGATGCGGGTCTTCGCCGACTTCCACACGAAGCTGCTCGAACGGCTTGGATCGGCCAGAGACTTCGCCGACTTCTTCACGAGCGATGCGGGCAGCCGGTTCCTGAACTCGCTGTCCAGTAGTGAAGGCGGAGCACCGCAGCTGCGGATTCTGCGATCGATGCAGACCGGCTTCGTGCTCCTGGCGGTCGGCATCGGATTTTTCATCATGCTCGATCAACGGACCTTCGACGTCGAGGCGGTGGATGGACTGATGGTGGTCGCGACGGCCGCGACGGCGGTTGGCGCTGCACTTCTGGTGTCCACAGGCATGTCTTATCTGCTGTCGAAGCGCATGGGGCTCATCGAGCGACAGCAGATCAATCGGGATCGTGATCAGGGAACCTCGGTCTAGACCGTGGCGCGTCTCGACGAGCGCGCGTTTGCGGCGTGCTATCAGCACAACTCGCGCGCGCTCTGGTCCTACTTGTATCGCGTCACGGGAAAGCCCTCCGACGCGGACGACCTGGTGCAGGAAGCGTTCTGCCGCCTCCTGCAGGCCGAGGTCGGTAGCCTCGGGGACGAGGAACTGCGACGCTATGTGTTTCGCATCGGCAGCAACCTGCTCGCCGATCGCTGGCGACGAGCGACGCAGGAGGCTTCGTGGCTCGACCGCCTTCGCGGCGTCACCGAGTCACACGTCGATCCGGAGTATGACGACACCGTGTCGCGTGAATTCGCTGCGCTGAAACCGCGCGAGCGTGCGCTGCTGTGGCTGGCGTACGTCGAAGGGGAGAGTCACGAGGAGATCGCGGCCGCACTTGGGCTGTCGCGCGGAAGTATCAAGGTCCTGCTGTCGAGGGCGCGGGGACGACTCCGGGATCAGCTGGTCGCAAAGGGACTCACAGCGAGGGCATGATGGTAGAGTGGTTGTTGCACTCAATGTCGGCTGACGAAGAACGCGAGATCGCGGCGTACATGTCGAAGCTGGCGGCCGCAACGCCCCGTCATGGGATTCGTCTGCCTGCGGCCGATGTGATGTGGGTGAAGGCGCAGATGCTCGAACGATGGGAATCCGAGCGACGTGTGCAGGCGCCGCTCGATGCGATCGAGCCGTTTCAGATCGGGGCCGGCCTCGTTGCCGCCGGCATCCTGCTGTTCTGGTCTCTTCCCGCGCTACTGCGGGTAATCTCGTAACGAATCAAGGGCGACGCATGCGTTCGCCCCTACGAACGTTTGTTCGATCAACCCAACAATTTGCGCTGACGCGAAAGACGTTGTTCGTGATCTGTCGCGAACCGCTTGATGCCCGCAAGGATCGAAGGCGCATCGAGGTGCGCTTCTGCGATCACATCGGGCTCGAGACCGCCCGTCAGCCACTGATTGTCCCAATCCGACGTGAGCGAGTACTCGTCGGTCAGAGGGCCGACCGCTTTGAGCGGCCACACACGCCGTGTGCCCGTGCTGACGATCATCAGATCGTAGAGTGCTTCAGGCGGAAGCACTGAATTGCGGTACGACTCCGGCTGCCGATCGAACAGTTCTTCGCTGATGGCTGCGATGACCTTGACGTTCACACCAGCAGCTTCGAGCGCCGGCAGCACGCTGACGAGATTCACAGTGGAACTCGAACCCTGCGTGACGACGTAGCCATGACGCGGCTGGCCGGGTTTGAAGTCGCGAATCACGTAGAAGCCCTTGGCTGCAGCGAGGAGATCCGTATCCGCGAACGTCGATCGATCTGCGACAGGGAAGTCGGGCCTCGCCACTTCGAGGGTGATGATCCCGACCTTGGCTTCGCGCGCGGCGATTTCTGCGGCCGCGAAGTATGCCGGCGCCACGTCGTTGTAATCCCAGAAGTTCAGGTGAATGACTTCGCCACGTGGGAAGAGCTTCCAGACCTGCGGCGCGAAGATGCCGAAGTGGGTGCGTCCATCGGCCGCCGTCTCAGGACCTGAGTGTCCGACGAGGATGTGCAGCACACCCATACGGAACTTGCTGTCCTGGCTCTGCTGACTCCACACGCGCGCCGGTGTGTACATCAGCGGCGTGAATGCGCCGTAGGTGCCGCTGATCGCCCACACGCCGGAGAACTTTTCGGGATCGAGTGCTGCGCTCTGACTGACTAAGCCGATTGCCGTCGACGCATTACCCGCTTCCTGAATCGCGGCCTTGATGCGCGTCCCGAGCGGATTGGTCTCGGGATCGTAGTGACCCCAAATGCTGCCGTGTTCGAGATTGATCGACTCGGAAAGATCGGCGGCGACCGTCAGCATGCGATTGCCGGTGACGTAGTTCAGCCACTTCACGATCTCGGAGATCGCGCGTCGCGTCCCCGCGACCTCGCCAGCCTTACGGAACAGCGTGATGCCGACGTCCTTCGTCGCACCGGACACGGCATTCGTGACCGTGACCTTCTGCGGGTCGACGGGGAGGTTCTTCACGCGAAGACGATCGTCGAGGAACGGATCCGAGCTGGCCGAAATACGCAACTGCGCGTCGTCCCGGAGTGAGTCGCCGATCTCCACGAGGTGATCGGCAAGCCAGTCGCCCAGCCCGTTCTTCTCGAGCACCGACATCACCACGTCGATGTTGGTCTTGTACTGGATGAGACGATCGCGGTTGTCCTTGACCGGACCGTCGGCGATGCCCTGGAACGTGACGCCGTAGCGCTTCTCGAAGGTTCGAGCGAGCGCGACGAAGTACTCCGAGTTCATCTTCATCGCGTAGGGATGACTCGGGTAGCCGACCACCTGCTTGCCGCCCTCGGGAATCGTGCCCCCGACCGCGGCAGGCCAGTAGCCCTTCGTCGTCTTCCCGATCAACACGACCGGTCGTCGATCTGCGGGATCGGAATCCTCGAGGGCTTTCAGCGCCGCGACGACCTGACCGTAGTCATTGCCGTCCTTGACGGTAAAAACGTTCCACCCATACGACGTCCACTGCTCGACGAGGCTGTAGGCGTCGTACTTCGCGTCGATGACACCGCCGATGAGTGAATCATCGATGCCGGCGTTGTTGTCGGAGATCATGACGCGAAGACGCTTGCCGGTCTTGAGCGCCAGTGCCTGTGTCTTCATTTCCTGCGCGTGACCTTCCGTCATCGCGAACTCGCCTTCGAAGGCGATGATCTTTGGTCCCTCCATCGAGGCGCCCGCGATGTCCCAGAAGGCGGCTTTGCCAGCCGCTGTCGCGATGCCGATTCCTGAGGGGCCGCCGTTGACGTCGTTGGTGACATCAACGCTTTCCGCGTGACCGGCGAGCGCTTTGATACCGCGCGCTTTTGCCTGCGCAAAGAGCGGCAGGTCGGCGAGGCCGTGATCCTGGAGCAGCGACTTCATCGCGCCTGCGCCGCGACGGAAGCCGAGTGCGTCGATCGGCAGAATCGCCACGTGAGGATCGACGGAGTAACGCGTGTCACCCGTGCCTTGAAACCGGCGCTCCAGCGCCTGGCCCATGATCATCCACAGCGCGTAGCAGGTGGGAATGCAGTGTCCCCCAGCGAGCATGAACTTGTCGGAATACGGATGCTTCGGCCGGCGGTAATCGAAGCGCAGCCCGCCCAGCTTTGGTCCGGCCAGGTGAACGGCGACGTTGTACGGCGTGTAGGCGAGCGGCCCACCGAAGTGTCCGGTCTGCGAGTAGTTGCCGAGCAGCACGAGCGTCATGCACGTCATGAATCCGACGTCCACGAGACGCTGCCGGTCGTACTCGTTAATCAGTTGCTGACGCGGGGATACGAGAGTTTCGCTGGCGCTGGCCAAATCTGCAGTCTCCTGTGTGTATGACCGTGTCACCTAAGGCTTCGCGACCTCGATGCGGCGCACGATGCGATCTCCCAACAACGCATCGAGCCGCGAGCGGATCAGCGCGGCGGACCGTTCGACCTCGCGCTGCCAGGCGGCATCTTTCGCCCGCACGTAGAGCACACCGTCCTTGAACTCGATGGCCGTCACTTTATCGACGGCCGGACCGACGGCGGTACGCCACGAAAATGCGATCTTCTCGGGCGTCAGCGGGGCGCGCCGCAGAATGGACGCGAGCGCGTCGGGCATGACGTGATTGACGGGAATCACTGGGCCATAAACGATATCATTCTTAACGTGACACTTCGCGCGGCCGGACGTCCCCCTCGTTCCGTTGGCGGCCTCATTTTCGCGGCGCTTTTGGCGCTCGCCCTCGCGGGTGTCAGACCCGCGGCGCAGCAGCGCGCTCCGCAAGCGTCCGATTTTCCCTGCGACGTCCAGACCACCGAACGCATCGTGGCAGTCGGTGACATCCATGGCGCATTCGACCAGTTCGTCGCGATTCTTCGTGCCGCGAGCATCATCGACAACCGCAACCGCTGGAGCGGCAAGAAGGCGGTGCTGGTGCAGACCGGCGACGTCCTCGACCGCGGGCCGGACTCTCGAAAGGCGCTCGACCTGCTGCGGAAGTTGGAGGGCGAGGCACAGCGCGCGGGTGGCCGCGTGTATGCGCTGCTTGGGAATCACGAGTTGATGCGGCTCGTCTCCGACTGGCGCTATGTGAGCCAGGGCGAGACCGACGCGTTCAAGAACGGGGATTCTACCGATCTTCGCGAGCGCGCCCTGGGCGTGTTCAGCGCTGAAGCGGAGAAGAACGCCAAGGCCCAGGGGAAGCCGTTCGATCCGGCGGCGTATCGCGAACAGTTCATGAAGGAAGTCCCGCTCGGCAGCCTCGAGATGCGCTTCGCGTTCGAGGCCAAGGGTGAGTACGGCGCCTGGGTGCGGCAGCGCGCGGCGGTCGCGCGCATCAACGGCATCCTGTTCTTGCATGGTGGCATCAGCGAGCCCGTCTCGATGATGGGCTGCGAAGGCGTCAACGCCGCGGTCCGCAAGGACCTGATGTCATTGCCCGTGCCGCTCGATCAGGTATCCACGTTGTTCGCAGCCAGCGAAACCGGTCCGCTCTGGTACCGTGGTCTGGCCAGCGAGCCGGAGTCGTCTCTTGCGCCGACGCTCGATGTCATCCTCGAGCGTATGAAGGCTCGCGCGATGGTGATCGGTCACACGACGGTTGCCGGCAAGCTCACGCCACGCCTTGGCGGCCGCGTCATTTTGATCGACACGGGCATGGTGAACGGCGAGTTCTATCCGGGGGGTGTCCCGACCGCGCTTGAATTGCAAGGAGACAAGGCGACGGCAATCTACCTCGATCGCCGCGAGCCGATCGCTCTGCCGAGCCTGGTTGGTGCAAAGTGACTTCGCTCGCACCGATAATCGATAGCGCATTGCACCTGCATTCGTCAGAGAGTGAACAGTACGACCGGTTCTCCGAGGCGCGCAATACGGTCGTCGTAGAGCTTGATGATCTTGTCGCGGCGAGCGAGCAGCGCTTCCTGTTCCTGCTTCGTCAGCGAGTTGCCAACCGCTTGCGACAGCGACTCGGGCGTCATCGCGCGCAGGCGCTCGAGAAGACCGCGATCGCAGCGTGACAGTTGTTCTGGTTTGAGGAGATTCCCGTTCAGCCTGAAGGCGCGCGTGTGATCGATGAGCCACATCGTCCAGTCATGGGTCCAGAGGATGTTGCCCTGATTGCGATCGCGGTTCTGAATGAGTTCGTCCCAGATCCGCATGATCTGAATCTGCTTGTTGGTCCGTACCGGATCGGGTCCGAGCGTCTTGGTCTTCATCCGCTCTTTTTCGTCCATCTGGACGTCGTCTACCCACCACGTGACGGCGGCGACCTTGCCCTCGACGGTGCGTTCGACTGACATCGGCACTGTCGTGAGGCCAATCAACTTCGCGACGCGGTAGCCAGCGATGTTGTATCGGTAGGTGTCCTTGAAATTCACTTCGGTGTTGCGCCCGGCTTCGAAGACCGCCTGAGCGACGTCCACCGTCTGGATATGAGCGTCATGTGTGAGCTGACCGTCGCTCAACGTCGCGCGGCGGGAGTTGGTCACGCCGCTGCCGGCGTCTCGCGTACTCACCACGCGCGCTTTGAGGAGGAACGCCTCCATCGCCTCGGGCGACAGAACTGCCGAGGGCGGAGGCGCAGGGGTCTCCTGCGCGAGTAGAGTGGGCGCAAGCCCCACAAGCAGGATCGCGACCAGGACTCTGGAGCGATGACGGACGTCCATGAGTGCCCCTTTCGGTGTTGGGTTGACGAGGGGATCTTACGACAGCTCAGCCACTTTCGTCTCCGTGTCCCGTAACGCGAGGACGCCGGCAAAGAGGCCCTGCATCAGATCAACGTGATCGGCGAGCACTGAGAACAATTCCTCGCGCTCCAGTCGTAGTGCGCGGCCGTCCTTGGTCACGGTTGCGCGCCAGCCCGACGTCGTTCCCGCGAGAGTGTCGGCGACCCCGATTGTGGCACCGGCTGGGGCGACAGCCATATTCGTTCCGGGGAATTCGAGTATGACTTCGCCTTGGACGATTTGATAGACGGCCGGTGGCGTGCCGACGTCGAAGAGCACCGCCCCTGCTTTGAGTGGCACTTCCGGTGCGATGGCCGTCAGGGCGAGCAGTTGTGCGGCCGAAGCGCGCGACAGCAGCGGGTCGTGCCGCAACAGCCTGGCGGCATGTACGGCTCCTGGCGATTCGTGATCGGCCAGCACACGCGCCGGCTGCGCGAACGGGAGACGCGGACGATCGTTGGCGAGCAGGAGCGCGAACAGGCCCTGCGCCAACAGCACGTTGTCCAACACCATGGTCATGAAGTCGTCAGCGGCGATCCGGAAGCAGACGGTCGGCTCGATCGCGCGCACCGTGCTCCGAAGCGCCGTGCCTTGCAGCACATCCTCGAAGCCAATCACGGCCGGCGGCATGACGTCGGCGTCGGGAGAAGGACCTTCGACTGTTCGTGCGCCGCCTTCGAGCAAAAACAGGACTTCTTCCGCGGGTGTCGCGGCGTGACAGAGCTCCCGGCCTGCTGGGTGGCGGATCTCCTCGCCAGCTTCCGCAATCCTGAACAGTTCGTCTACTGACAGCGTCGCGAACAATGGAATGACGCGGACGCGATCGGCGAGCTCGACGATCGGCAACGAATCGATCGACGCCGTGAGCGATCCACCGTTGGCATGCCTGGCCGCCAGGGCCCATGACACTGCTTCGCCGATGATGCGATTGTCTGAACGATGCGACGCGACATATTCGAGGTCGTCACTGAGTCCCCACGCATGCCGCTGGCCGACGAAGTGAATCGCGGCGGCTGCAACGACCGGATCGTCCTCGTGCACCAGTTGTGCGAGCGTGTCTTCCAGATCACGCGGTCGGCTCTTCAGCACGGCGTTGGCGTAGCGGACCTTCTCGGTCAGTGGCGAGTCGTCCAGGATCGGCATCACGCGCTTGCGCACGACGCCGCCGAGCAAGTTATCGAGATACTCGACCGCCGCCGCGCGGCGCCTCGCTTCGCCCTGTTCAATCGTGTATCTCGCCGCCGCCACATCAGCCACGTGATAGAGCAGTCCGAGCAGACGATAGATGCGATCGATGGTGCGGTGCAGTTTGTCCTGCAGCGCGCGGGCGAGCAGCGAATCGACGGCCTCGGGCGCATGACGCAGCAGGTTGTGCTGCAGCGTGAGCCCGTTGTAGTAACGGGAGCTCTCTCGCACCACCTGCGCCTCGAGTACGGCGCGCGGACACGAGATCGCCGGATGATCGCGACGGATTTTCTCGATCGCGGTAATGGCTTTGTAACGAAGGAAGCCGTCGGGATCGTCGAGTGCGGCCACGAGCGCATCCATCGAGCGCTGTGTACCGAGCTCGGCCAGCGTCGCCGGAATATGACGACGGATCCAGACGTGCTCGCGTTGATCGCGAAGCGCGTAGGCCAGCGCGTCGATGATCGTTTCGCCGTAGCCAACGAGTGCCTCGCGCGCCGGCGCCTTCAGTGCGCGGTGACCGAGCAGCGACAACAAACCCGGGATGAACAGACCATCAGACGCGCCCATCTCGCGCGCACTTTTAATCGCCTTCTGCACGACGACGGGATCACGGTCGTACAGCAGTGGAACGAGCAACGCGCGGAATCGCGGGTCGTCGATGTGGGCGAGCGCCGTCGCGGCCTCGGCGCGTCCGGCCGCCGCACTGTCACGAGGATCGGTGATGATTTGCCGCAAGGCCGATTCGGCCGCCAGCACATCGTCGGGACGCCCTGAGTTCGCGAGCGTGATCGCCGACGTGACGATGACGCGAGGTTCCGCATCGGCGAGGTGGCGGCGCATCAGCACCGCGGCGTCTTCGTGTTCGAGCTCGGCGAGCGCGCGCAACGCGGCAGCACGCACGTTGACGTCTTCGTCCTGCACCATGCGCGATACGGTCGGCAGCCAGCGGCCCGCCGCTTGCGATCGCGAGAGCGCCAGGGCGCGCAAGGTTCGGGCGCGCACGCGTGGCGATTGATGCTGGAGCAGGAGAGGCGTCACGAGATGTCGCTTGTCGAGGGCATCGAGCATCTCGATCGCGTAGAGCACAGCCGGTTCGTCGGGATGCGCCAGCTCCTCGACGAGCGTCTCGATCGTCGCGGTGTCGGCCAGGTCGGTGCGGATGGCGCCCGGCGCAATCGCCCGCGATCCGATGCTGTCGCGAAACGCGCGGCGGTACTCGCGCCAGGCCACGAACACGATGCCCACCCAGATGCCCGTCATCCCCAGGCTGGCGTAACTCAGAGAACGCCAATCGAGCCCGAGTCCCCACGGTTTGATGAGGACGAGGAGCAGGACTGCAGCCAATGCTTTCGCGAAGCGATCGGCGGTGACATCGATGAACGGCTTCGCGCGGTGTTTGAGTTCGAGCGGCACTGGCAGGAACAGCACCTCGCGAGTGGTCTTGTCTACGGTGTAGCGAAGTGTGGCCTCGAGAACGCGGGCGAGTTGTGGCGCCCACAGCGCCCCCGACATGAGCACGACGATCGCCGACGAGCCCATCGCCAGCGGCAGCAGGAGCATCGCGAAGGCCAGACCCATTGAGCGATGGATACGACTGGTCAGCGCAACCTGCACGATGAAGCCGGCAATCGACACCCACGCCGTGACTTCAGCCAGGAATGCCGTCATGCGGTCGGCGTCTCCGCCGGTCGCTTCGGCCGCCATGCTCAGTTGCTGCTGCACGATCGCTGCGCCGGCAGCGCCGCAGCCGATCACGAGCGCCATGATCTTCAAATGATCAGACTCGGCGAGCAGCCGAAAGGCCTCGCGGCCGCCCACGCCTTGCTCTTCGACGAGGCCGTCGCTATCCAGGCTCGGTTGCCGGCGAAGAATCGCATCGACGATCACTACGCACAGGCCAAGGACCGCAGCGCTGACGAGCAACATGTTGTTGCTGCCGACCTGAAAGACCAGCACGCGCAGGATCGTCGCGCCGACCGCACCGCCGAGACTGGCACCGCCGCCGATGAATCCGAAAAGCCGCTTCGCCTGACGCGCGTCGTAGATCTCAGTGGCGAGCGTCCAGAACTGGCTGATGAGAAACACGCCAAGCAGAAGACCGAGCGAGTACAGACCAACCGTGACCCACACGGCGCCGGTCTGCAGCAACGCCCAGAACGCCACCAGAAGCACGTCGATCCCGAGCAAGGTGATCGGAATTACGCGCCGCCGGGGGAGCTTCCGGACGACGTTGGCGTACCAGTGCATCAACACGCCGATGAACAGCCCGACCACGAGTTGCACCCATGGCTGGTTGTCGGCGCCGAGGTGGTCGATGAAGCTGGAGCCTGTGACGGGCTTGAGGATGCTGTGCGCCGTCATTGCCAGGAACGAGTAGGCGAACATCAAGAGCGCCACCGCGGTCTCGTCTTCGCGTAGTGAGACCACCCGTCCCAAGACCCGTTGCACCCAGAGGTTCATGCGAGAAAAGCGAAGCTATCATGAACCGTGCTCCTGATTCTGGCCTCCGCGTCCCCGCGACGCGCCGACCTGCTACGGGAGGCCGGGATCGACGTTGAAATCCAACCGGCTCACGTGAACGAGGATGTCGAACCCGGCGAGGCTCCAGAGGCCTACGTCCGACGCGTCGCCGACGCGAAGGGTCACGTCATCAGCCAGCGGACGCCTGACAGGTTCGTGCTCGCCGCCGACACGGCCGTTGTTGTCGAGGGCCAGATTCTGGGGAAGCCGTCGAATAACGAGGACGCGGCGCGAATGCTGCGACTACTGTCCGGCCGATCCCACCTCGTCATCTCTGGCGTGTGCTTAATAAAGAACGGCTCGCCTGCAGTTAAAACGGAGGTGGAGACGACTGTGGTCGAGTTTGCCGACCTCTCGCCGGCCGAGATCGCGTGGTACGTCGCGAGCGGGGAATCAATGGACAAGGCCGGGGGTTATGGCATCCAAGGCCTCGCATCCCGCTTCGTGACCCACATCACCGGGTCCTATACCAACGTCGTCGGGCTGCCGATTGCCGTCGTCTACCGGATGTGCATGAAGGCGGGATTGCTGCTATCCTGACGGAAGCTTCCGCTGCGAGAAGTCCTTATTTATGAGCCACAAAGCCGCAAAGATAGGCATCACCTCGATCGTGCTGCTGACCGCATTCGGCGTCCTCATGTACACGACGCTCGGCGAGAGCATGCAGTACTACAAGTACGTCGATGAAGTCGTGACTCAGCCGGCAACCTGGAAGGACAAAAACCTCCAAGTGCATGGCAATGTGGTTCCGGGTTCGATCGGCCGGAAGCGCGACTCGCTCGACTATCGATTCGAGATCCAACGGAACGGTCAGAAGCTGACCGCGTTCTATACCGGTGTGGTCCCGGACACATTCAAGGACGACTCAGAGGTCGTGCTGACCGGACGACTCACGTCTGAGGGCTTTAAGGCCACAGACATGACGGCGAAGTGTCCATCGAAATACGAGGCCGCCGCACCACCGCTCGGCGCGCCACCAAAGTAGAGTAGAGCAATGGCATCCCTCGGTTACTACCTGCTGCTGGCAGCTTTCGTCGTCTGTGCTTACGCGGCCGCGATTTCAGTGGGTGGTGCCAGGCGCCGCTCGCGCGCGCTGATCGAAAGCGGGGTCGGCGCCTTCTATCTCGTCACGGCGATCATGTCGGCCGCATCGGCCGTGATCGTCTACGCCTTCGTCACCGGCGACTATTCGATCAAGTACGTCCAGCGCTATTCGGATTCGACGCAACCCCTCTTCTACAAGCTGACGTCGTACTGGGGCGGGCTCGACGGCTCGATCATGTTCTGGGTCTCGCTGCTGTCGGTGTTCGGTGCGATCGCGGTGTACGTCAATCGCGAGCGCCATCGCGAACTCATTCCTTACGTGGTCGCGGTCATCTCGGTTGTGGAGATGTTCTTCCTCTTCCTGATGATCGTCCACAACAACCCGTTCTCGACGTATCTCACGCAGAACCCGACTGACGGCGCCGGCCTCAATCCGCTGCTGCAGAACTTCTACATGGTGATTCACCCGCCGACGATGTATTCGGGGTTCGTCGGCCTCACCATTCCGTACGCATTCGGCATGGCGGCGCTGATCACCGGCCATCTCGACGACTCATGGCTGCGAGCCGTGCGCCGCTGGACCATGATCGCGTGGCTGTTCCTGTCGATCGGCCTCGGCCTCGGCATGATCTGGGCGTACGAGGAACTGGGCTGGGGCGGCTATTGGATGTGGGATCCAGTTGAGAACGCCGGCCTGCTTCCGTGGTTCACGGCGACCGCGTTCCTGCACTCGGTGATGGTGCAGGAGCGGCGCGGCATGTTGCGCGTCTGGAACGTCTCGCTGGTGATCACGACGTTCTTCCTGACGCTGTTCGGCACGTTCATGACGCGGTCCGGCATCGTGCAGTCCGTGCACTCGTTCGGACAGGATCCGGTGTTGACGAAGCTGTTCACCGGGTTCATGGTGTCGATGCTCATTTTCAGCTTCGGCTTCGTCATCTACCGCATGCCGTTGCTCCAGGCACGCAACGAGCTCGATTCCTGGGTGTCGCGTGAGGCCGCGTTCCTCTACAACAACTGGATCCTGCTGTTCAGCGCGTTCTTCGTGTTGTTCGCCACGATGTTCCCGACGCTCAGCGAGGCCATCACCGGCCAGCGGATTACCGTCGCCGCACCGTTCTTCAACCAGTGGATGGTACCGATCGGTCTGATCATGCTGCTGCTGACCGGCATCGGACCGTTGCTGGCGTGGCGTCGATCGACCGTCGACAACCTCAGGACCCAGTTCCTCGTGCCCACAATATGTGGGCTCGTGCTCGGCGGGACTGCGGTGGCTCTTGGCGTTCCGTTCTGGAGTGCGGGCTTGTGCTTTGCCTTCAGTGGCTTCGTCGTGGGCACGATCGCGCAGGAGTTCTGGCACGGCGCGCGCGTCCGGCAGCAGACGAGTGGCACGGACATGTTCACCGCGCTCGTCGGTTTGGTCGGCCGTAACAAGCGGCGCTACGGCGGGTATCTGGTGCATGTCGGTATCGTCCTGATGTTCCTGGGCTTCGCCGGCTCGGACATGAAGAAGCACGAGACACTCGTGATGAAGCCGGGTCAGGTGGTGCACGTCGGCGGCTATGACATCCGCCACGACCGCATTCGCGTCACCGACGATGGCCGCAAGCAGATGGTCTCGGCGGAGCTCACCATCCTCAGAGACGGCGCTGAGCTCACCAAGATGTATCCGGCCCGCTGGTCCTTCCGGAAGCACGAGGATCAGCCGACGACGGAGGTCGCCATCCGTCGCACGCTCGCCGAAGACCTGTACATCGTGATGCCGCAGTTCGAGGCGGCGGAGCAGACGGCCAACATCGAGATCACCGTCACGCCGCTCGTCAACTGGTTGTGGCTTGGCTTTGGCGTGTTAGCACTCGGCACGCTGATCGCAGTCCTGCCTGAAACGGCGTTTGCGTTTGCCGCGGCTCGTGTGCCCGAAGGCGTGAAGGCGGCAACGGCATCGATGATCCTGCTCGCCATCGTGACACCTGCCGCTGTGCAGGCGCAGGATGGTGGAGTCGTCTCGAAGTCTCCGCAGCAGCGTCAACTGGAACAGAAAATCATTTGCATGTGCGGATCGTCGGGGTGTGTGCATTCCACGCTCGAGAACTGCCCGATGCGTCCGGTGTGTCACGGGCACACTGCGCAGACTGGCGAAATCCAATCGTTACTGCACGACGGTAAAGGTGTCGACCAGGTGCTGGCGTCGTTCGTCGAGAAATACGGCGTGGCCGTGCTCGCTGTGCCGCCCAACACCGGCTTCAACGCGCTCGCGTGGATGCTGCCGTACGCGCTGGGCGCGCTTGGCCTTGTCGTGATCCTGGTGACCGCTCGTCGCTGGTCTCGTCCTGCGGCCGCGGTCGCCGGCGGCGGCGACGCGCAGATTGATCCCGGCCTCGACGCCCGTCTGGACGATGAGCTCCGAAACCTCGACTGAGTCCCAATTCAACGGGGATTTTCCGTCACAGCGATCCGACTCGCTGCAGCCGTGGCAGCTCTTTACGCTGGCCGGGCTCATTGGCGCGACGATCACCGTGTTTCTCTCGCGCGGTCAGTCGCCTGCCGCGGTCATCCTTCTGAGCCTGACGGTCTTCGCCGCTGCCGCTGTGGGCATCGCGGCGCTCCGAACGGTGATGCCGTTGACATCGAAGGCCAGGCCAGACGACACGCAGGTGCTCGGTGGCCGCACGCGTGCGGTGCTCGAGCGCGACAAAGCGCTGGTGCTCCGGTCGATCAAGGAGCTCGAGTTCGATCGCGCGATGGGGAAGGTCTCGGAGAAGGATTTCGCCGAGATGAGTGGGCGCTTACGAGCCAGGGCGACGCGGTTGATGCGTCAACTCGATGCCGGCGCCGGATACCGCGAGCAGATCGATCGCGAGATCGAGAAGCGATTGGGGAAGGCGCCGGTTGTTGCGGCGGCGGGGTTGTGTGCGTCGTGCGGAACGAAGAACGATGCCGACGCAAAGTTCTGCAAGGGCTGCGGCAAGGCGATGGAGCCGCGGGCATGAGGGCTTTGGGCTTTGGCCGTTTGGCTGTTGGCGTTGCGATGACGCTGGTGATGACGAGTGTCATCGGCGCCCAAGACATGCCGGATCCGTCGCTCATTCACGGGCGTGCGATTCCAGCCTCTGATATGGCCGATGGCGTCGTGACAGTGCGCGTCGTGCGCGAGGCAATCGGTAACAACATCTCCGGTCAGCAGGTGCAGCTCACCGTCAGCGGACGCACACGTACGGCGACGACGGACGAACAGGGTCGTGCGGAGTTCACCAATCTGCCGAAGGGCGAGGAGGCGCGCGCCGAGGCGACAGTGGATGGCGAGCAGATGACGTCGCAACCATTCCGCGTGCCAACGACTGGCGGGTTGCGTGTGATTCTCGTCGCCGGGATTGCCAAAGCCGCCGAGCGGAAGAAGGCGGAAGAGGCCGCAGCAGCCGCCGGACCCGCCGTGAAAGGCGTCGTCGTCTTTGGTGGCAACACCCGCATCCTTGGGCAATTTCGCGAGGACTCGCTCGAGATCTATTACGTCCTCGAGATCCTCAACACCGCCCGTTCGCGCGTGGACATCGGCGAACCGCTGATCCTCGAGTTCCCGCGCGGTGCACAGGGGGCGACCGCGCTCGAAGGATCATCACCCGCTGCTGAAGTCTCAGCAGATCGCGTCGTGATCAAGGGACCGTTTGCGTCGGGCACAACGTTGGTGCAGGTCGCGTTTCGGATGCCGTATGAGACATCCGACCTGACGATGGAGCAGGCCTGGCCAGCGGCCTTGCAGCAGGTGACGGTCGGAGTGGAGAAGGTCAACAACCTGTCGATCTCGTCTCCACAATTCACGTCAGCCCAGGATGTGACAGCGGAGGCTGGTGACGTCTTCGTGCTCGGTCGAGGGCCGGGACTGCCGGCGGGCGGCAAGACCGTCGTCACGTTGTCGAATCTGCCAGTGACGAGCCAGGTTCCGCGATACGTCGCGATGACTCTTGCCGGATTGCTCGGGGCGTTCGGTGTGTGGCTGGCCGTCGCGAAGCGCGCCGGTCACGACGAGGCGCGTCAGACGCTCGTCAAGCGGCGCGATACGTTGCTCTCGCAACTGGAGCAGCTCGAGTCGAAGCGTCGCGGCGGCACCGTCGAGCCGAACAACTATTCCACGCGGCGCCAGCGCATCTACGCCGAGCTCGAGCGCATTTACGGGGAACTCGACGAAGTGGGCACTGGCCCTGAGGGAGGCGGCGAGGGCATCGCCGCGTGAGCCCCTCGACGCCACCAGGCTCCTCAGCGTCACTCGGGGCAGGCCTCGATTTCGATCACGTCACTGTCGACGACGTCTCACGTCACTTCGGCCGTCGTCGCGCAGTTGCGCGCGTGTCGTTCGTCGCCGCGCGTGGCAGCATCATCGGCTTGCTCGGGCCCAATGGCGCCGGCAAGTCGACGCTCCTCGCAATGTTGGCCACGCTGCTGCGGCCGAGCGGGGGATCGATCCGCTACGGCACCATGCAGGCGACCGGCGCGCCTCCCGCGCTGCGCGGGCGCATTGGCGTGCTCGGGCATGACCTGTTTCTGTATCCGGAGCTGACCGCGCGGGAGAACCTCGCCTTCTTCGCCGGTCTCTACGAACGTCGAGACACGGACGCTGCGGCACGTGCCGCGTTGACGCGCGCCGGTCTTGCCGATCGTGGCGACGATCTCGTCGCCAGCTTCTCGCGCGGTATGCGCCAGCGCGTGGCGCTCGAGCGGGCACTGATTCACGAACCGCGCCTGGTGCTGCTCGACGAACCGTTCACCGGTCTCGACGAGGCGTCGACGGCGGCGCTGGTTGCGCGACTGCGTGGGCTGCGAGAGAGTGGTGCGGCGATCGTCTTGGCCACTCACGACCTCGACGTCGCGGACGGATTGCTCGACGAAGCAATCTTTCTGCGCGATGGGCGAATGGTGGAGTCGCTCTCGAGGCCCGAGGGCCTGCGGACGGCCTATCGACGCGCGATGACGGGGCCGATTCGGTCGTGATACGCGTCGCGTGGCTCATCCTGCGCAAGGATCTCACCGTCGAGGTCCGCAGCAAGGAGATCGTCTACACGACACTGTTCTTCGCAGTGTCGTGCGTGCTGGTGTTTGCGTTTGCGCTGGTGCGTGAAGGCCGCGGACCTGAGGACGGTGCGGCAGGTATTTTGTGGATTGCGGTGATGTTCGCGGGCAACCTGGCGCTGGGTCGCACCTTTGAACGCGAGCGCCAGTCGGAGACGCTCCGCGCGCTGCTGCTGGCTCCAGCGTCGCGGCCGGCGGTGTATGTGGGCAAACTGCTCGGGATCCTGGTGCTGCTCTTCGGCGCCGAGCTACTGCTCATTCCGCTGGTCGCGCTGTTGTTCCAGGCGCGGCTGTTGGCGCATCCGTTCTGGCTCGTCGCGATCATGGCGACTGGAACCGTCGGGTTCGCGGCCGTCGGCACATTGTTCGCCGCGATGTTGGTGAGGGCGCGAAGCCGCGATGTGCTGCTGCCGGTGCTGTTGTATCCGATTACCGTTCCAGTCATCATTGCCGGAGTCCGGGGCACGGCGACGCTCCTGCAACCGGAGCTCGATGGCGGCATCATCCGGTTCTGGTTGGCACTGCTGATGACGTTCGACGTCGTGTTCGTGACATTAGCGCTCTGGACGTTCGAATCCGTGATGACCGACTGATTCTGACTCCTATGCCCAAGTGGTTCACACCCGTCGCGTTTATCTGCGCAGCGATGTTCGCGTTCTCGCCGCTGGTCATCGCTAACGCGGATTACGAGTCAACGATGGGACTCGTGCAGAAGATCTTCTACTACCACATGCCATCGGCGTGGATGTTCCTCGTCGCGGCGATGGTGTGCGGCGTGGCGAGCATCCGCTATCTCGTGACCGGCGATCTCCGTCACGATCGCACGGCACTTGCGGCAGGGGAGCTGCTCGTGGTGTTCGGGCTGCTCACGCTGGTGACAGGTCCACTGTGGGCGCGCAAAGCGTGGGGCACGTTCTGGATCTGGGACGCGCGCACGACATCGAGCCTTGTTAGCTGGATGATCGGGTGTGCGTATCTGATTTTGCGCCGCTATGGCGGCCCTGGATCGGAGAAGCTCGCCGCGGCGCTGGCGCTGTTCGGCATGGCCAATGTGCCGTTCATTTATATCTCCGTGAATTACTGGCGCACGATTCACCCGGCCACGAGCGTCGTACCGAAGCTGCCGTTCACGATGGGCTTCCCGCTGTGGTTCTGCGTGATCACCTTCGTGCTGCTGTTCATCGTGCTGATGAAGCTGCGGGTGCGAGTCGAAGAGCAGCAGGCGCGCGTAGATGCGCTGTATCTTGCTATGGACGAACGCTGATGATGAAGATGCTGAAACGCTGGTTTGCCGTTGTGTTACTGATGTTCGTTCCGGGAGTGGCGTGTGGTGCTGCGCAGCAGCCGACACCGCAGCCTGCTCAGCCATCGCAGCAGAGCGAGTTCATTCCGATTGACCAGTTGCCGCCGCAGGAGCAGCTCGCGGCGGCGCCCCTCTTGATCGGTGCCTACGTGTTCGTGCTGGCGGTGCTGTTTGTCTACGTGTTCTCGGTCGCGCGGCGTTTGACGAACGTTCAGCGGGAGCTCGATCGGCTGGACACGACGATCAAGCAGGGCGGACGAGCCTGATGCCGACAGCCGCGCATTTCCTCTACATCCCAGGCGTGCTGTTCCTTGGGATTGTCATCGGGTGGATTCTCGGCCAGCGCGCGGCAGCCGACCACTACGCGGCTCAACTCCGGCGGCAGCAGCAGAAACCCAAATAGCTAGTTCGTGGTTGGTGGTTGGTGGTTGGTGGTGACGACGTTGATTCGGGCCTCTATCGCGAACCACGAACTACGAACCACCAACCGGTTCACCGCCCGATCGCCAGTCGTTGGGCGAGCACTTCTGGCAATCCTGCAGCGATGATCTTCGCCTGCGCCTTGGCGACATCGTAAGCCACGCGCAGCACCGTGATGGTCCGCGATGCGGTATCGAACACGCCGCATGCTGCGCGAGGATCGCCATCCCGTGGCTGGCCGACCGCTCCACAGTTGATCAGGTACTTCGCCTTGGGATCCAGGGTCAGCTTATGCCGGGCCCCGCGTGGCGGCCCGAGTGAGGCGAGCTCTCCGTCGAATTTGAAGATCGCGGGTACGTGCGTGTGCCCGTACAAGCACACCGGACGTTGCGATGAGAGGATCGCACGGCGTGCGTCGAGGTCGTCGAAGATGTAGGCGTCCTCGTCGAACGGCGAGCCGTGGCAGATCTCGACGACCTCGTCTATCAGTGCCGGCCCTGCTGGCATCGCGGCCAGCCACTGTCGATGCTCCGGTATGAGTTCGGTGGCGGTCCAGCTGATCGCGTGACGGGCGAGATGGTTGAAGCTGTCCACCGTTTCGACGCCGGCGCCGACCTTGTCGTGATTCCCGCGAATCACGGTGGCATTGGGCAGCGACTGCACGCGCTCGATCACGGCGTTGGGATCCGCACCGTACCCGACGAGATCTCCGAGCACGAGCACAGCATCGCATTCGCCGGCCGCCGCTATCGTGGCCTCCATCGCCTCGAGATTCGCGTGGATATCACTCAGGATCAGGTAGCGCATCTCGTCGCTCGCTAAAACTCGATCCAGGCCAGCAGCCGCTCGACGACTTCAGGAACCGGTCGCGTCGCGTCGATCCGGACGTGGGCATGCGCGTAGGCCAGTTGCCGCCGCGTGTACAACTGATCGAGCTGCGCCCGATCCGCGGCGAGCGGACGACGTCCGTCCGCCGGAACGCGATCGATCACCCGGGTCAGCGGGAGATCGAGCCACGCGACGGCGCCATCAGCCAACATTAATGCCCGGTTGTCGGCTTCGGCGAATGTGCCGCCGCCAGTTGCCACAATCGTATGTCGTTCGGGGAGCAACTCGCTGAGTGCCTGGCGTTCGAGCTGACGGAAGTACGGCTCGCCGTTCTGCGCGAAGATCGACGCAATCGACCGCCGCTCGCGCGCCTCGATCCGTTCGTCGATGTCCTCGACGCGCCATCCGGTGGCGCGCCCCATGGCACGCGCGACCGTGCTTTTGCCAGCACCCATGAATCCGACCAGATAGAGCTTGTCCGCCTTCACGCTCGCAGCGACTCGAGCACCGAAAAGAACTCCGGGTACGACACCGCCGCGGCCCCGGCGTCGTGAATCACCGTCGGTCCGGAGGCGCCGAGCGCCGCGACGGCAAACGCCAT
This sequence comes from Acidobacteriota bacterium, assembly GCA_046765795.1. Classification (GTDB taxonomy): domain Bacteria; phylum Acidobacteriota; class Vicinamibacteria; order Vicinamibacterales; family UBA2999; genus Gp6-AA40. The sequence goes on along the minus strand of JBKPRH010000418.1, from coordinate 2,810 downwards.
GGCCAGACGATGATCGTTCCGCGCATCCACCTCGCCTCCGCGGAGACGCTGATGGCCGCGGACGTGAAATCCATCGGGGAGCTCGTCGATGTCGGCGCCCATCCGGCGCAGCCCGTCGGCCAGCGCCGAGATCCGGTCGCTCTCCTTGACCCGCAGCTCCTGGGCGCCGGTCACTCGTAACTCACCACCGTGTGTCGCCAGCGCCCCAAGCACCGGCAGTTCATCGATGACCCCCGGCACGTCCGCAGGTTCAATGACCGCCGTTCCCAGGTGGCCATGACGTACCCGAATGGAGCCGATCGGCTCGCCGACCTGACGCTCATCGCCCGATACCTGCACATCGGCACCCATCCGGCGCAGGACATCGATGATGCCCGTGCGTGTCGGATTCACCCCGACCGACTCGATCACGATTTCGGATCCCGGCAGCGAGGCGGCGGCCACCATCCAGAACGCCGCGGACGAGACATCACCCGGCACCTCCAGTGCCCGGGCGGTGAGTCGTTGGCCCCCCTTCACAGAGACAGAACGTCCGCTGGCCTCGACCCGCACACCGAACGCATGCAACGCCCGCTCCGTATGATCCCGCGTGGCCAGGGGCTCGTGCACCGTCGTGGTCCCGTGTGCGTGCAAACCGGCCAGAAGAACTGCGGTTTTGACCTGGGCGCTGGGCACCTCGGGGGAAAACTCAATCGGCTGGATGGAGGCGGTGCCTTGAATCGAGAGCGGCGGTCGTCCGTCCTGCGAACCGATTCGGGCGCCCATGCGTTCGAGCGGCACGATGACCCGGCGCATCGGACGCCGCTGCAGCGAATCGTCGCCCGTCATGGTCGTGGCAAAGGGGTGCGCCGAGAGGATCCCGGCGAGCATACGCATGGTGCTGCCGGAATTGCCCGCATCGAGCAGACCGGTGGGAGGCTGAAGGCCGCCCAGACCACGCCCGGTGATCGACAGTTGCAGGCCGCTGGTATCACGTCCGGTTTCGTCGATGGTGACGCCCAACGCGCGAAGACAGCGTACCGTGGACGCGCAGTCACCGCCCGTGGAATAGCCCCGGATGTCGGACCGTCCGTCGGCCAATGCAGCCAGCAGTGCGTAACGGTGGGAAATCGCCTTGTCGCCCGGCGGCCGGACATGCCCTCGCATACCGCGCGGCGCGGGTTGTACCATGGCTGTTTGTGGCGAGGCCATCAACGCACTATAACAGGTGACTTATAATTCGTCAGACTGATGACCAACGGAAACAGCGTCCATCTCGAGTTCCACAGCACATACGAGATGCTCGATTTCGTGCAGGTTGCGAGCGATCATCTCGGGCGTCTCGCCGGGCTTGATGACGAGGCGTTGCACTGGGTCGGCGTTGCGGTCCGCGAGTCGGTCATCAACGCCATCAAGCATGGCAACAAGGGCGACGAGCACAAACACGTGCACGTCGAGTTCACGCCCCTCGACGCTGGCCGGCCGTCGGGCATCGTCATTCGCGTGCGCGATGAAGGACCCGGCTTCGACCCTGAGATGGTTGCCGATCCACTGGCGCCAGAGAACCTGCTCAGATCGAGTGGCCGCGGCATCTTCCTGATCCGCAGCTTCATGGACGAAATGGTGTTGCAGCGCGCACCTCAGGGCGGCATGGAAGTTGTCATGGTCAAGCGGGTCGCGACGACGGCGTTGGGTCTGCAGAACGCCGAGTGACCTCGTCAACTCGCGCAGAGGGCCCACCGGATCCAGTCTTTCTCGCCACCGCAGTCGAAATCGTCCTCCAGGCCGGCGCAATTCAACTCGCCCGGCGTGCATCAGGATTCCACGTCGACAAAAAGGGCACGATCGATCTCGTCACCGAAGTGGATCTCGAATGCGAGCGGATGTGCCGCGCGATTCTCGCCGAGCGTTTTCCCGATCACGACATCCTTGCTGAAGAGATGAGCCGCGATCCGTGGCAGCCCAGCACGTCCACATACCGCTGGGTATACGACCCGCTCGACGGCACGACCAACTACGCACATGGACTGCCGATCTTCTGTTCGTCATTGGCACTGCAGATCGATGGACGCACGGTGGTGGGCGCGATCTACGACCCGACGCGTGCCGAGCTGTTCACGGCCGAGCGCGGAGCGGGTGCATTTCTCAACGGTCAACGTCTGCATGTGTCGGCGGCTGCCGAATTGATCGACGCGCTGCTCGTCACCGGGTTTCCATACGATGTTCACAAACAGACCGCAGATCTGGTGACGATGTTCGGAGCGTTTCTCGGCCGTGCGCGTGCGGTGCGACGCCTTGGATCGGCAGCGCTCGACTTGTGCTACGTCGCAGCCGGTCGCTTCGACGGCTATTGGGAGCAGCATCTCTGGCCATGGGATGTTGCCGCGGGCGCGCTGGTCGTGACCGAGGCGGGTGGCACCGTCAGCGGGATGGATGGATCCGAATTCGACCCCGCCGCCGCACACCTCGTCGCCTCGAACGGCCGAGTACACACGGCGATGCTGAACGTGATCAGTGAAGTCCGCCAGCGTGCTCTAAATCGGACGAACTGACGCCTGCACGCTACACGGTTGGTGGTGAGTGGTTCGTGGTTCGTGGTGAAGAACCACGAACTTCTATAAGAACTGACCACCAACCACCAACCACCAACCACCGACCAGTTGCTGGCATTGCCCGTGCACTGTGGCGCTCCGACGTAGGGACGACGCGATTGCCTGATGCCCTCCAGGGCGACGCATAGATTGCCCCTATATTGGAGACGTCACAATGTTGAAGAATGGATTCATGAAGGGTGTGCTTGTCGCTGCGCTGCTCATGTGCGCCACCGTGGC
>JBKPRH010000417.1:0-16421 GCA_046765795.1 Acidobacteriota bacterium | reverse complement strand
ACTACCCGACGCGCTTCGGCGTCTTCGCCGCGATGCCGCTGCCCGACGTCGAGGCCACGCTCGCGGAGATCGCCTACGCCTACGACACGTTGAAGGTCGACGGCGTCGGTCTCTTCACCAGTTACGGCGACAAGTGGCTGGGCCATCCGTCGTTCCGGCCGGTGATGGAGGAGCTCAATCGGCGCAAGGCGGTCGTCCACGTCCATCCGACCGCGGCCAACTGCTGTCGCAATCTCGACTATGCGCCAGGCGTCGCGCCGGGGAGCATCGAATACGGCACGGACACGACGCGCGCGATCATGGGCGTGGCTTTCAGCGGTGACGCAGCGAAGTTCCCTGACATCCGCTTCATCTGGTCGCATGCCGGCGGTAGCGCGCCGTTCCTCGCGGCGCGCATCGAGGGCGCGTCGGCCAACGCGAAGGATCGGCTGCCAAGCGGGTTCATCTCGGAGATCAGGAAGTTCTACTACGACCTCGCGGGGGCATCGAACCGCGGCGCGGTGGCATCGCTGCTCGAGCTCGTGAAGTCGTCGCAGATTCTGTTCGGCACCGATTTCCCGCCTGGCGGCTCGGCGACTGAGTACGTCAAGGCACTGAGCGAGATGACGCTCTTGAACACGAGCGATCTGAAGGCGATCGATCGCGACAACGCAGTCCGATTGATCCCGCGCCTCGCCAAAGCCTAGGCGCCTCGCGTCAGATCGCATCGGACCGACGCACGGAGAGCTCGCGCGATCATCGCGTTCACTACCGCTGGACTGTGATGTTCACCTGAGCCGCGTTGTTGAGATCGGCCGCGTCCAGTCACACGGAACAGGAGCGGCCGGTTCATGCAGGAACTGACGATCACCGCTGCGGTGCTCCGTGTCTGCGACATTCCGAGGCTGGGTGGTATGCCAAACGCCCAGCCGCGGTTGCATTCTGTGGCACGCCCGCGGATGGCAACTTATGCCGCGACGATACGCAGTCAAACCGGCCCAGAGGCGTACATGCGAGGCCGCGTCATGCTGCTTGGGGGGCAACACACTGAAGCCGAGGCGCTGTTCAGCGATATGCTGCGGCGAAAAGTCGCGAACTGGGGGCCCGAGTATCCGGCGGCAATAGGCGGTCTGGCGCGCGCCGCGAGAGCATCGGGGAACGTCGATAAGGCGAGGACAACCTACGACCTTAGCTAGTGTTCCCCTTTCTGAGACACGCGTGCTCTGTCCTGGGACATGCGGCTAACGAAATTGCAGGGAAATGCCGCCATTCGTCGGGCCCCGAAATTGCGTTCAGGTTCCGTCGCGAAGGGAGCCCCATGCCCCGTATTCTCGCGATCGAGCCCGATCCGGCCCGAAGGGTGACGCTCGGACGTCTGGTGAATGAACATCTGAGCGCCGAAGTTGTGCTCGCGGCTTCAGCTACCGACGCACTCCTGACCCTTGTGGACGTGCCGCCCGATGTAATCCTCACCTCGACGCTGCTGCCGGCTGACGAGGACGCACAGCTGAACGCACACCTGAGGGCGGCGCCCGATCTCGATCACCTGCCGGTGCTCACGATCCCTCCCGTCGTCGAGATCGCGAGCCAGCCGAGCGCGCCAGTCGGACTCTGGGCTCGCCTGTTCCGGCGTCGTCGGAAGCACGAGCCATTTGTCCCGTACGATTTCAGCGCGATCACGATGCGAATTGAGGAGGCACTCGAACAGTCGAAAAACAACGCGCACGAGTCGGAAATCGAGCGTCCGGCGCGATTGTTCCTGCTCGAGACGCGTGCGAATCGTCTGTTGACCGCGGGCCGTGGTGACTCCGGTAGCACGGCACTTGTTCGCCTCGGCGTCGAGCCACCCCTGCCAGGAGAGGAGGAGAGACGGCATTGGCGGTCGCGCGCGCGTCGTTGGAATATCGATGAAGTTCCGTGGCTCTCGGGTGTCAACCTCACGTGGGGCGCCAGCGCATTTCGCACGCTGCGTCTTGTGAACATTTCGTCGACAGGGCTTCTCGTCGAATCAGACGTCCGTTTCACGCTCGGCAAGAGGGCTGGCTTTCAGCTGGCCGGCTCCGAATGCGAGGAACTAATCGTTCAGGGCAGTGTCGTTCGAGCCGATCCCATGCGCGAGGACGAGTCCGATCTCAGGTACATCGTTGCGGTGACGTTCGACCGGCCGTTCGAATCGCTCGGTCGTGTACGCTCGCTGCGCGAGCTTCGGGAATCAGGACGGCTGTTCTGATCGCCAGTTTCAGAACCTGAGCTTGAACAGCCTCGCGGCGTTGTCGCAGCCAATGCGCACTCGATCACGCTCGGTGATCGGAGCGTTGTCGAACCACTCGGCTGCGTCCGCGGTCTCTTCGAAGGGGTAGTCGACTGAGAACAACACGCGATCGGCGCCGACCTCGGCGATCGCATCGATGAGCGTTGGCGTTCGGAAGTGACCGCTCGTCGTGAGAAAGACATTGGAGCGGAGGTACTCGGTGATCGTCCGGCGCGCGGGAATGCCCTGCGGCATCTTGCGCAAGCGATGGTCGATGCGCCACGCGTTGTAAGGCAATCCCTCACCAAGGTGGCCGAGGATCAACCTCAGACGAGGATGCCGATCGAACAGTCCGCTGCACATCAGTCGCAGCGCATGGACGGCAGTCTCTGCCGCGAATGCCCAGACCGGCCCCAGCAGCCATGGATGACCCTCGTAGATCGGTTCGCGCGAGGGTAGCGGTTCACGCGGGTGGAGATAGAACGGCACGTCGAGTTCTTCGACGCGTTGCCAGAACGCGGCATACGCGGGGTGGTCGTAATAGACGACGTCCTCATCGCGACCCACCTGCGAGAATCCGTTTGCGAGCGCGCCCTTGAACCCGAGCTCTCTCACCGCGCGAGTGAGTTCCTCTGCCGCCGCGTCGGGATCCTGCAGCGGGAGTGCCGCGAATCCGCCAAGTCGATCCGACTTGCGCGCGACAGCGTCCGCGAGGACATCGTTGGCGCGGCGGGCGATCTCGATCGCGCGAGATCGATTGGCTATCGCCTGAATGGCGGGGGAGTTCAGCGAGAGGATCGCGTACGCAATGCCGTGCGCGTCCATCTCCGACACGCGGTGATTGGAGAGATCCAGCAACCGCTGCTCGAGCAGCGACCACGACTGTCCGCTGGCGTAGCGAGTGGAGTCCTCCAGCGTCTCGGGCAGCGCGAAGTGCTCCTCGAGCGCAATCTTCCCGATCACGAGTTACGAACTACAGCCCTTGCGGGCCTGCTCGAATCCTCGGGTCATTACTTCCTTGTCAGCTCGTCGTAGAGCGAGCCGTAGAACTGTGCGTTGAAATTCCACCCGAGGTCGTCGGTCTTCATTTGCATCGCCAGCGTCTCGCGCGTCGCCCCCGCTTTGATTGCCTCCTGAGCACGCATCACGACAGTCGCAAACTTCGTTCGGTACGCCTCGACCTCCGCACGCGTCTTTGGCTCGCCGCGGCCGGGGATTGCCATCTCGAAGTCGAGCTTGAGGACGCCATCGAGGATCGGCGCCCACCCAACGGCGCTGCCGCCGTTGGCGAAGTCCACGATCGGCGCGTTGTCGGTGATCTGGTCGCTCACCATGACGACCTTCGCGTCAGGGAAATAGACCATCGTGTCGCCGCCTGAGTGTCCACGGCCGAATGAGTAGAGGCGCACTTCCGCGCCGCCAAACTTCAGCGTGTAGTCTTTCGCAAACGTCTGCGTCGGTAGCCCGGGGATTTCCTTCGTCCGCGGGTCGCTGGCCATGTGCGTCTTCAACGCTTCGAGCGCGATGACGGCGGCGCCCGCGTCAATGAACTTCTGATTCGTCCCGACATGATCGGGATGATGCTGAGTGTTGATCACGTATTTGACCGGCAGGTTCGAGACGGAACGGATCTCTTCCATCAGCCGGTTGAAGTTCTCGTCGCCGGGGTTCTTGGTGTCCACGACGATGAGACCGTCGGGCGTGACACGGATGAGCGTATTGGCACCGCCGCCGGTCACCATGTATAGATTCGGTTTCAGCTGCCGGATCTTCTCGATGGTCTGGCCAGCCCCGCCGCGTCCACCGCGGCCGCCCTGAGCTGGCGGCCCCTGGGCCCAGCCCAGCCCGATCAATGTGAGTACGAAAACGGCCGTCAGAAGAGTACGGTTGGAAAACATGCGTTCCTTATATCGCACCTTTCGCACCCAAAGCACCTCGTACCTGTCGCGCCTTCCGATCACGAGTTACGAACTGCAGCCCTTGCGGGCCTGCTCGAATCCGTCGAAGAGCCGCGACGCATGTTCGCCGGCCAGCGTCTCGAGCCGATGCGGCTGTCCCTTTTCGACGGTGTATCGCGCGACATCGCCCTTCGATCGCAGGAACTCCGCTTCGCGCTTCATCTCGTCGTGCCAGCGGTATTCGTCGTTCTCGCCGACGTACATGAAGACACAGATTTTCGAAAGCGCTTGCAGCTTGGCGGTCGTCGGTTCCCACAGGTAACCGGGGAATGCGGTGACTGAACGGAAGTACTGCGGATGCGCAGCTGCCACGTGCATCGCGGCGATGCCGCCGTTCGAAGGACCGGCGATGTGGAACTTCCCGCCTTCGATCTTGTAGTCGGCGAGGATTTGCTTCAGGAACTCGGGAAAGATGCGGTCGCCCTCTTCGAAGAAGAGTTGACCGTCCGGTGCGGCTGGCGCCACGACGATGTATCCGCGCTTCTCGGCTTCGGCCCTGAGATTCCTGTTCAACACCCCATCGACGGTGTTCATCGTCTGCGGGCCGCCGCCAAGCGCGATGATCCCCGCGTACGTCTTGGCGGGGTCGTAGCCATTCGGCAGAACCACTTTGTAATGGACCGTGATCCGGCCAACGGTCATCGTCTTTTCCTGCACGTCGGCTCGCGCGGAGACGGTGAGCGCCATTAGCGAGATCACGACGGCTGCTGTGAGCCGGCGCATGAAGAGCGAGACGGTCATAGAAGAATCCTTCCTGCGCGATTCTAGCGTGTGAGCCCAGCGAAGCGTTACGACGGAGCAGGCAGCGTGAAAGTGCTCTGCTGGAGGTATGCTCACGCGTATGGTGACACGCAGGCTCTCACTGTTCCGATGCATGCTGGCGTGCGTCCTCGTCCTGTTCGGGGCCGGACTCGAGGGACTCCAACGCGGCGAGGCGCGAACGACGTTGTTCGAAGGTGCGCGACTGATCGTCGGCGACGGCAGCGCGCCGATCGAGAACTCCGCGTTCCTCGTCGATGGCGAGACGTTCACGTGGGTCGGCAGGAAAGGGGAACGGCAGGTCTCGTCTGGCACGCGACGTGTCGATCTCACAGGGAAGACGGTGATCCCTGCGCTGATCGACGGCCACAACCACATCGGCCTGGTCAACGAGCGCGACGGCAGCAATAGCAAAGCCAACTACACGCGCGAGAATCTGATCGACCAGCTCGAACGCTACGCGTACTACGGCATCGCCGCGGCGTTGAGCATGGGGCTCGAAGCCGATCAGGAGCTCGCCTACGATCTTCGCGATGCCGTGCTGCCGGGCGCGGCGCGGTTTCTTACCGTCGGCAAAGGGATCGCCGGCAGTCCGATCGCTGGCCCTCCAGGCGAGCCTCGCCTCGGGATTCCCTATGGCGCGCGGACTGAAGCCGAGGGCAAGAAGCACGTGCGCGAGCTGCATGCGCGCGGCGTGCACTTCGTCAAGATCTGGGTGGACGATCGGAATGGCACGGTGCCGAAGGTTCAGCCGAGCGTGTATCGCGCCATCATTGCAGAGGCGCACGCCAACGGCATGGAGGTGCTGGCGCACTTGAGCCGCACCTCCGCACTGGCCGATGCCAAGGATCTCTTCAAGGTCGGTATCGACGGATTCGTGCACGAAGTGCGCGACCGCGACGTCGATGAGGAGTACCTCGCGCTGGTGAAGGCGAATCCGAAGGTGTGGACGGGCCCGAACATGCCCGTGCCCTCGACCAGGAATTCTGTCGAGGCCCTCGCCGAGACGCTGCCCGCGAAAGAGATCGCACGGATGCGCGCCGAGCTCGGCGAGCGGCAGGCGAAAGGCAATCCGCCTGACGCGCTGTTCGATCTGCACTGCCGGAACCTGCGGAAGATTCACGACGCCGGGATGGTGATCGGCGTTGGAACCGATGGCACTGGGGACGGATTCGGCGCGCACGAGCAGATGGCGGCGTATACGCAGTGCGGCATGACTGCCATGGAAGCCCTCGTCGCCGCCACGAGTACCAACGCCCGCCTCCTCAGGCTCGATCGTCTGGGTCTGGTGGCTGCGAGGAAGGAAGCGGCCTTCGTCGTGCTCGACGCAAGCCCGCTCGACGACATCACCAACACGCGGCGCATCGCCGCGGTGTACCTCCGAGGTTCAGAGGTAGACCGCAAGGCGCTGCGCGCGAAATTCCTGAAAGTCCCCTAGGTCAGCGACAGTGACACCACGTGACTGATGACCGGAGGATCGCAGTACGGCGCGCGACGAACGACTTCGACCAGATATTCGCCGCCCTCAGTGAGTGGGGCCTCCCACACGGTGCCCCCTTTGCCGCCGCGCACACGCGCGCCGCCATCGAGAAACGAGTTGCTGCCTCGTCGCGAGACTCGTAACCACAGGCTGCCAAGAGGGAAGCTGCTGATCGTCGCGCTAAGGCGATCGCCCGCGCTCGCGGCCACGATGTAGCCGTCAGCTCCGAGTTCTGCAACCCGTCCTCCGAGTTCCATCGTCCGTTGTCCGTTCGGGAATGTCACCTGACGCGGTTTGCCGAGACGCGTGGACGTATCGCCAAACGAGGTGAGCCGTGTGATTGGTACTTGCCTTGTGTGCGCTCGGCGATCACGCGACCATCGGCCAGAGATACGACGCCGCTCGCCAGGAGCAGTGTGTTCTTGGGGCGAGGTTCCCCTGTGACGGGCTCGCGACTGTCGACAACGGCGCAACGCACGTCGGGAGTGAACACCATGTCGTACATCTGCTCGAGCGCATCTCGATCCTTGACGTAGATCGGGAAAGGACGCTGACGGACAGACACTCGCGCCGGAAACCGCACCAGGTTCGCCACTGCCTGACGGTCGCCGGTTCGGAACGCGCGCTGTAGCTCAGCTGCGAACGCACGTTCACTCGGCATGCTCGATTGCGCCGGACGCGGCGACTGTGCGCCCACCGTCACCGTCGCGATGGTGATCGTGGCCGCCCATGCGGTGATTCTACGCATTATTGTGTTATTAAAATAACACATCCTTTTTCAGGTGAGCGCGGCGGCTCAGCCGCGCGAAGAGTGACCTCCGTTTGCGACACACCGAGGCTCAGAGGCTCTTCGGTCGCCATTCAGTCCCTCGTTTACATCTGTTCACTGACGGCATCACTATTGCCCGCGGTTGAGAAGAGCAACTGTAAAGGACGTGACATATGAAACTGGTGCTTGCCTCGATCGTGGTGCTCCTAGCGTCACCTGTGTGCGCGCAGGAGAAGGAACTCAACGAGACGAACATGGGCAGGTTGCGTCACGACGGCAACGCTATGCTCAACGACTCGAAGGTCGACGATCCATCAGAATACCGAGGCGGGGCGCCGGCGACGCAGCGTTCGCTGGTGAAGATCTCGGGCGACGTGGTGGAGGGTGCTCATCGCGAAGAAGTGGTGTTGATTCAGTTGAAACAGACAAGCGATCATCAGCGCGGCGGCGAGTTTTATCTCGGCCTGAAGATTCCTGGCACCGGCACGACCGACGAGGCGATGTTCGACGCCCTGGTGGCAACCTACCGGGACGGGTTCCACTTCAACCTGCCTATCTATGCTCCTAATCTCCCGGAAAAGGCTGTCACTCCATCGTTCATCCAATCTCCGAATGGTCAGTTTCGGACCTACATTCAAGACGACGGTAATCTCGTGACCTATGAAGTGATGCAGCCCGGAAACTGGCTGCGTCCTGTATGGTCGAGCGTGACCGGGGGCATGCGGCAAAGTTCCGAGGACGAGGCGGATCACGGAGACGAGTGATTCGCACCGGCGAGACTTTCGCAGCGCGGTAGCGCCTTTTGGCTACAATTCGCGTCATGCAGCAGCGGCTCGTGTGCGGTCTTCTCGTTGTTCTCGCGTCGTTTGGCGCGAGCGTCGTGGCACAGAAATCGGCACGCGCCCCGTCTCCGCCGTTGCCGTCGCTGCCGGTCACGCTCTTCACCTCAGAGCTCCCGGTGCGAGTGACGGCCGTCGCCACTGGGCTCTCGCATCCGTGGAGCCTGGCATTCCTTCCCGAGGGTGCGATGTTAGTGACCGAGCGCGGTGGACGATTGCGCATCATCCGCCACGGCGTTCTCGATCCGAAGCCCGTCGAGGGCGTGCCCACCGTTTACAACGGGCGGCTCGCCGGCTTGCTCGATATCGCGTTGCACCCGAAATTTCGCGAGAACCAGCTGCTCTATCTGAGCTACTCGAAGGTCCGAGCGGACAAGCGGTCGACGACCGTGCTCGCACGCGCGCGCTGGACGGGTTTGGCGCTTGCGGATCTGAAAGAGATCTTCGTCGCCAACACGTGGAGCGAATCGGAAACCAACTTCGGTGGCCGCATTGCCTTCGATCGCGACGGCTTCCTCTTTCTCACCGTCGGAGAGCGCCAGGAGCAGAACCGCGCGCAGGACCCCGGCGATCACAGCGGCAAGATGATTCGGCTCAAAGAAGATGGCAGCGTGCCGGCCGATAACCCGTTCGTCGGCCGCGCTGGCTACATGCCAGAAATTTACTCCCTCGGTCACCGCAGCCCTCAAGGGTTGACCATGCATCCTACGACCGGTGCGATCTGGGAAACCGAGCACGGGCCGCTCGGCGGCGACGAGATCAACATCATCAAACCCGGGCGCAACTACGGGTGGCCGCTCGTGACTTTCGGACGGGACTACGACGGCACCACGATCAGCGACACCACCTCGCGTCCGGACCTCGAGCCGCCGTTCATCTACTTCGTTCCATCGCTGGCGACGTCCGGCATCACGTTTTACACCGGCGACCGATTCCCCCAGTGGAAGGGCAATGCGTTCATCGGCGCGATGGTCGAGGGGCGAACGAGCGGCACCGGTCACGTCCGTCGCATCACGTTCAACGAGCAGGGGCAGCCTATCCAGCGAGAGCCGATTCTCGCGGAGCTGCATCAACGCATTCGCGATGTGCGTCAGGGAACGGACGGCTATCTGTACGTGTTGACTGATGAAGACGCGGGCGCCGTACTGCGGGTGGAGCCAGCGCAGTAGTCGACGCGAGACGCTAGCGCCAGCGGAGACGAGTGTCCTTCACAACGCGACGACGGCTCGAATGCGATCGAGCTGTCGAAGGTGAAGCAGGTCGTGGCCAGCGTAGAGACGCACGAGATATTCGATGCTTTCCTCGCCGCGTTCTGCGTGCACGCCGACGCGCTTCAACTCTGCGGGCGTTGCGCGCTCGATGAGCCTCAAGTTTTGCCTACGAAGGATGTCGAGCGCCGCCAGTGCTTCACCCGGATCGGCGTCAGCGTAATGAAGCCGTTCGGCCCAGAGATCCTGGTCGTAACCAGTGATCTGAGGCCGCTCATGCGCCAGGATCAGTCGCACGCGCCATCCCCACACCAGATCAGAATCAGCCAAGTGTTGCAGCACCTGGACGACGGACCACTTGTCGGGGCCTTCTGGTGTGCGGAGTTGAGCGGGCGTGAGGCCATCGATCGCCTGGGCCACCGCGGAGGGCGTTTGACGCAACACGGTCAACGGATGGTTGTTGCCGAGAAGATCCAATATGGCGCCGGCGTAGCGAGCCCGTTCCTGCGGCGGATCAGCGGAACGATTGCTGAAGACGGACATGTATCGAGTTTATCCCTCCAGTGCGCATTCGTCCGATACGCTAAGCGCAGATCGACCGGACGACGACGTAGTGATCCTCGGCTATCAACATCGACTGCGGGTGGAACCGGCGAAGTAGCCTGACCTACGGTTTCACCACCTTCACCATGTAGTAGGTGACGCCGCTCGCCGGCACGTCCTTGAACCAGTGCGGGATGCCAGCCGGGATCGAGATGAAATCGCCCTTCTTCAAGTGATGCGTCTGGCCACCCTGGATGTCCGCGCCGAGCATCTGGTTTGGCCGCGTCTCTTTCCCGCCGACCATCGTTCCACCTGTCACGAACGTGGCAGTGCCATCGACGATGTAGAAGACGTCGGTTTCCTTCGTGTGAATTTCCACCTGGCCCGGCTTCACGCGCCGGAGGACCGAGGCGACATGATCCGATCCGGTGTCGAGCGCGCCTCCTTTGGCGAACGCCTCGGCCACCTTCGTCGCGTCGACATAGGTGACCTGGTCCGCGGGCTGCTGTGCCCGCACCGTCGAGAGCGACGCCGCCAGCATGACGATGACCGCACACGACCGTTTCATTTCGCCCCCATCGCTTTGCGAATGATCGCTGCCGCCGCCGGGAACTCTTTCTTCGCGTTGCAGCAGAACACGCCTTCGGCCACGTTCAGCGGTGTCCAACCCAGCGTCGTTTTCATGCGCACGTCTGCGCCCTGATCGACGAGGTACTGCACGATCGATGGCTGGTTCGACATGATGGCGCCGATGAGTGGCGTGGTGCCGTTCCAGCGCGGATCGCCGACACCGAGGTCGAGCAGCTTGTCGATGTTGTGCGGGTAGTAGAGCAGTGTGTACGCGACGTCGCCTTCCATCGGATAGTCGCCGAAGTTCGTGCGTGCGTTGACGTCGGCGCCGAGCGACACGGCGAACTTCACCGCTTCGAGACGCTCCGCTTCGGGCACACCGGTGTACGGACCCGGTGTCTCGCCCTCCCATGTATCCAGACCGGCCGCGACCATCAACGGCGTCACGCCGGTGAGTGTCGTGATCTTTGGATCGGCGTTGAACTCGACGAGCAGACGCATCAACTCGATATCGCCGTTCTTCGCGGCGACATAGAACGGTGTCGCCCCCCGGTAGCTGAGGAGATGACGTCCGAGGCGGATGTTCGGCGGATTGCGCGCCGTGCCACCTTCTTTGCCGAAGCGTGGCTCGTTCCACTCGACGCGCGTGTTCGGATTGGCGCCGTGCTCGAGAAGTTTGCGTGCGAGCTCAATCGCCGTGACCGTGCCGGTCTGCTGCGGCGTGCCGACCGGCGTGTTACCGACGCCGGCGGCGCCATCGGCGCCAGGCTTCCGCAACCACGCGACCGTATGGAGCGGCGACCCGCGCGGATCGGGGAGGTTCGGATTCGCGCCGTGATCGAGTAGCACTGATGCCAACTCGAAGTAGGCATTCACGGCAGCGATGCTCAGCGCGCTCGAGTTGTCGGGGGCGACATCGTTGACATTGGCGCCGCGCTTCAGCAGCGCGACGGCCGTATCGATGTGCGCGTTGCGCACAGCGAAGAGCAGCGGCGTGAAACCACCGGTCGACTTCAGCTTCAGATCGGCGCCTGCTTCAAGTAGCACATCAACCGCGGCGGTGTTGCCTTCGGCCGCGGCCCACATCAGCGCCGTCTGACCCTTGTATTGTTCCTTCGCATCGACTGTCGCGCCACGGGTCAGCAGCAGTCTGACTGCATCGGCCTTTCCCGACAGCGCCGCGGTCATCAGCATCGTCTGACCTTCTTCAGCGATGCCGTTCGGATCCGCGCCGGCATTGATCAGGCGTTCGATCATCGCGGCGTTGCCGTTCATCGCTGCGAGGTACAGCGGCGTGATGTTGTAGCGCGTCGAGGCTTTCGCGTTGGCCCCGGCACCAAGGAGCAGATCGACCAGCGGGAGATCGTTTCGCTGCGCGGCCCAGTGCAGCGCGGTGAAGCCGTCCGCCTCAGCGGCGTTGATGTTGACCTTTTGCTTGAGGAGCGCGCGGACGGTCTGGAGGTCCTGTTTCTTGACCGCATCGACAAGCGGTGATCCGGCCGCAAACACAGAAATCGTCGCCGCGAGAAAGCCGATGGCTACAACGTGGAGCCAATCGCGAAACCTCATAGGTCCTCCAGCCACGGCGGTAATATAACCCCGTATTCGAATGTCCTACAGAGCTTTGCTCGGGTTCGCCGTACTGAGCTTTGCGCTGGCCGTCGCCACCGCGAGGCCAGGCGCGCAGGCGCCTGCAGCACAGCCCGCGCCCGCCGCCGCATCTGCCGCGGTCCTCAAGCAGTACTGCGCCACCTGTCATAACGAACGGCTGAAGAGCGGTGGCCTGGTCATCGATCCGGCCGACGTGACGAGCGTCGGTGCGACCGCGGATCGCTGGGAGAAGGTGGTGCGCAAGCTGCGGACGCAGTCGATGCCACCGCCAGGTGCGCCGCGTCCAGATACGGCGAGTTACGACCGTGTGGCGACATTCCTCGAGACTGAGTTGGATCGCGCCGAGGGCGCGCGTCCACATCTCGGCAAGCTGCCACTGACGCATCGCCTCAGTCGCACCGAGTATCAGAATGCGGTCCGCGATCTGCTCGCGCTCGAGTCGCTGCCGCGCGAAGTGAGCATCGATTACTTACTGCCGCCCGACAACATCAGCAGCGGCTTCGACAACATCGCCGACCTGTTGTTCATGTCGCCGAGCAACCTGGAGCGCTATCTCGATGCTGCGCGCAAGATCAGCCGGCTCGCGATCGGCGATCCGGCGATGCCGGTGATGGTGAACATCCATCGCCTCGATCCGGAGCATCCGCAGGACGAGCGCGTTGACGAACTGCCATTCGGCACGCGCGGCGGCATCGCGGTGCGAAGCGAGTTCCCGGTCGACGGCACGTACATCGTCAAGGTGGATGTGGGTGCGGCGCAGGGCCACGAGCTGGAGGTCCTCGTTGACGGCGGGCGTGTCGCGCGTCGTTCTCTTGGTGGTGGGCGCGGAGGTCCCGCGGTGGATGCACCTCCCGGTCAGCCCGATCCATCCGATCCTGATCCCACGCCTCCGTCGAATGCGCGACCGGCGGTGGCGGGCAGAGGCGCTGGACCGGTGGATGGAGCAGGTGCGAGCGGACGCGCCGGTGGTCGTGGTCGAGGCGCTGCGGCTGGCCCGATCGAATTTCCACTCACGCTGAAGGCGGGTCCGAAGTTGATCGGTGTCGCGTTCGTGCAGCGCACCGAGGCACGTGACGAGGCGACGCTGCGGCCACGCATGCGCGGCCGCGGCACGCAGCCGGCGATCAACAGCGTGACCATCAGCGGACCGTACAACGCCAAGGCCGGCGGCGATTCACCCAGCCGGCGCCGCGTCTTCGTGTGCAAACCCTCGTCTGCAGCCGAGGAGCTTCCATGCGCGCGGCGAATTCTTTCGACGTTGGCGCGACGCGCATACCGTCGTCCCGTGAACGACACCGATCTCCGCGATCTCATGCCGTTCTACGAGCGTGGTCGCAAAGAGGGCCTGCCCGCCGGAGCATCAGCGCAGGTGGGCAGCTTCGATCTCGGCATCCAGAAGGCGCTCGAGCGACTGCTCGTCAGCTCGCAGTTCCTGTTCCGTATCGAGCGAGAGCCTTCCAGTGCCGCGGTCGGAACCGCGTATCGCATCAGCGACCTCGAGCTCGCGTCGCGTCTGTCGTTCTTCATCTGGAGCAGCATCCCGGACGATGAACTGCTTGATGCAGCCGCGGCAGGACGACTGAAGGATCCGAAGGTCCTCGAGCAGCAGGTACGTCGCATGCTCGCGGACTCGCGATCGGAATCGCTCGTCACGAACTTTGCAGCGCAATGGCTGTATCTCCGAGACATCGCAGCGAAGCAGCCCGACGAGATCCTCTTTGCGGACTTCGACGAAACACTGCGCACCGCGATGCAGCGTGAGACCGAGCTGTTCATCAGCAGCGTGTTTCGAGAAAACCGCAGTGTCCTCGATCTGCTGAATGCCAACTACACGTTCCTGAACGAACGGCTGGCGCGGCACTACGGAGTGCCGAACATCAAAGGCAGCTACTTCCGTCGCGTCACGTTTCCAGAGGGCAGCGTCCGGGGCGGATTGCTGGGGCAGGGCAGCGTGTTGACGATCACCTCCTACTCGACGCGCACCTCGCCGGTGCTTCGTGGCAAGTGGGTGCTCGAGAATCTGTTGTCGGCGGCGCCACCGCCTCCACCTGCCGATGTGCCATCGCTGAAAACAGAGACCGCACCAGGAAAACCGCTGACACTCCGCGAGGCGATGACTCGGCACCGCGCTGCGCCGTCGTGCGCCGGCTGCCATGCACGGATGGACCCGATTGGCTTCGCGATGGAAAACTTCGACGCCGTCGGGCGATGGCGCGACCGCGACGGTCAGCAGCCGATCGATGCCACCGGCGTCTTCCCGGAGGGAACGAAATTCGACGGAATTCCCGGGTTGAAGAAAGAACTGATGCGTCAGCCCGAGCAGTTCGTCGGCACGGTCGCGGAGCGGTTGCTGATGTACGCGATCGGCCGCAACCTGCAATACTATGACGCGCCCACCGTGCGCGCGGTGATGCGCGAGGCGAAGGCGTCGAACAATACGTTGGCGTCGCTGGTCATTGGGATCGCGAAGAGCCGTCCGTTCCAGATGCGAGAAGCTGGAGGCGAGTGATGTTCGTCAGCAAGAAAGCGCTGCCGCGGCGAACGTTCCTGCGTGCCATGGGCACGACGATCGCCCTGCCGTTTCTCGATGCGATGGTCCCGGCGCTCTCGGCGCGCGCCTTCAAACCCACTCCGCGCTTCGGCTTCGTCTACATCGCCAACGGCGTGATTCAGAACCAGTGGACCCCGGCGACGACGGGATCGGGATTCGAGCTGACGCCGACGCTGTCGGCGTTCGCGCACCTGCGCGACAAGATCACCGTGCTCTCCGGCCTCTCGCATTTACAGGCAGATACGTTCGGCGACGGGACCGGTGATCATCCCCGTGCGTCGGCCGTGTGGCTGACCGGCGTGCATGCCTACGACCGCACGCGACCGGACGTCGAGGTGAAGCTGGCGACGACCGTGGACCAACTCCTGGTGCGAGAGATTGGAAAGACGTCGCGCATTCCGTCGATCGAGATGTCGGTTGATTTTCCGACCCAGGGCTCCTGTGACTCCGGCGACTGCTTCTATGTGAACACGGTCTCGTGGCGCAATGAGACGACGCCGAACAACACTGAGTCGCATCCGCGGATTCTGTTTGAACGTCTGTTCGGCGACGGCGGCAGCGCGGAGGCGCGGCAGTTGCGCAGCCAGTCGGAGGGGAGCATCCTCGACTCCGTCCGCGAAGAAGCGAACCGCGTTGTGAACAGTCTCGGCCGCGGCGACAAAGCCAAGCTGCGCGAGTACCTCGACTCAGTGCGTGAGATCGAAACGCGCATCCAGAACGCTGAATCGCAGCCTGTGGCCATCGAGCTGCCGGAGCGGCCCACGGACATTCCGTCGTCGTTCGACGCGCACACCAAACTGATGTTCGACCTGCAGGCGCTGGCCTTCCAGGCCGACCTCACGCGCGTGTTCAGCATGATCATGTCGCGTGAGCTGAGCACGATGACGTTCGCGAATATCGGCGTGCCCGAGCAACATCACGGCGTGTCGCATCATCGCAACGATCCGCAGCTGATTGCCAAGAAGGCCCGCATCGATCTGTACCAGTGTCAGCTCTTTGCCTACTTCCTCGACAAGCTGCAGTCGATGAAGGAAGGCGACGGCTCGGTCCTCGATCAGTCACTGCTGCTCTACGGCGGCGGCATGGGCGACGGCAACATGCACCGTCACTCGGATCTGCCGACGCTGCTGGCTGGTGGCCTCGGCGGCACGTTCAAGATGGGCCGTCATCTCCGGTACACGCTCGACACACCGATGGCGAACCTGCTGCTGACGCTGATGGATGCGGGTGGTGTGCACCTCGAGAAGTTCGGTGACAGCAACGGACGGATGCTCGAACCGCTTTCCGTGTCCTAGCTGTTGGTCTTCGACCCTCGGACTCGCAGCTGATCAATCACTTTCGTGACGCCCTTCGTCTCTCGTGCCAGTCGCACGGCGCGATCACGCTCGTCTGCGGACCTGACCACACCGGTCAAGGTGACGATGGTGCCGGATGTGTCGACATCGATGCCGCGCGCGTTGATGTCGTCGTCGAGGACCATTTTCGATTTGATCTTCGCCGTCAGCGCGGTGTCGCTCACGGTGTCGCCGACGGTGCTCGCCGCGTCGTGTGCCTTTGCGGCAGCCTGAGTCGCGAGCTTCGCAGCGTGCTGCTTCGCGATACGCGCTTCGAGCCGTGCGACTTCGGGTCGCACGTGCCACCCGTTGTGAGACCAGTAATTGAATGCCGCAACGCCGCCGACGCCCACGATGGTCAGCAGCAGGAGTCTGCGAATCAGACGCATGGATCAGCCCTCCGCGTCGGTTTGCCGCACTCGCATCTCGTGCGAACCGATCTGTCTCGCTGCTCCGCACATACGATGAACTCGCCACGGTTGTTCGCTGGATGGACGAAGCTCGCATGAGTTTCCACTACGACGACCACGGAATATCGCGGCCCCGTCGATGAAGGACCCCTCGTGTAG